>NZ_JAMXAX010000001.1 GCF_023913775.1 Acidovorax facilis
GGAACAAGCCAGGGGCCAAAAACTGGCATTTCGCTGGCGTGGGACGGAGATTTGCGGCGATTTGGCTGGCACGGGGTTTGCTCTAGGGATTTTACCAATTGGTAAATTTTTACGGGTTGGTAAATTGAACCACCACACAGGGCACCGCTGCACCAAAGCAGCGGGCACCTGAATCCTACAGCGAGGCCCACGATGAAACCTCCGAAGTTTGCAAGCACAGGCGCCTGCGCCTGCGCTGCATTGGCTGGCCCCAGCCGCATGCGCAGCCAGTGCTGCGCGGCACGGGCGCGCATGGCGGCCTGCATGGCCTGCGCCCAGACCCCCACCCTGACCCTCTCGGAGGAAACCTGATGGACACACCCGCAAGCCGTGCCTGCGGCATTCATGCCGCACGCCTGAACCTGGCTGATTACGCCGCCAACTTCAGCGACGCACATCCGCCGCTCACCCGCCCCCAGGCCCTGATCGAGGCCGAGCGCTGCTACTACTGCCACGACGCCCCCTGCGCCACGGCCTGCCCCACGGGTATCGACATTCCCTCGTTCATCCACCGCATCGCGCAGGACAACAACCGGGGCGCGGCCCGCGCCATCCTGGAGGCCAACCCGCTGGGCGGCATGTGTGCCCGGGTGTGCCCCACTGAGGTGCTGTGCGAACAGGCTTGCGTGCGCAACACCAACGAAGACAAGCCGGTGGAGATCGGCTCGTTGCAGCGCTATGCGACTGACGCATTTTTTGAAAAGCCGGGTGCACCGTTGTTCCAGCGCGCAGCCGCCACTGGCAAGCGCGTGGCTGTGGTGGGCGCTGGGCCTGCGGGCCTGGCCTGTGCGCATGGTCTGGCCGTGCGCGGGCATGACGTGGTGCTGTTCGAGGCGCGCCCCAAGCTGGGCGGCCTCAATGAATATGGCCTTGCCAGCTACAAAACCACCAACAACTTCGCGCAGAAGGAGGTGGAGTGGCTGCTGTCCATCGGTGGCATCGAGGTGCGCACCGGCCAGCAACTGGGCCGTGACATCACGCTCGACAGCCTGCTGGGCGCGTACGACGCCGTGTTCCTGGGCCTGGGCCTGCAGGGCGTGAACGCGCTGGGCGTGGCCGAGCCCACGGCCACCGGCCTGCGCAATGCGGTGGACTTCATCGCCGAGCTGCGCCAGAGCACTGACCTCTCGACCCTGCCCGTTGGCCGCCGCGTGGTGGTGATTGGCGGCGGCATGACGGCGGTGGACGCCGCCGTGCAGTCGCGCAAGCTGGGCGCGGAAGAGGTGACCATCGTCTACCGCCGGGGCGCAGAGGCCATGTCGGCATCGGCCGTGGAACAGCAATGGGCGCAGACGAATGGCGTGACCATCCGCCACTGGGCGGCACCGAAGGAAGTGCTGAGCGAAGGCGGTGCGGTCAAGGGCGTGCGCTTTGCCGCCACGGCACTGAGCGGCGGCAAGCTGGTGGAAACCGGCGAGACCTTCACGCTCGATGCCGACATGGTGCTCAAGGCCATTGGCCAGACCTTTGTGGCCGAGCCTGTGGGCAAAAGCATTGCGCTGGAGGGCGGGCGCATCGCCACCGATGCCGAAGGCCAGACCAGCCTGGCGCGCGTGTGGGCCGGTGGCGACTGCCGTGTGGGCGGCCGCGACCTCACGGTGGAGGCGGTGGAGCACGGCAAGGTGGCCGCTGTCTCCATCCACGCCGCATTGATGGCCTGAACCCCTTCACCCCAGTTTTCACGGGAGCACCCCATGGCAGACATTCGCAGCAATTTCCTGGGCATCCAAAGCCCCAACCCCTTCTGGCTCGCCTCCGCACCACCCACCGACAAAGAGATCAACGTCACCCGCGCCTTTGAGGCGGGCTGGGGCGGCGTGGTGTGGAAGACGCTGGGCGAAGACCCACCGGTGGTCAACGTCAACGGCCCGCGTTACTCCACGCTGATGTCGCAAGACCGCCGTGTGATCGGCCTGAACAACATCGAGCTGATCACTGACCGGCCGCTGCACACCAACCTCGAAGAGATCAAACGCGTCAAACGCAACTGGCCGGACCGCGCCATGATCGTCTCGCTCATGGTGCCGTGCGAGGAGCAGAGCTGGAAGGCCATCTTGCCGCTGGTGGAAGACACCGGCGCCGACGGCATCGAACTCAACTTCGGCTGCCCCCACGGCATGAGCGAGCGTGGCATGGGCGCGGCCGTGGGCCAGGTGCCCGAATACATCCAGATGGTCACCGCCTGGTGCAAGCACTACAGCAAGCTGCCCGTGATCGTGAAGCTCACCCCCAACATCACCGATGTGCGCCAGCCCGCACGCGCCGCCAAGGCGGGCGGGGCCGATGCGGTGTCGCTGATCAACACCATCAACTCCATCATGGGCGTGGACCTGGACCGCATGGTCATGAGCCCGAGCACCGACGGCTGGGGCTCGCACGGCGGCTACTGCGGGCCGGCCGTCAAGCCTATCGCGCTGAACATGGTGGCCGAGATTGCACGCGACGCGCAGACCGCGGGCCTGCCCATCAGCGGCATTGGCGGCATCACCACCTGGCGCGATGCGGCCGAATACATTGCGCTGGGCTGCGGCACGGTGCAGGTGTGCACGGCAGCCATGGTGTACGGCTTCAAGATCGTGCAGGACATGTGCGATGGGCTGTCCAACTTCATGGACGAGCACGGCTACGCCACGCTCGACGACTTCAAAGGCCAGGCCGTGCCCACGGTCAAGGACTGGAAGAACCTCAACCTCAATCACATTGAAAAAGCCGTCATCAACCAGGACGCCTGCATCCAGTGCGGCCGCTGCCATGTGGTGTGCGAAGACACCTCGCACCAGGCCATCACCTTCACCAAAGAGGGTGGCGTGCGCAAGTTCGAGATCAACGAGGCCGAGTGCGTGGGCTGCAACCTGTGCGTGTCGATCTGCCCCGTGCCTGAGTGCATCACCATGCGCGCGCTGGAGCCGGGCGAAGTTGATGTGCGCACAGGCAAGAAGGTGACCGGCGAATACGCCAACTGGACCACGCACCCCAACAACCCGCAGCGCGTGTCTGCAGCGGCTTGATATGCGGCCCATGCGTGCGTGTGCCACAGACCCTGCAAGGCGTTGTGACAGCACCCGTTGTGGTGCTGATTTGCAACGCATGCTGCACTGCATCTGGTGCAGTTCTTGCGTGATCTCTAGCATCGCTCGCTTCCCTTTGCCCGCCATCTGCCAGCGTGAGGGCGCTGAAACAGACGGCGGGTTGTGTGCAACCCCAACGACGTCTTTGACAGGAGTACAGGCATGACCAACAGTACCGGCAGCGCTGCCCATGTGGCGGGGCTAATGCCCGGCGGAGCCTCCAACACGCTCGCCAATGAAGATCTGCTCCCCACCACCGCCGCGCAGCGACACTGGACCTGGAAAGACTTCGCTGCACTCTGGGTGGGCATGGTCGTGTGTGTGCCCACCTACACCATGGCCAGCTCCATGCTGGACCAGGGCTTCACCTGGCAGATGGCGGTGTGGCTGGTGTTCCTGGCCAACTGCATCGTGCTCGTGCCCATGGTGCTGATCGGCCGCGTGGGGCCCAAATATGGTGTGCCGTTCCCGGTGCTGGCGCGCGCTTCGTTCGGTGTGAAAGGCGCCAACCTTCCTGCCGTGTTGCGCGGCCTGGTGGCGTGTGGCTGGTTCTCCATCAACTGCTATTTCGGCGCGCTGGCGCTGCATGGCTTCCTGAACATCCTGGGCATGGGGCTCGCGGGCCCGGCCGAGGGGCAGACCATCAGCACCTCGCAGTTCATGTGTTTCCTCGCGTTCTGGGCAGTGCACATCTACTTCATCTGGAAGGGCCCAGAGTCCATCCGCAAGCTCGAAGTGATCGCCGCGCCGCTGATGATCATTGCGTCCATCGCGCTCGTCGTGGTGCTGATGATGAAGGTGCCTTCGGGCCAGCTCTTCAACCTGCCTGCCAAGGTGGTCGAGGGTGGCCCCAAGACCTGGGCGGCGCTGACGGGCCTGGTCGGCTTCTGGGCTACGCTTGCGCTCAACATCCCGGACTTCACGCGCTTTGCCAAGTCGCAAAAGGACCAGGTCATGGGCCAAGCCATCGGCCTGCCGATTCCCATGGCACTGTTCTCCATGGTGGGTGTGATTGGTTTCTCGGCCTCAGCCATCCTGTATGGCAAGGCACAGTTGTTCCCCGACGGCCTGCTCACGCAAATGGGCAGCGTGGCTGCGGGCGTGGGCCTGCTGGTGATCCTGCTGGCCAACCTGACCACCAACGTCGCCGCCAACCTGGTGTCGCCGTCGTATGACTTCAGCCAGGTCGCACCGTCCAAGATCAGCTTCCGCATGGGTGGCCTGATCGCCGCGCTGATTGGCCTGGTGTTCATGCCCTGGAAGCTGCTGGCCACCTCGGGCGGCTACCTGTTCACCTGGCTGGGCGGCTACGGCACGCTGCTGGGCGCCATCGCGGGCATCCTGCTGGTGGACTACTACCTGGTGCGCAAGAGCGAGCTGAAGGTGGACGACCTGTACCGCCGCGGCGGCGAATACGAGTACAGCAATGGCTGGAACGTGCAGGCGCTGATTGCCTTTGCGCTGGGTGTGCTGCCCTGCCTGCCGGGCTACTTGGCCGTGTCGGGCGTGATCGACAAGGCGGCTGTGCCCGGCCTGCTGCTGGCGCTGTTCGACTTTGGCTGGTTCTTCAGCCTGGCCGTGGCCGGCACCTATTACTACCTGACTGCCAAGAAGAAGTGACCCCTTGGCCCTGCCTGGGCCTGGTGCCAGTGCAGGGCCTTTTTTTGATCTGATCCGCATCCCTGAAGGAGACCCCCCATGACCCAAGCCCTTGTGATCCGCGGTGGTACCGTGGTCAACGCCGACCGTGAACAGCGCGCCGATGTGTTGTGCGTCGATGGCCGCATCGTGGCCGTGGGGGATGGGGCTGCGGCGCAGGCCCCCGCAGGTGCGCAGACGCTGGACGCCAGCGGCCAGTACGTGCTGCCCGGCGGCATCGACCCGCACACGCACATGCAGTTGCCGTTCATGGGCACCGTCACCATGGACGACTTCTTCACCGGCACGGCCGCCGCGCTGGCGGGCGGCACCACGAGCATCATCGACTTCGTGATCCCCGATCCGCAAGAACCCATCCTGGATGCTTATCGCAAGTGGCGCGGCTGGGCGGAGAAGTCGGCCGCTGACTATTCGTTTCACGTCGCCATCACCTGGTGGAGCGAGCAGGTGCGCGCCGACATGGGCACGCTGGTGCAGGACGAGGGGGTGAACAGCTTCAAGCACTTCATGGCCTACAAGAACGCCATCATGTGCGATGACGAAACCCTGGTGAACAGCTTCAAGCGCGCGCTAGAGCTGGGCGCCATGCCCACGGTGCACGCCGAAAACGGCGAGCTGGTGTACCTGCTGCAGCAAGAGGTCGCCAAGATGGGCATCACCGGCCCCGAGGGCCACCCGCTGTCGCGCCCGCCCATGGTCGAGGCCGAGGCCGCCAACCGCGCCATTGCCATTGCCGACGTGCTGGGCGTTCCCATCTACGTGGTGCATGTGAGCTGCATGGAGTCGGCCGACGCGATTGCCCGCGCCCGTGCGCGCGGCCAGCGCGTGTACGGCGAGGTGCTGGCGGGCCACCTGCTGGTGGATGACAGCGTGTACCGCGACCCCGACTTCGCCAAGGCCGCCGCCTACGTGATGAGCCCGCCCTTCCGCCCCAAGGGCCACCAGGAGGCGCTGTGGCGCGGCCTGCAGTCGGGCCAGCTGCACACCACGGCGACAGACCACTGCACCTTCTGCGCTGCGCAAAAGGCCATGGGCAAGGAGAACTTTGCCAAGATCCCCAACGGCACAGGCGGCGTGGAAGAACGCATGGCCGCGCTGTGGGATGGTGGCGTGAACACCGGTCGACTTACGCCCAGCGAGTTTGTAGCCATCACCTCGGCCAACGCGGCCAAGCTGTTCAACATCTATCCGCGCAAGGGCTACATCGGCGAAGGTGCCGATGCCGACCTGGTGCTGTGGGACCCGCAAGGCACCAAGACCTTCTCGGCCAAGACGCAGTTCAGCAAGGGCGACTTCAACATCTTTGAAGGCCGCACCGTGCGCGGAATTCCCAGCCACACCGTGAGTCAGGGCCGCGTGGTGTTTGCCAACGGCGACCTGCGGGCGGAGCAGGGCAAGGGCCGCTACATCAAGCGCCCCGCGTTTGGCGCCAACTTCCAGGCCGTGCAAAAGCGTGCACAGGACCTGGCCCCTACGGCGGTGGCGCGCTAACCGCTGCAATGCATCCGGAGAACACCATGGACACCAAAGTGAAGACTGACATCGAAAACCTGCGCATCAACGGAGATCGCCTGTGGGCGTCACTCATGGAGCTGGCGCAGATCGGCGCCACCCCCAAGGGCGGCGTTTGCCGCCTCACCCTCACCGACCTGGACAAGCAGGGCCGCGACCTCGTCACCCGCTGGGCGCGCGAGGCCGGCATGAGCGTCACCATCGACAAGATCGGCAACGGCTTCATGCGCCGCCCCGGGCGCAACAACAACCTGCCGCCCATCATGACCGGCAGCCACATCGACACCCAGCCCACAGGCGGCAAGTTCGACGGCAACTACGGCGTGCTGGCAGGCATCGAGGTGGTGCGCACGCTCAACGACCACGGCATCGAGACCGAGGCCCCCATCGAAGTGGCCTTCTGGACCAATGAAGAAGGCAGCCGCTTTGTGCCCGTCATGATGGGCTCGGGCGTGTTCGCCAAAGCCTTCACGCTGGAGCATGCCTATGCCGCCACCGACACCGAGGGCAAGACGGTGAAGGGTGAGCTGGAGCGCATCGGCTACATCGGCGACCAGGAGCCCGGCGACCACCCCATCGGCGCGTACTTCGAAACCCACATCGAACAAGGCCCCGTGCTGGAAGACAACGACAAGACCATCGGCGTGGTCAGCGGCGTGCTGGGAATCCGCTGGTTTGACTGCACCGTGACCGGCATGGAAGCCCACGCAGGCCCCACGCCCATGGCCCTGCGCAAGGACGCCCTGCTGGCCGCCACACGCATCATGCAAGACGTAGTCGCTGCCGCCCACCGCCACCCGCCGCATGGGCGCGGCACCGTGGGCATGGTGCAGGTGTTCCCCAACAGCCGCAACGTGATTCCGGGCCGGGTCAAATTCAGCATCGACCTGCGCAACAGCACGGACGCGCTGGTGGACGCCATGGCTGCCGAGGTCAAGGCCTTTGCCGACCAGGTGGCCAAGGAGCATGGCGTACAGGTGCACATCGAGATGGTGTCGAGCTACCCCGCGCAACTCTTCCAGCCCGAGTGTGTGGAGGCCGTGGGCCGCGCCGCCGCCAAGCTGGGCTACAGCCACATGCCCGCTGTCTCGGGCGCGGGGCACGACGCCGTCTACATGGCCAAGCTCGCGCCCAGCGGCATGATCTTCATCCCGTGCAAGGACGGTATCAGCCACAACGAGATCGAGGATGCGAAACCCGAGCACATCGAGGCCGGGTGCAACGTGCTGCTGCATGCCATGCTGGAGCGGGCAGGGACTTGATGCTATTTAAATAATAGCTGTCGGCGCTTTATGGAAAAGCGCTGGCGCTCAATCTGGCTTGAAGTCTGGTACTGGGCTCAGGCGGCATGGGGCTGCGCAGGATGCTCTCGTCGGGGCGGCGCGCAGCCTGGTACGGCTCCATAAGTCGAGGGCGGGCACTTCTGCCGATCTGTGCTTGAATCCGATTTCCCTTCCAGGCTCACTTCACCCAGGCTGCCCATGTTTGCTCGCCGCATCGCGCTGCGCAGTTTTTTGACCTTTGCGCTGCTGGCGATTCTCCTGCCGATCTCGCTGGCCAGCGGCACCCTCTTTTATCGCTCTGCTGTGGGCGCGATGGAGGGCTTTGCACTCCAATTGGCCGACGAAGTCTCGCAGCGGGTGCGCGAAAAGCTGTTGTCTTTTTTCGATGTGCCCCAGCGGGCGGTGGCTTTCAATGTAGAACAGGCGCGTGCCGGTCTGTTGATGGTCGATCACCCGGACCAGCTCATGAAGCAGTTCATGCTGCAGATTGACCAGCAGCCGCAGTTGACGTTCATCTCTCTGGGGACGCGGGAGGGCGAGTACTTCGCCGGCAGCCGTCCACCCCTAGGGAGTGACCGGGCGCTGCGCATGATGCGAGCCACGATCAGCGGAGATCGTGCGATGGAGGTCTTTCGGGTGGATGAGCTGACACGCCAGCCCACGCTGATTTCGCGCAGCGAGATCGATTTTGATGCGCGCAACAGACCCTGGTACACCAACGCCCTGGATTACGACGGGACGTCATGGTACGCACCCTATCGTTACAAGATCGAGGACGTGCAAGGCGCCTATCGTGCGATCGGTATGGGGGCATCCGCGCCATTGCGTGCCAGGAACGGCGATCTGATTGGCATTGTCACGGCAGACGTTTCGCTGTCGCAGCTGAACGATTTCTTGAATACCGTCGCTTCGGAGTCTGGCGGAAAGGCGTTTCTGGCGGAGGCATCTGGAGAGCTGCTAGCCATGTCTTCAGCCGATGCCTCCATGGGGCTCACGGGGGCTGCCGGTGAGCGGCGGCCGCGCATGGATGAAAGTGGGGACCCCGTGGTGCGTGCTCTGGGGCAGCACATCCTGCGCACCGGTCAGGCTGAGGGGCATGAGTTCATGGAAGTAGGTGGCGAGCGGCATCTGATGCGTTGGTGGACGCATGTGTTGCACAAGGGGCCGACACTCACTATGGCCATCATGCTGCCGGAGAGTCGCTTCGATGCTCCGCTGCGCGGGGTGTTGCGCAACACCATCTACACCACACTGGCTGTGATGCTGGCATCCGTACTTTTCTCGCTGTTTGTCGCCAGTCGCCTGGTTCGTCCGCTGCAATCGCTCAGCGATTGGGCGACACGACTGACTCAGGATGACTGGACGGCCAAGGCACCCAAGTCCAGCCCGATCCGTGAACTGCGCTCGTTGGCCGATGCGATGGGCTATATGGCGCGCCATATGCAGGAGCATGCACAAGACCTGGAAGCCATGGTTGCGCAGCGCACCCAGGAGCTGGAGAGTGCTGTCGCTTCCATCGAGCAGACGGTCCTCGATCAACGCCATTTCATTGCCATGCTTTCGCATGAGGTGCGTTCGCCGCTGGCGGTGATCAACACCGCAGGTCAACTGCTGGCGCTGCGCTCCAAGGACATACCGGCGCAGGAGGCGCTGGCCCAGCGCATCCTGCGCGGTTCTGCGCGCTTGAGCTATTTCTTCGACAACTGCCTGACCCAGGACCGCATCGACAGCCAGAACTTCGCGCTCGAGCCCGTGGATGTGGATGTGGCTGAAATGGTCATGTGGGTCACGGAAAACGGCGGCCAGCTGTCCACAGCGCATACCGTGCAGCAGCAAGTGCAGGCCGATCTGCCGGCGCTGCATGGCGACCCGGTACTGCTGCGGGTGATGCTGATGAACCTGCTGTCGAACGCTTTCAAATATGCACCGGCTGGGACGACGGTGTTGCTGCGTGTGACGCGAGAGGCGGGGCGCTGTCGTCTGTCGGTCGAAGACGAGGGCCCGGGTATTCAGCCCGACGAGCAGCAGAAGGTGTTTGAAAAGTACCGGCGAGGACGAACCGCTGAGGGCAAACCCGGTGCCGGATTGGGGCTGGCCTTGGTAAAAGGCATAGTCGAACTGCATGGCGGCACGATTACGCTGCAGTCCCGGTCGCCGACCGGCATGTGTTTTGTGATTGAACTTCCCTTTTCGGTGGCCTGAATATTGCGTCTTGCGCAGGGACCGAAGGCACTTCCCGCATGACCCAACAAAAACCCCACATCGCCATTGTTGAGGACGACTCGGACCAGTTGCACAGCATCGAAGAGTTCCTGCTCGATTCTGGCTACAGCGTCTGGGGCGCCGAGAGTGCGGAAGCCTTCTACAAGGGATTCACGGTGCGGCCCGTGGATGTGGTGATTCTTGACCTGGGCCTGCCAGGCGAAGATGGCCTGAGCGTGGCCTCGCTGCTAAAGTCCAGGCCTGAGGTGGGTGTGATCATTCTGAGCGCTCGCGATGCCCTCAATGACCGCCTTGCCGGCATGCGTGCTGGCGCAGATCGTTACCTGGTCAAGCCCGTCAACCTGCGGGAGCTGGCTGCGAACATTGATGCGACTGCCAACCGCCTTGCGCCGCGCACGGCGGCATCCGGCCTGGACATTTCAGTTCGCGCTCAAAGTGCTCCGGCGCCCGCATGGGTCCTTGCGGTCAAGGACTGGACGCTGAGCTCGCCGCACGGCAAACAGCTCAAGCTGACGACCCATGAGTTCATGTTTTTCCAGCAGCTCTTGCGTGCGCAGGGCCAGCAAGTCTCCAAGCGCGAGCTGAGCGATCATCTGTTCGGCGCGCGCGCCCAGAACGGCGCAGAACGCCTGAACCTGCTTCTCACGCGCTTGCGCAAGAAGGCGGCGGAAGCCTTTGCGGAACCACTGCCCGTGAAGACCCTTCACCAGATCGGCTACGTGTTCACAGCTGACGCGCAAATCACCCAGGACGTCTCCCGCCTGCACTGAGTGCATGCCGGGGAGTGCACGGCCTGGGCCGCGTTGTCACGCAATCCCGACGCTTCGGACTCCGCCTTCCAGGCACTTCATGGTGCATGGCGGGCAGTTGCGTGCGCAGTCGCGGTGCGTGGAGAAACCCTCTTGGTGCAATCAAGGGTTAACCCTTGATTCGCATGAATCCAAATGAAAGATCGTGAAAGTTCACGAAGTCCCTTTGCTGCGCACTATGGAGGCCGCAAATCACGCGATCCATCCATTCACCTTCAAGGGAGTCCTTCATGCAACGTCGGCAAATATTGCAAGTCTCGGCACTGTCAGCGCTGGCTGCGTCCATGGGCCTGACCCGTAGTGCGTTTGCACAGGTCGCTGGTGCCATTCAGTTCGGCTGTCCCGTGCCCATGTCGGGCCCGTTTGCGGCGAATGGCAAGTTTGCCGATCTGGGCATGAAGCTGGCCATTGAGCAATATGGCAAGGCACTGAATCGTCCGCTGGCCTACACCCTGCTGGACACCGAGGGCAAGCCCGCCACCGCTGTGCGCAAAGTGCAGGAAGCGGCGCAGCAGCAAGGTGCGCGCTTCTTCGCGGGCGGCATTCTGTCGGGCGAGGCCCTGGCCATGGGCAAGGAGGCCGAGAAGGCCGGAGGCCTGTTTGTCACCACTGCCGGAGCTGACGAACTCACGGGCGCGGACTGCAATGTGGCGACCTTCCGCTGGTCGGTGCCGACCTTCGGCGCGGTCGAGCAGACTGTGCGACCGCTGATTGAGTCCATGCCCAAGGCCAAGCGCTGGTACACCATCACCCCGCAGTACGTCTTTGGCGATGGCCTTCTGTCGGCAGCCAAGAACATCTTCAAGGAAAAGGGCATCGAGCATGTGGGCAACAGCTACCACTCGCTCGCGGAAAAGGAGTTCAGCGGCTACATCACCAACGCGATCGCGGCCAAACCCGATGTACTGCTGTTGCTGAACTTTGGCGCGCAATGCGCTGACACGCTGCGCCAGGCGGTGAGCTTTGGCATGCACAAGAACATGACGATTCTGGTGGCCTGGGCCTCGGGCCTGGAACAGTTCGAATCGCTGGGCGCCGACCTCTGCGACGGCATCTACTTCGGCGCCCAGTACTGGCACACCGTGGATTCCGAACTCAATCGCGATCTGGTCAAACGCACCAATGACAAGCTCAAGATCAATCCCAACTACAGCCTCGCGGGCTCGTACATCTGCACCAAGCTGCTGATCGACGGCATCATCAAGGCCAACTCGGTCGAGCAAAAGGCCGTGATCGCCGCACTCGAGGGACACAAGTACCAGGGCCTGACGGGCGAAGAAGAGGTACGCAAAGAAGACCACCAGGTCATCAAGAACTACTACCTGCTCAAGGGCAAAGCCAAGTCGAAGATGAAGAACAAGGACGACTACGTGGATGTGCTCAGTTCGGGCAAGTCGTTCCTGCCGGTGGACAAGACAGGCTGCAAGCGCGCCTGACAGTCAGCAAGGCCTGCGTGGCGGGCGGCTACCTGCAAGCCGCAACCGCCACGCCATTCCAGAACTGGTGAACCCAGGGTCCGCCCCATGGCGGCCTGCTGGGTCTGTTGCCCGAGCACTGTATGAATATCTATCTGCTACAGGTTATCAACGGGATCGGCATCGGCATGCTGTATTTCCTGTTGGCAGTCGGCCTGTCCATTGTTTTTGGTCTGCTGCGATTTGTGAACTTTGCCCATGGAGCGTTCTATCTGATCGGCGCCTATTTCTGCTATCAGATGACGCGTTGGGGCATGAGCTTCTGGTTGGCGTTGCTGGTCGTCCCTTTGGTTGTCGGCTTCATTGGCTGGGCGACGGAGAAGCTGGTCTTGCGCCATGTGTACGCGTCAGCGCACGAGTTTCACATCCTGGTCACCGTGGGTCTGGCCCTTGCAGCGCAGGAGTTGGTGATCCTGCAATGGGGCCCCTTGGGCGACAGCGTGGCCGTGCCCGATGCGCTTCAAGGGGTGGTGATGTGGGGCAGCTTCATCTACCCCAAGTACCGCCTGTTTGTGATTGGCTTCACGGCAGTGCTCTCTGTGCTGTTGTGGTGGGTGCTGGAGGGCACTCGCCTGGGCAGTGCCGTGCGTGCGGGCAGCGAGTCCACCGAGATGGTCTCGTTGCTGGGAATCAACGTGTTGCGGATCTTCAGTCTGGTGTTTGGGCTGGGAGCCGCCACAGCGGCCCTGGCCGGGGTGCTGGCCTCTCCGATACGCGGAGCCGAGCCCTTCATGGGCGTGGAGGCGCTTGCCGTGGCCTTCGTGGTGGTGGTGGTCGGAGGGCTTGGCAGCTTTGGCGGGGCGCTACTGGGTGGGCTCATGATCGGCATCGTGCAAAGCGTGATGAGCACGCTGTGGCCCGAAGGCGCTCGCCTGATGATTTACATCGCCATGGGCGCCGTGTTGTTGCTGAGGCCTCACGGCCTGCTGGGTCGCAAGGAGTGAAGCACATGAAAAAATACACCCATTTCATCCTGGCGGCTGTGGTGGTTCTGACCATGCCGTTGCTCATGCATTCCGGTTCTCTGGCGAGTGAAGTGCTGATCTTTGCGCTGGCTGCCATGGGATGCAATCTGCTGCTGGGCTTCACGGGCCTGCTGTCTTTCGGGCAGGGCATCTTCTTCGGTCTGGGCAGCTACACGGTGGCGCTGATGCTGAGCCGCTGGGCGGTGCCGATGCCGCTGGCGTTGCTGCTGGCAACATTGATGGGCGCACTGGGCGCTGCCCTGGTCGGCTGGGTGGCCATCCGTCAGCGAGGGACCTATTTCGTGATGCTGACGCTGGCCTTCTCGCAGATGTTTTACTTCATTGCCTACACAGCGACCGATCTCACGGGCGGCGACAACGGCTTGATGGACGTGCCGCGCCCCAACCTCTCGCTGTTTGGTGCAGACCTGTGGACGCTGGCTACGCCCTGGCAGTTCTATGGCTTTGTGTCGCTGCTGTTCCTGATCGTTTTCTGGTTGTTGCTCAGGGTGTCCAACTCCACATTTGGCCGCACGTTGCTGGCGGTGCGTGACAACGAGGAGCGCGCTGCGGCCATTGGCTACAACCTGCGTTTGCTCAAGCTGCAGGCGTTTGTGATTTCGGGTGCGGTCACTGGGCTGGCGGGGGCGTTGCACGCCATGATGACGGGGTTGGCTCCGCTGTCCAACGCCGAACTGCACACCAGCGAGATGATTCTGATCATGACCGTGATCGGCGGCACCGGAAATCTGTTCGCCTCGTTGCTGGGCTCAGCGTTCTACCTGTTGCTGGCGGACTGGCTGTCCCAGTTGTGGCCGCGATGGCTGCTGCTGCTGGGGGTGGCGCTGATTGCCGTCAGCCTGTGGATGCAGCGTGGCCTGTGGGGCCTGGGTGAAATGCTGTGGCGCAAGCTGCAGGGGCAGCGCAATACGGCAACGGCTGCAACTGCGAAGGGAGAACAGGCATGAACACCAAGTCTCCGATCCTGCTGGAAGCCATCGATGTCGAGAAGCATTACGGCAAGTTTCCCGCGCTGGGCGGCGTGAGCCTGCAGGTGCGCGCCAACACAGTGCACTCCGTGATCGGCCCGAATGGCGCTGGCAAGACCACGCTGTTTCACATGCTCACTGGTACCAAGACCGTAAGTGGCGGGCGCATCCTGTTTGACGGCCAGGATGTGACGGACGAGCCCGACTACCGCCGTGTGCAACGGGGCATTGCGCGTTCGTTTCAGGTCACCAGCCTGTTCCTCACGCTGTCGGTGCGGGAGAACCTGCGCCTGGGCGCACAGGGTGTGGCCCCCATGCACGCGCTGAACCCCTGGCACGAGCCGGTGGGCGCACGTGCGCAGAAGGAAGTGGTCGAAGCCGTTCTTGCAAAGGTGGGGCTGGAGTCACTGGCCGACACGCCGGCCGGCAACCTGTCACACGGGCAGCAGCGCCGGCTGGAGGTCGGCATGGCCTTGTCGGCGCGGCCCAAGGCCATCTTTCTGGACGAGCCTACATCGGGCATGGGCATTGATGACCTGGAAGAGATGAAGCGTCTCATCAAGAGCCTTCGTGACCAGCACACCGTGGTCCTGATCGAGCACAACATGAACATCGTGATGGATATCTCTGACACGGTAACGGTGATGCAGATGGGGCGTGTGCTGGCCGAAGGCCTGCCGCACGACATCCGCAGCGATGACCGGGTGCGCACGGCCTATCTGGGCAACATGATCACGGGGGGGAAAGCATGATTCTCGCGCTGGACAACATTCACGCCCATTACGGCAAAAGCCACGTGCTGCAAGGGGTGAGTTTTGAGGTGGGCGATGGTGAGCTGGTCACCTTGCTGGGGCGCAATGGCGCCGGCAAGACGACCACGCTCAAGAGCATCGTCGGGGTGGTGCCTTCCACCAGCGGCAGCATCCGGTTTGCCGGCAAGCCGGTGCAGGGGTTGCCTCCCCACGTCATCGCCAGCCAGGGCGTGTGCCTGGTACCGGAACACCGCGGCATCTTCAAGCTGCTGACGGTGGAAGAAAACCTGCTGCTTGGGCAGCGCAAACGCTCGCCATGGCAGCTTGACGATGTCTACCGCATCTTCCCGCGCCTCAAGGAGCGACGCACCAACGGCGGCGGCCAGTTGTCCGGGGGCGAGCAGCAGATGCTGGCCATCGGGCGGGCGCTGATGAACAACCCCAAGCTGCTGATGCTGGACGAGCCCGTGGAAGGGCTCGCTCCGGTAATCGTTGAAGAGATCGTGTCCCAGCTCAAGACCATCAAGGCGGCCGGAGTGGCCATCCTGCTGGTGGAGCAGAACCTGGAGGTCTGCACGCAACTGGCAGACAGGCATTGCGTGCTGGAGCAGGGCCGCATTGTCTACACGGCGGACAACGCCACCTTCCTGGCCGACGAAGAGGTCAAGGACCGTTACCTGGGCGTTGGCCTGGTCTGATTTGCATTGCGAGCTGTCATGAAATTTCTGATCGCGCGTCTCAACCACGAGACCAATACCTTTTCACCCGTCGCCACGCCGCTGGCATCGTTTGCGCCTGACTATGACGACGCGGCGTTCCAGGCCAACAAGGGTATGCGCACGGCAATGGCGGCGTTCATCGATGCGGCGCAGGGCCTCGGGGCGCAGTGCATCACGCCAGTGTCTGCCACGGCCAATCCCAGCGGCACGGTCGATGCCGAGGCCTATCGCGTCCTGACCGACCGCATTGTGGCGGCTGCTCCGGGTTGCGACGCGATCCTGCTGGACCTGCACGGAGCCATGGTGGTGCAGAGCACGCCCGATGGCGAAGGCGACCTGCTGGCGCGCGTGCGTGCCGCTGCACCGGGTGTGCCGCTGGGCGTGGCGCTCGACCTGCACGGCAACATCACGCAGACCATGGTGGACAACGCCGACGTGATGGTGGGCTTCAAGACCTATCCGCACATCGACATGTACGATACGGGTGCCCATGTGGCGCGTCTGGTGCTGCAGATGCTCCAGGAGGGGCGCCAATGGGCCGTCCGCTGGAAGCAATTGCCATTGATGAGCCATACGCTGCGCAGCACCACGCTCAACGGCGCCATGGCGCGCGCCGTGGCGGCCGCAACCGAAGCGGAGCGTGAGGGAGTGCCGGGCATGACGGTGTTTGCCGGGTTCTGCCTCGCTGACATTCCTGCGCCCTGCATGAGCGTGGTCGCCACTGTCGAAGCTACTGCTGACGGTGAAGCGCAGGCCGCTGTGGCCCTGCAGCAGGTGGCAAGCCAGATATGGAATGAGCGCGCCGATTACGTGTACCGGAGTGAACCCCTGAATGCGGCGTTCGACCGTGCAGCCGCCATGGCGCAAGGTGCCGACAAGCCCGTGTTGTTGCTCGATCACAGCGACAACTGCATGTCGGGTGGCACGTGCGACACCATGGATGTCTTGCAGGCGGCGTGGGCGCAAGGCCTGGAGGGCATTGCCACAGGGCCGCTGTGCGATCCGCAGGCTGTGGCCGAACTGGTGGCGGCCGGGGTGGGCGCGCAAGTGTCGCTGCGCCTGGGCAACAAGGTGCCGTTAACCCAGCTTGGTCTGCACAAAGATCCTGTGCCGGTACAGGGCACTGTGCGGGCCATCAGCGATGGCAGCTACACGGTCACCGGCCCCATCTACACAGGCCAGCGCTGTTCGATGGGGCGGGCTGTGTGGCTGGACCTGGGCCACACGCAGATTGTGGTGGTTGAGCAGCCCCACGAGCCGTGGGATCTGGGCGTGTTCTCCTGTGTGGGCCTCGACCCCACCATGTACCCCTACCTGCTGCTCAAGTCGCGCATGTACTGCAGGCCTGTCTTCGTGCCGTTGTCGGCGGGTTTGGTGGAGTGCGACAGCCAGGGCCCCACGAGCTCCGACCACAGCCTGTTTCCCTACCAGAACCTGCGCCGCCCGGTCTACCCGCTCGACGCCCTGTAAGCCCACCTGAAGCCATTGCCCAAAGTCACCATGAACCCCTCCGCAAAGACTGACATCGAAACCCTGCGCATCAACGGCGATCGCCTGTGGGCGTCACTCATGGAGCTGGCGCAGATCGGCGCCACCCCCAAGGGCGGCGTGTGCCGCCTCACCCTCACCGACCTGGACAAACAAGGCCGTGACCTCGTGACCCGCTGGGCGCGCGAAGCGGGCATGACCGTCACCATCGACAAGATCGGCAACGGCTTCATGCGCCGCCCTGGCCGCAACAACAGCCTGCCGCCCATCATGACCGGCAGCCACATCGACACCCAGCCCACGGGTGGCAAGTTCGACGGCAACTACGGCGTGCTCGCAGGTATCGAGGTGGTGCGCACGCTCAACGACCACGGCATCGAGACCGAGGCCCCCATCGAAGTGGCCTTCTGGACCAATGAAGAAGGCAGCCGCTTTGTGCCCGTCATGATGGGCTCGGGCGTGTTCGCCAAAGCCTTCACGCTGGAGCATGCCTATGCCGCCACCGACACCGAGGGCAAGACGGTGAAGGGTGAGCTGGAGCGCATCGGCTACATCGGCGACCAGGAGCCCGGCGACCACCCCATCGGCGCGTACTTCGAAACCCACATCGAACAAGGCCCCGTACTCGAAGACAACGACAAGACCATCGGCGTGGTCAGCGGCGTGCTGGGCATCCGCTGGTTTGACTGCACCGTCACCGGCATGGAAGCCCACGCCGGCCCCACGCCCATGGCCCTGCGCAAGGACGCCCTGCTGGCCGCCACGCGCATCATGCAAGACGTAGTCGCTGCCGCCCACCGCCACCCGCCGCACGGGCGTGGCACCGTGGGCATGGTGCAAGTGTTCCCCAACAGCCGCAACGTGATTCCGGGCCGGGTCAAGTTCAGCATCGACCTGCGCAACAGCACCGACGCGCTGGTCGATGCCATGGCTGCCGAGGTCAAGGCCTTTGCCGACCAGGTGGCCCAAGAACACGGTGTGCAGGTGCACATCGAGATGGTGTCGAGCTACCCCGCGCAACTCTTCCAGCCCGAGTGTGTGGAGGCCGTAGGCCGCGCCGCCGCCAAGCTGGGCTACAGCCACATGCCCGCTGTCTCGGGTGCGGGGCACGATGCGGTGTACATGGCCAAGCTCGCACCCAGCGGCATGATCTTCATCCCGTGCAAGGACGGCATCAGCCACAACGAGATCGAGGATGCCAAACCCGAGCACATCGAGGCGGGATGCAACGTGCTGCTGCATGCCATGCTGGAGCGTGCAGGGGCTTGATGCTATTTAAATAATAGCTTTATGCGCTTATTGGATAAACGCTAGAGGCTGTTTTTGCTTGAAGTCTGGCTGCACGTTGTCAGTGCAGCTCCGTCAGCCCCAGGAAGTGGTCCAGCATGTGGAAGTGGTCTTCAAAGAACTCTTCTTCCATCCCCGCCAGCTGGTCAATGCGTGTCCACTGCACCTGCAGCGCGTCGTCGTCTGCTTGCACGTTTGGAAACTGCGCATCTCCCAAATCAAAGTAATGCGCATGCGTGATGGTGCGGCCGCGCTGGCTGCGGTCGGGGTGGTCGAACACGGCCACGGACTGCAGCGCGGCGCGCATGGTGGCCTCGGGCAGGTGGCAGTGGGTTTCTTCCACCAGTTCGCGCAGGCAGGACTGCCACACCGTTTCGCGCTGTTCGATGAAGCCACCGGGCACGGCCAGCTGGCCCTTGCCGGGTGCGTGTGCGCGGCGGATCAGCAGCACATGGTCCTGGCAGCGCAGCACCGCGTCCACCGTCACGAAGACGGGTGGGTAGGGCGCGGCGGCCCAGGCCTGGCGGTAGCCCCGCAGCATCTCCCACTCCTGCTGCAGCGCCAGGTAGTGCGGGGTCTGCGCAAACTCGGTCAGCGTGGCCAGGGTGCTGGCAGGCATCTGGTCAGCCAGAGGAGCGAGGGCGGACTGCACCGTGTCGGGGGTGGCGCCAAACCAGGCGTCGCGGATGGCGGTGGCGTCAATCGGCCCCTGGCGCTCCACATGGATCAGCTCCCAGCCCGGGAACGCGCTCAGGTAGCCGCTGGTGGCGTCCTTGAAGTGGCCCACCAGACCGATATGCGCACCGGGTGTCGTCAGCCGCGCCACGCCCTGGCGCACGGCCTGCACCCAGACCGCCTCGTTGTAGTAGTCGCGCATGGGCAGCACCACCATGCGGCTGCGGTCGGCCTCGGGCAGCGCATTGCGCAGCATTGCCTCGCGTTCTTGCCAGGTGAAGGGGTTCTTGGGCGAGCGCGCCTGCCAAGCCGAGCCCACCACCACGATGACCTGCTGCGCGCTGTCGAGCGCGCGCTGCAGCAGCGCCATGTGGCCGTTGTGCACGGGTTCAAAACGCCCGATGTAGATGGCGGTATCGACCATGTGTCTCCAGTCGTTATCGGGTGATTTTTAAGTGTTTTTGGTCGCTAGCGCTTATCTGTAAAGCGCTAGCAGCTATCTTTTTGGTAGTGATTTTACCGTGGACCAGTTTCACACATACCGCGCTGCAATCGGCATCTGCCGCCCGCTGCCAAAAGCCCGCGCCCGCACGCGCACGATGGGCGGGGCCTGACGGCGCTTGTATTCGTTGCGCGCCACCATCATGCGCACGCGCTGCACCAGGGCGCGGCCCGCGTCGTCGGTTTGCAGCTGGGCCACGAAATTCTGCGCCGCCTGGTGCTCCTCGGCAGAAAGTCGGTCGCCTTCGATCAGCAGCTTGAGCACTTCGTCGAGCACGGGGTAGGGTGGCAGGCTGTCCACATCGCGCTGGCCGGGTGCCAGTTCGGCCGAGGGTTCCTTGTCGATGATGGCCTGCGGGATCAGCTCGCGCCCGGCGTGTTCGTTGACGTGGCGTGAAAGGGCAAACACCTCTGTCTTGTAGAGGTCGCCAATCAAGCCCAGGCCGCCGTTGGTGTCCCCATACAGCGTGCAGTAGCCCACCGAGATTTCACTCTTGTTGCCCGTGGTCAGCAGCAGGTGTCCAAAGGCGTTGGAGTATTCCATCAGCACCGTTCCGCGAATGCGCGCCTGCAGATTTTCGAGTGGCAGGCCCGCCAGTGGCGTGCCAAAGCTGGCCTCGAACTGCTGCGCATAGCCCGCCACCAGCTCGGCAATCGGGTGCGTGAAGAGCTGCACACCCAGGTTCCGGCACAGCGCCACCGAGTCATCGACCGAGCCGCTGCTGGAGTAGCGCGAGGGCATGGTCACGCCCACCACGTTGTCCGCACCCAGCGCCTCCACAGCAAGCGCCAGCGTCAGCGCGCTGTCGATGCCGCCCGAGCTGCCGACCACCACCTGCGTAAAGCCGCAGCGCCGTGCGTAGTCGCGCAGGCCCAGCACGATCTGCTGGCGGTAGAAGTCCATGGTGGGCAGACCCTGTGCGGGCACGGGGGCGGGGCGTGCGCCTTCCGCGCTCAGAAAATGCCCGTTGTCGAACTGCAGCGTGCACACGTCTTCCACAAACCGCTGCGCTTCAAAGACGACACCCGCATCGGGCTCGGCCGCGAACGATGCGCCGTCGTACACCACCTGGTCGTGCCCACCGATCTGGTTCACGTACAGGATCGGCAGGCCGTGGCGGCGCGCGGCGTCGGCAAAGATCTGGTGGCGCTGCTCGCGTTTTCCAGTGTGGCTGGGACTGGCGTTGATGCTCACCACCAGGTCGGGCGCGGCGTCGCGCATGCGCTCGAAAGGGTTGGTGGCGTAGTCGGCGCCGTGGTCGTTCCAGCCGTCTTCGCAGATCAGCAGGCCCACCTGCGTGCTGCCGATGCGCAGCACCTTGGCCACGTCTGGTCCGGGCTCGAAGTGGCGGCGCTCGTCAAAGATGTTGTACGTGGGCAGCAGCTGCTTGGCGTATTGCAGGCGCACAGCCCCGCCTTGCAGCACCAGCAGGCTGTTGTGCAAGCGCTTGCCGGGGCCGCGCGCGGGTGTGGGCGCGCCCAACACCCAGTGCAGCTGGGGTAATTCAGCAGAGGCCTGTTGTAACGCGGAGATACCGGCTTCGATGCGTTGCTGAAAGCCGGTTTCCTCCAGCATGTCGCCGGGGTAGTAGCCGCACAGCGACAGCTCGCTGAACACGATGATGTTGGCCTGTTCGCGCGCCGCCTGCTGCGCGGCGGCCACCATGCGGGCCACGTTGCCTTCGATGTCGCCGACAGTGAAGTTGAGCTGTGCAAGGGTGATGCGGAGCATGGTGTCAGTCCTTCACGTTGAAAACCTGACGCAGGTAGGCCAGGTAGGTTTCATCGTCGCACAGCGTCTTGCCGGGTGTGTCTGAGAGTTTCGCCACAGGTTGTCCGTTGGCGCGCACAAGTTTCATCACGATGTTGAGCGGCTTGTGGTCCGCGCCCATGTCGTTGGTGAGGTTCGTGCCGATGCCAAACCCGAGCTGCGTGCGGTCGCCAAAGTGGCGGTACAGCATGAGGGCGCGTTCCAGGTCGAGTCCGTCCGAGAACACCAGCCGCTTGGTGTGTGCGTCGATGCGCAGCCGGGTGTAGTGCGCGAGGGCTTTTTCTCCCCAGGCCACCGGGTCGCCGGAGTCGTGGCGCAGGCCGTCGAACAGCTTGGCGAAGTACAGGTCAAAGTCAGCGAGAAAGGCGTCCATGCCCACGGTGTCGGTCAGCGCAATGCCCAGGTCTCCCCGGTATTCCTGCACCCAGTCTTCGAGTGCGGCCTTTTGGAAGTCGCGCAGCCGCACGCCCAGGGCCTGGTAGGTCTGCAAATACTCGTGCGCCATGGTGCCGATGGGCACCAGGTTCAAATCGCGCGCCAGCAGCACGTTGCTGGTGCCCTTGAACCACTGCGGCGCCTCTGTCGCAAAGGTCTGCACCACCTCGCGCTGCCAGGCGCCGCTGTAGCGGCGGCGCAGGCCAAAGTCGAACAGCTCGAAAGGGTGGCGCAGCGCGGCCTGCCTGGCCAGGGCCTGCAGCTGATGCACTTTGGCGGCCAGCCGTGCACGGCCGCTGGCGAGGGCCTGGGCCGCGTCAAAGCGGCGAAAGTACAGCTCGTTCACGATGGCCAGCACGAAGATCTCAAACCCCATCACATGCACCTGTGGGCCTTGCGCCACGATGTGCAGTTGCTCGCCCTCGGCCCAGGCGCTGATGAAACTGCGCTGGAACTGGAAGATGCGCAGGAAGTCCACAAAGTCGCTCTTGATGTAGCGCAGGCTGCCCACATAGGCCAGCTCTTCGGGCGTGAAGCGCAGGCTGCACAGGTGGTCCAGCGCAGCGTTCACCTCGGGCAGCAGCTCGGCCAGCGGGTAGGCGGGGGTGTTGCGGCACACAAAGCGGTATTCGCTTTGTGTTTGTGGGTGGCGGTGCAGCAGGGCCTGCCACATCGTGAACTTGTAGAGGTCGGTGTCGAGCAGGCTGGTGATGACGGGGTTCATGGTGTTGCTCCAAAAATGGTAGCTGCTAGCACTTGATAGATAAGCGCTAGAGCCTGATTTCATTCATATTGGCGAGATGCGCACCGGCTGCACACATGACCTGCTGAAATGCCTGGTGCTGCGCCTCGAACCCGCCCACGGGGCTCATGCCATCGGTCAGCAGCACGATGCGGCTGGCTTGCCAGCCCGGCACCAGGCGGGGCAGGTGCTGCGCGATGTGCTCGGTGGTCGAGCGCACGCAGTGGCTGCTGGCCTCGCCCGCGATCAGCAGCACATCGGCCTGGCCCAGCGACTGCAGCAGGGCGGTGTTGAGTGCGGTGCCTTCGTCGTCCGCATCGGGCACCTCGGCCTCGATGGCGCTGTAGTGCTCCGTCCAGGGGTTGGTGCCCTTGAACACATTGCGCACCGCGCGCTGGCGCTGGAGCTGCCAGGCCCCGCAGGCGGCCAGTACATCGGCGTGCACGCCATGGCCCCAGCTGCCCACCTCGCAGTGCACCGGCCACACCATCAGCGTATAGCGACCCTGGGCTTCGAGTGCGTCCAGATACCCCAAGGTGCGGGGGAGGGCCGTGGTATCGCGCGGTGTGTAGTCGCCTGCGCGCACCTGGGCGGCGGTGATGGGGGTGAAGGGCGCCACATCGGCACCCGCGCCGGTCTGCCAGAAGCCAGGGTGAGCGATATCAAAGCGCTGGTGCGAATCGAGCGTAACGGTGATCCCATCAAGCTGGTCGCCCCGGTTGCGGATGAACTGGGCCAGGCGCTGCATGTCGGCATGGGCACCCGGCACAGGCAGTGTGGGGGCGGTGTGCTGGCCGGTGAGCGCATCCACGGGCTGCCATGCGGCAGGCAGGTCGCAAAAGTCGTTTTGCGGGTCAATCACCAGCAGCTGGATGTTGCGGGGCATGGTCTTCTCCTGGGTTGTTGGATGCAGTGTAATCTTGTTAGTAAAAAAAATAAACTAACTAAGTTGAAAGCACTTGTTTCGTAGTGGTCTCAAAGAACTTGCGCTGGGGACCCTCTGCACGAATCACCGCGCCGTGCGCATCTGCGGCCTCGGGCGGTCTGCGGCGTTGCAAATACTCGCAATAGCTACGGCTATTGCTGCGTTTTGCGCCTTGCAGCCCATCCCGATCCGCAGCGCTCACTTGCCGCTCGATTCGTGCAGAGGGTCCCTAGGGAATGTGGTTCGCGATCTGGGTGCCGGTTTGTTCATGTTTGTGACAAACTCGGCGCATGACCGAATCCGCTTTGCCCACTGTGATCTGTACCGTCGATGTGGTGTTGCTGACCTTGCAGCAAGGGGCGTTGCAAGTGGCCCTGTTGCGCCGTGAGCGCGCGCCGTTTGCCGGGGCTCTGGCGCTGCCGGGTGGCTACATCCATGCGCAAGAAGATGCCGATGCCCAGGCCAGCGCGGCCCGGGTGCTGCGCGACAAGGCGGGCTTGCAGAGCCCGTACCTGGAGCAGTTGGCCACCTTCTCCGGCCCGGTGCGCGACCCCCGGGGCTGGTCGCTGGCCGTCGCTTACTGTGCTCTGGTGCCGCCTGAGGTGCTGGCGCAGGCACCGCTAACGCTGGTACCCGTGGCCGAATTGCCTGCGCTGCCTTTTGACCACCGTGCCATGGTCGATGCCGCCGTGGCCCGCGTGCGCAGCAAAAGCCAGTATTCGTCCATGCCCGTGCACCTGTGCGCCGAGCCGTTCACGCTGCCGCAGCTGCAGGCTGTGTACGAGGCGGTGCTGGGCGAGCCGGTCAACAAGGTGAGTTTTCGCCGCAAGATGGACGAGTTGGCCATGCTGGAGCCGGTGCCGGGAGCGCTGCAAGGCGGCGGCGCCCACCGGCCCGCGCAGCTGTACCGGGTGCGCCCGGCCTACCGGCGCAATCTGTCGCTGAGCGCGCGCGGGCTGTAGCGCGGGCTTAGCGCACAAACTATTGGACCGCCGCACGGAAATCTGGCACAAACGCAAACTTTGTGTCCCACGAACGGTGGGTGCGTCGCGCGGGCCAGGGTGGCTGCCGTTGCACCACCAACAACAAGCCGGCACAACGCCGGCACCTGAGGGAAATCCATGTCTTTGCGACTCAAATTCAACCTGGTGCTGGCGGCCGTGCTGCTGGTGGCAGCGGCGGGGGCGGGAGTTTATGTACACCGCTTTCTGCAGCAGTCGGCCATCGAGGAGGTGCAGCACAACTCGCAGATCATGATGCACGCGGCCATGGCGATCCGCGACTACACGACAGAGCTGGTCAAGCCCCACCTGGACGTGACGCTGGCCGAGAAATTCCTGCCGCAGACGGTGCCTGCCTATGCGGCCACCGAAACCCTGCGCCGCCTGCAGAACCGGTTTCCGGGCTATGAGTACAAGGAGGCGGTGCTCAACCCCACCAACCTGCGCGACCGTGCCAACGAGTGGGAGGAGCGCATCATCAGCGACTTCCGCGAAGGCCGGGCCGACCTCAAGAAAGAGGTCACCGGCGAGGTGGGCGAGGGCATGCACCGCGCCATGTACGTGGCCCGCCCCATCACCATCAAGCAGGCGCAATGCATGGCCTGTCACAGCACACCGGCCGTGGCGCCGCCCACCATGCTCAAGGTCTATGGCGACAAGAACGGCTTTGGCTGGGGCATGAACGAGACGGTGGGCATCCAGGTGGTGAAGGTGCCGATGTATTTCCCGCTGGAGAAGGCGCGTCAGACCTTCAACACGGTGATGGCGGCGCTGGTGGGTAGTTTTGTGCTGCTTTTCGTCGGGCTCAACCTGTCGCTGTCGTCGCTGGTGATTGAGCCCATGGCGCGGCTCAACCGCAAGCTGGAAGACCTGGCCACCAAGGACTTCCTGACGGACTTGGTCAACCGCCGCCGCTTCTTTGAGAGGCTGGAGACCGAGATGGCCGACACCCGCATCAAGAAGGGCAGTCTGTCGGTGGTGATGTTTGACATCGACTTTTTCAAACGCATCAACGATACCTTTGGGCATGACTCGGGCGATGTGGTGCTCAAGAGCACGGCGCTGCGTGTGCGCGAGCTGCTGCGGTCGTCCGACTGCGCTGCGCGTTTCGGGGGCGAGGAGTTCATCATCCTGCTCAAGGAAACCCCGGTGGATGCCGCCATGGCCATGGCCGAGGCGGTGCGCGCGCGCATTGCAGGCGTGCCGTTCGACGCGGTGGGCCATGTCAGCGCCAGTTTTGGCGTGGCCACCTGGGACCACAAGGAAGACAGCCACGCCCTGATCAAGCGCGCGGACACGGCGCTGTACAAGGCCAAGTCCAGCGGTCGCAACTGCGTGGTGCAGGCCGAAGAGTCCGTATGACCCCTTGCGTGTCTCCGGGCAGAGCCCGGCACGCTCATGCCATGGCGGCCTTGGCCTCCTCATAGTCAGCCCGGTAGTCCGCCGCCAGCGCGGTTTTTTGCTTCTCCGTCAGCAGCTTGCCAGCCATCTGGAAGAAGCGGTGTTCTTCTTCCTTGAGGTGGTGCTCCACCTTCTCCGCCAGTTTCTTGGCCAGCGGCAGCCAGCTGGGGGTGGCCGGATCTGCCTCTTCCAGTGACTCCAGCAGTTCATCGAGCTGGTGGTGCTCTGAAATGGCGTGGCGGGACAGGTCGATGCCCGCGTCGTGCGCCATCAGCGGAATATAAAAATGCCGTTCCTCAGCCCGCTCATGGGCCGTCAGTTCCTGCTTGAGCTGGTCAAACAGCTCGCGCCGCTCGGGGGTGTCTCCGCTGGTGTCGGTGAGTGCGGTGTACAGCGCTCGTTGGCGTTCGTGGCTCTCGCGCAGGGCTTCAAAGATATTGGTGGTGTCGGTCATGGTGCGGCTGTGTGGGGAATGTGGAGCTGTGACAAAGGTGCGGTGGGCTACTTGAGTACCTTGCGCGCGGCACCCACGCCGATGACGGCCAGCACCACAAACACCACGGCAATCACCAGGAACAGCACAAACAGCACCTTGGCGATGCCCGCCGCGCCTGCGGCGACTCCGCTGAATCCCAGGGCACCGGCGACCAGGGAGATCAGGGCAAAAATGATGGCGTACTTCAGCATGGTGGTCGCTCCTTGCAGTGGATGTTCAGGCAGCGGGGCTGCGAAAGGGTGTGCAGGAACGATACCGAGGGGCCGTCGGCAGCGCCGTCAGTGCGGGCGGGCGGTGGGTGTAGGAGAGGGCCGCTGGCGGGCAGTGGTGAAGCGTCAAAAGAAAAGCCGCAACGCGGAGCGTTGCGGCTTTGGAGGTGGGACGGCTCTGACGGTCTTTTGGTCTGCGCTCACATCGCTGACGCGATATGAGCTTCGTCCGCAGACCGAAAACCGCGCTATCGCGCGGCGGGCTTTACAGCCCGGCTGCAGCGCGCAGCGCAGCAGCTTTATCGGTCTTCTCCCAGCTGAATTCGGGCTCTTCGCGGCCGAAGTGGCCGTAGGCTGCGGTCTTCTCATAGATGGGACGCAGCAGGTCCAGCATCTGGATGATGCCCTTGGGGCGCAGGTCGAAATGCTCACGCACCAGCGCTGCCAGACGCTCGTCCGACACCACGCCCGTGCCTTCTGTGTAGACCGTGATGTTCATGGGCTCGGCCACGCCGATGGCATACGCCACCTGGATCTGGCACTGGCGCGCCAGGCCTGCGGCCACGATGTTCTTGGCCACATAGCGGGCAGCGTAGGCTGCCGAGCGGTCCACCTTCGTTGGGTCCTTGCCGCTGAAAGCGCCGCCGCCGTGGGGGCAGGCACCGCCGTAGGTGTCCACGATGATCTTGCGGCCGGTCAGGCCACAGTCACCTTGTGGACCGCCGATGACAAAGCGGCCCGTGGGGTTGATCAGGTAGCGCGTGTTCTGCAGCCATTCCTTGGGCAGCACGGGCTTGACGATCTCTTCGATGATGGCTTCGGTGAACGAGGCCTTCATCTTGGTTTGCGTTTCGCTCTGGTCGGGGTGGTGCTGGGTGGAGAGCACCACGGTGTCGATGCTGTGGGGCTTGCCGTCCACGTAGCGCATCGTCACTTGCGACTTGGCATCGGGGCGCAGGAACGGCAGGCGGCCGTCCTTGCGCAGCTGGGCCTGGCGCTCGACGAGGCGGTGCGCGTAATAGATGGGCGCGGGCATCAGCTCGGGCGTTTCGTCGCAGGCGTAGCCGAACATCAGGCCCTGGTCGCCGGCGCCGGTGTTCAGGTGATCGTCGCTCGCGTGGTCCACGCCCTGGGCGATGTCGTTGGACTGCTTGTCGTAGGCCACCAGCACGGCGCAGCCCTTGTAGTCGATGCCGTAGTCGGTGTTGTCGTATCCGATGCGCTTGATGGTGTCGCGCGCCACCTGGATGTAGTCCACGTGGGCGTTGGTGGTGATCTCGCCCGCCAGCACCACGAGGCCAGTGTTGGTCAGCGTTTCGGCGGCGACGCGGCTGCGGGGGTCTTGCTTGAAGATTGCATCGAGAATCGCGTCCGAGATCTGATCGGCCACCTTGTCGGGGTGGCCTTCGGAGACGGATTCCGAGGTAAAGAGAAAGTCGTTCGCCATTTGAATAAACTCCTGTGTTCCGGCATTTGGGGCGTTGCCCTCACCCCGAAGGAGATCTGGCGAACGCTTTAGCAGATTTTTTTAACGTCGCCCTGCAAGTTGCTCATTTAACTCAGCGACCCCGTCATTTTAATGCCAGTCGTCTTTCGATTCTTTTCCGTATTTCCACTGTGGTTGCTGCACATCATGGGCGCGGCCATGGGCTGGATTGCGTTTTGTGCGTCGCCCACGTACCGGCGTCGCTTTCTGGCCAATTCGGCCCTGGCAGGGTATTCGCTCGGCGACGTGCGTGCCGCTGTGGCCCATGCCGGCCGCATGGTGGCCGAGCTGCCGCGCCTGTGGCTGGGGGCGCCACTGCCCTGCCGCATCGAAGGCGAGGCCTGTGTGGAGCAGGCGTATGCGGCCGGGCGCGGCATTTTGTACCTCACGCCGCACCAGGGGTGCTTCGAACTGTCGGCCCAGGCAGCGGCCCGGCGCTGGAGCGCGGAGCGCGGCCCCATCACGGTGCTGTACCGCCCCGCGCGCCAGGCCTGGCTGGCCAAGGTGATGGAGACCGCACGCAACCGGCCCGGCATGCTGGCCGTGCCCACCACACTGGCGGGTGTGCGCCAGATGATCAAGGCCCTGCGGCGGGGTGAGGCCGTGGGCCTGCTGCCCGACCAGGTCCCGCCGGACGGGCAGGGCCTCTGGGCGCCGTTTTTTGGCCGCGATGCCTACACCATGACCCTGGCCGTGCGCCTGGCGCAGCAGACGGGTGCTGCCGTTGTGCTGGTGCGCTGCGAGCGGCTGCCCTGGGGCCGTGGTTTTGTCACCCATTTCGAGCCGCTGGCGCAACCGCTGTCGGACCAGTTGGACGTTGCCGTTGTGCAGATCAACCAGGCCATGGAACACCTTATCCGCCAGTGCCCCGAGCAATACCTGTGGGGCTATGCCCGTTACAAGCAGCCGCGCGCCGAGGCAGCGCCTGCTGCGGGAGCTGCGGTATGACGGGACGCCTGGGTGTGTGGTTCATGCGGGTGCTGGCGCACCTGCCGCTGCCCGTGCTGCGCGGCATGGGATGGCTGCTGGGGCAGGTGGCCTTTGTGCTGGTGGCGCCTCGGCGCAAGGTGGCGCTGCGCAACCTGGAGTTGTGTTTCCCGGACTGGACCGAGGCGCGCCGCCGCGCCGTGGCGCGCGCCAGTTTTGTGGTGTTTTGCCAGACCTGGCTGGACCGCAGCTGGCTCTGGGCCGCGCCTCGCGAGGTGGTCGAGCGGCGCGTGCAACTCAGAGGTGCCGTGCACGAGCTCGACGGCGACACCCCCACGATACTGTTTGCCCCGCACTTCTATGGCATGGACGCGGGTGGCCTGGCGCTGCCGCTGCATTCGGGCCGAGCGTTCACGTCCATTTTTGCCACCCACCCCGATCCGGCGGTGGACGGCTGGTTCATGGCCGGGCGCCAGCGTTTTGGTGACGTGCGCATGCTCAACCGCTCGGACGGCGTCAAACCCATCATCGCCAACCTGCGCAAGGGCGGCCTGCTGTACCTGCTGCCCGACATGGACTACGGGCGCAATGATTCGGTGTTTGTGCCGTTCTATGGCGTGACGGCGGCCACCATCCCGTCGCTGTCGCGGTTTGCGCGGCTGGGACGCGCCAAGGTGGTGGGTGTGTATTCGCGCATGACGCCCACAGGCTACGTGGCCGAGGTCTCGCCCGCCTGGGCGAATTACCCCACCGACGATGCCGAGGCCGACACCCTGCGCATGAACCACGAACTGCAGGCCGTCATCAACACCATGCCCGAGCAGTACTACTGGGTGCACAAGCGTTTCAAGACACGGCCCGAAGGCGAACCGTCTTTTTACGCCTGAAAATTTGAGTCAAATCAGCATCTGGCGCCTATCTGTCAAGCGCTGGTAGCTATCATTTTGATTGCAAAAATCGCTGCAGTTCCAGGGCCACGCGCTCAGGGTGCTCGTGCACGATCCAGTGCGAGGCCTTCTCCATCTGCCGCAGCTGCAGCTGCGGCACCCAGCCCGGCAGGCCGTCGAGCAGGCCGGGCAGCAGGGCCGGGTCGTCCATGCCCCAGAGGACCAGCGTGGGCACTGTCACCGTCAACATGGATTCGGGCAGGGTGATGGCTTGCGCGCCCGGGTCACCATCGCGGGGTGGGCGCAGGGGGCTGGCGCGGTAGTAGTTGCAGGCACCCGTCAGGCCCTGCTGCCACAGCGCGCGGTACTGGGCGCGCACGCTCTCGGTCAGCCACGCGGGGGCGCTGCCGTCTGGGGCGTTGAAAAATGCGAACAGGCGGCGAAAGTCGTCCTCGGCCAGCAGGGCCTCGGCATCAGGCCTGCACAGGAAGTGCATGTACTGGCTGCCCGCCTGCTGCGCAGCGTTGTGTGCCAGCTCCCGCACAAAGGCGCCAGGGTGTGGGGAGTTGATGATGGCCAGCCGCTTCATGAGCTGCGGCTGCTGGTTGGCCAGGTTCCAGGCCACGGCGCCACCCCAGTCGTGCGCCACCAGGCATTCCAGCGCGCCGCCGGGGCATTCGTGGGCAATCAGCGCCACCAGGTCCTGCACCAGATGCTTGGCTCGGTAGGCATCCACTTCGGCGGGGCTGCTGGAGGGGCCAAACCCGCGCAGGTAGGGCGCCACGCAGTGGTAACCACCGTTTTCGGGGCGGGAAAAGTGCAGCAGCAGCTCATCCCAGATGAAGGCACCCTCGGGGAAGCCGTGCAAAAACAGCAGCACAGGGCGGCCCGCCACGCCGCTTACGCGGCAGTGCAGGGTGGTTCCGTGGGGCAGGGGAGCGGAGACGGTCTGGATCATGGCGCTATGCATTTAATAGCTGGTAGCGCTTGATGGATAAGCGCTAGGGCCTAATTTGACTGAATATCCTCAGAATCACCGAGCTCTGGGGGCTCAACGGCGGGGGCAGGGGCTGCGGCTGCGTCGCCCGAGGCTTGCACCGGATGCGCCCACTGCCACAGCAGCTGTGCCACCTCGTCCACGCCTTGTTTCTTGAGGGCCGAGAACATCATCACCTCTCCGCCGGCTGCGTTCAGTCGCGTAATCGACAGGATCTTGGCTTGCTCCGAGCGTGTGAGCTTGTCCGCCTTGGTCAGCACGATCAGGAATTTCAGGCCTTCTTCGACCCGTGGTCGCAGCACTTCAAGCAGGGCCTCGTCCAGCTCGGTCAACCCGAGCCGGGGGTCACACAGCAAGACGATGCCGGTGAGCCCAGGGCGGCTCACCAGGTAATTGACCATCACCTGCTGCCAACGCACCTTGTCGGACCTCGACACCTTCGCGTAGCCGTAGCCGGGCAGATCGGCCAGTACCGCATCGGTCGCACCGTGCTTGCCCAGTGAGAAAAGGTTGATGTGCTGCGTGCGCCCGGGCCGTTTGGAGGCGAACGCCAGCTGCTTTTGCTGTGTGAGCGTATTGATGCAGGTGGATTTGCCCGCGTTGGAGCGGCCCACAAAAGCGATCTCGGGCACGTGGATGGGCGGCAGGTGGTGCAGCTGGGCGGCCGTGGTCAGGAATCTGGCGGTGTGCATCCACCCCATGGCGATCTTGGCGTCGGGAGCGGGCGGAAGGGAGCCAGCAACTGGCGCGGTGGAAGAGGTCGTCATGGAATATTGGGAGGCTTGGGAGCCTCATTGTAGAATCGCGAGGTTTTGCGCACATAAACACAGACCCTCGATATGAAGTTGCTCGCCTCTTTGCTGACGGCTGCCGCACTGGCAGCACCTGTTTTTTCGGCCTATGCGGCGGGCGATGCCCCCAAAGCGGCCAAGCCGGATCTCGTCAAAGGCGAGGCCAGCTACACCGCAGTGTGTGCTGCCTGCCATGGCGCCGATGGCAATTCGGCCATTGCGGCCAACCCCAAGCTGTCGCAGCAACACCCCGAATACCTGGTCAAGCAGTTGCAGGAATTCAAGTCCGGCAAGCGCAACAACGCCATCATGAAGGGTTTCGCCACCGCGCTGTCGGACGAGGACATGAAGAACATTTCGTACTGGGTGGCTTCCAAGGCGGCCAAACCCGGTTTCGCCAAGGACAAGAACCTGGTCTCCCTGGGGGAGCGCATCTACCGTGGCGGCATCGCCGACCGCCAGATCGCTGCCTGCGCTGGCTGCCACAGCCCCAATGGCGCAGGCATCCCTGCCCAGTACCCCCGCCTGTCGGGTCAGCACGCTGACTACACCGTGGCCCAGCTCAACACCTTCCGCGATGGCTCGCGTGCCAACAGCACCCAGATGACGCAGGTGGCGGCCAAGCTGAACGACAAGGAAATCAAGGCCGTGGCGGACTACATCGCTGGCCTGCGCTGATTGACTTGATTTTCGTCAATCTTGTGGCCCGCTAGACCGGGTTGCACGGAACCTACCGCCAATAACAATCCCAAAACGGGCGGGCCCATCGCACAGATGGTCCCGCCCTTTTTCTTTCCTTCTCTCGCGCCTCCTCGCCGTCTCCTTTCTTTTTCATCCATGTCCGATAACACCCAAGGCCTTCGCATCCAGTCTGGTTCCCAGGCCTGGCGCGCCGGGATCGAGCTGCTGTCCTCCATGCGGTTCGCGATCTCGCTGCTGACGGTGATCTGCATTGCCTCGGTGATCGGCACGGTGCTCAAGCAGCACGAGCCGGCGGTCAACTACGTCAACCAGTTCGGTCCTTTCTGGGCGGAGTTGTTTGGCGCCATCCAGCTCAATGCGGTCTACAGCGCCTGGTGGTTCTTGCTGATCCTGGCGTTTCTGGTGATCAGCACATCGCTGTGCATCGCCCGCAATACACCCAAGATCCTCATCGACCTCAAGGTCTACAAGGAAAACATCCGCGAACAAAGCCTGAAGGCCTTTCACCACAAGGCCGAGGCAACGCTTAGCGGCTCTGCCGAGGTCGAGGCGCGCCGCATTGGCACCCTGCTGGCCGGTGGCGGATGGAAGGTGCGCCTGCAGCAGCGCGACACCACCTCTGGCCCCGGCACTGGCTGGATGGTGGCGGCCAAGGCGGGTGCTGCCAACAAGCTGGGCTACATCGCCGCGCACAGCGCCATCGTGCTGGTGTGTGTGGGCGGTCTGCTGGACGGAGATCTCATCGTGCGCGCCCAGATGTTGCTGGGGGGCAAGACACCGTACCAGGGCGGCGGCCTGATTGCCGATGTGAAGCCCGAGCACCGGCTTTCCGAGCGCAACCCCACCTTTCGGGGCAACCTGCTGGTGGCTGAGGGCACACAGTCGAGCACAGCCATCCTGAATCAGTCCGACGGCGTGCTGCTTCAGGACTTGCCGTTTGCCATCGAACTCAAGAAGTTCATCGTGGAGCACTACTCCACCGGCATGCCCAAGCTGTTTGCCAGCGAGATCATCATCCACGACAAGGCCACGGGCGAGAAGACGCCCGCGCGTGTGGAGGTGAACCACCCGGCCAGCTACAAAGGCATCGAGATCTACCAGTCGAGTTTTGACGACGGCGGCTCGCACCTCAAGCTGCGCGGCGTGCCCATGGTGGCAGGCGCCAAGCCCATTGAGGTCGAAGGAGTGGTCGGCAATTCCACCCAGCTGACCAACAACGGTGGCGGCCCGGGCAGCGAGACGCTGACGCTGGAGTTCACAGCACTGCGCACCATCAATGTCGAGAACTTCGGGGGTGCAGGCCCCGGAGGCAGCGGTGTGGATGTGCGCAAGGTGGACCTGCGCGAGTCGGTGGAATCCCGCCTGGGCGCCGCCAACAAGACCGTCACCAAAAAAGAACTGCGCAACGTGGGCCCGAGCGTGAGCTACAAGCTTCGGGACGCAGCGGGCCAGGCGCGTGAGTTCCACAACTACATGCTGCCCGTGGACACGGGCGACGGCGTGCCGGTGTTTCTGCTGGGCGTGCGCGAAACCCCTGCAGAGCCATTCCGGTACCTGCGGGTGCCAGCCGATGACAAGGGCAGCATGGACGGCTTCGTTCGCATGAAGGCCACCCTGGCCGACCCCGCAGCGCGCGAGCAGGCCGTGCGCCGCTATGTGGCGCAGGCCATCGACACCTCGCGCCCGGATCTGGCCGAGCAGTTGCAGCAGTCTGCACTGCGGGCCTTGGCCCTGTTTGCGGGCCAGGGCATGGTCGATGGCAAGCCCACTGGTGGCCTGCAGGCGGTGTCGGACTTCATGGAGGCCAACGTGCCCGAGGCCGAGCGCGCGCGGGCGGGTGAGGTGCTGGTGCGCATTTTGAACGGCACGCTGTTCGAGGTGGCGCAGTTGTCGCGCCAGCGTGCCGGCCTGCCGCCGCTTCCCCAGGACGATCAGACGCAGGGCTTCATGACGCAGGCCGTGCTCTCGCTCAGCGACGCGCAGATCTACCCCGCACCGCTGGCGTTTGAACTCAAGGACTTCACCCAGGTACAGGCCAGTGTTTTCCAGGTGGCGCGAGCCCCTGGCAAGAATGTTGTCTATCTGGGATGTGCCTTGCTGATCCTGGGCGTTTTTGCCATGCTCTACGTCCGCGAACGGCGCGTCTGGGTCTGGGTGGCGCCGCAGGACGGGCGTACCCACGCCACCATGGCCCTGTCCACCAACCGCAAGACCATGGACGGCGACCAGGAGTTTGTCCAGCTCGCACAAAAACTGATCGGGGCATCGCCCCGCGAAGGCACCGCATGAATACCGCGACTTCTTCCTCCACGGCCACCACGATCACCCTGAACGAGGGTTTTTTTGCCCGCCGCAACTGGTTCGACTGGCTGTTTGCCGCCATCGTGGCCGTGGGCGGGCTGTATGCGTTGCAGCGCTACGGCGCCTTCATGGACGTCTATGAGAAAGGTATTTTGCTGGGTGCCATTCCGTGCACGATCTGGCTGGGCTGGTTCTGGCGCCCCTTGCGCGCGCTGATGCTGATCGTGGCTGCGGTGGCGCTGTTGGCCATCGGCCTGTACCAGCAAGACGGTGCGGGTAGTCTGGCGCGGGCCGATACGGTGTTCGGCCTCAAGTATTTCCTGTCGAGCCAATCTGCCATCCTGTGGATGAGCATGCTGTTCTTCATGAGCACCATCTTTTACTGGGTGGGCATGTTCTCCCGCGGCGAGGGGCGCACCATGAGCATGCTGGGCTCGCGCATTGCCTGGGTGGCTGTGGCCATGGCGCTCATCGGCACGCTGGTGCGCTGGTACGAAAGCTACCTCATCGGCCCGGACATCGGCCACATCCCGGTGAGCAATCTGTATGAAGTGTTTGTGCTGTTCTGCTGGATGACGGCGGCGTTCTACCTGTATTACGAACAGCAGTACGACACGCGTGCACTGGGCGGGTTCGTGATGTTGGTAGTCAGTGCCGCCGTGGGCTTCCTGCTCTGGTACACGGTGGTGCGCGAAGCGCACGAGATCCAGCCCCTGGTGCCTGCCCTCAAGAGCTGGTGGATGAAGCTGCATGTGCCCGCCAACTTCATCGGCTATGGCACGTTTGCGCTGGCCGCCATGGTGGCCTTTGCCTACCTCATCAAGCAGCAGGCAACCGAAACCCGCTGGTACAAGCTGGCGCCGCTGTGGCTGCTGGGCGTGGTGCTGTGTTTCGAGCCTATCGTGTTTCGCCAAGGTGCGACCGAGAACGGTGGCAGCTACTGGATGGTGTACTTCGGCATTTCGGCTTTCATCGTGGCTGGCATCCTGCTGGGCCGCAAGCGCATCGCGGTGCGCCTGCCCTCGTTTGAGATCCTGGACGACGTGATGTACAAGTCCATCGCCGTGGGCTTTGCGTTCTTCACCATTGCTACCGTGCTCGGCGCGCTGTGGGCGGCCGAGGCCTGGGGCGGCTACTGGAGCTGGGACCCGAAGGAAACCTGGGCGCTGATTGTCTGGCTCAACTACGCCGCCTGGCTGCACATGCGACTGATGAAGGGGCTGCGCGGCACGGTGTCGGCCTGGTGGGCGCTGGTGGGCCTGGCGGTGACCACGTTCGCCTTTCTTGGGGTGAACATGTTCCTGAGCGGTTTGCACAGCTACGGCACGCTGTGATGGCGTGAGGGCACAGTCGGGCATCGGAGTGGGGCCGACAACTATTGCGTCTTCGGTGTAACCTGCGCGGTCTAGGGAACGAACTAACAGTTGTGCTGCTCTACTGCAGCAGCTGTTTCCACCAGACCATGACCGGAGCCTCCCCATGCTGATCCCTTCGCGCGATTCGGGTTTCAACCACCCCCACTCCTCCGAAATCACCCCCCGCGCGGTCTACGAAGACCGGCGCCAGATGCTCAAGCTCATGGCGGGCGGCGCTGCAGGTGCCGCGATGGCGGCCTGGGCCGGCCGCGAGGCGCTGGCGCAGCAGGCGCAGGTGGTGCGGCCCAACAAGCTGGCTGCGCTCGCGGGTGCCAAGTCCACCGTGGCGGGTGCGGTCACGATGGAAAAGCTCACTGACTACAAAGACGCGAGCACCTACAACAACTTCTACGAATTCGGCACCGACAAGGCCGACCCCGCGCGCAACGCCCACACACTCAAAACCACGCCCTGGACGGTGGAAGTGGAAGGCCTGGTCAAGAAGCCGGGTAAATACGGCATCGAAGACCTGATCAAGCTCAGCGCGCAGGAAGAGCGCATCTACCGTCTGCGCTGCGTGGAAGGCTGGTCCATGGTCATCCCCTGGGTGGGTTATTCGCTGGCCGAACTGATCAAGCGCGTGGAGCCCCAGGGTAGCGCCAAGTATGTGGAATTTGTGACGCTGGCCGACAAGGCCACCATGCCTTTTGTCGGATCGCGCGTGCTCGACTGGCCCTATGTGGAAGGCCTGCGCATGGACGAGGCAATGAACCCTCTCACTCTGCTGGCTTTTGGCATGTATGGCGAAGTGCTGCCCAACCAGAACGGGGCGCCTGTTCGCCTGGTGGTGCCGTGGAAGTACGGCTTCAAGAGCGCCAAGAGCATTGTCAAGATCCGCTTTGTCGAGAAAGAACCCGGCACGGCATGGAACAAGGCGGCCAAGCAGGAATACGGTTTTTACTCAAACGTGAACCCCGAGGTGGACCACCCTCGCTGGAGCCAGGCCACCGAACGGCGCATTGGCGAAGATGGCCTGTTTGCCAAAAAGCGCAAGACGCTCATGTTCAACGGCTATGAAGCCCAGGTGGGGCAGCTGTACGCGGGCATGGACCTCAAGAAGTTCTACTGATCTTCATTCGCCTTTTTTCTCCGCCTGACGTGTAGTTAAAGCGGCAGAAGAGGGGCGCGGATCACCATGCGCAAGCTCTTCCTCCATCCTGCCGCCAAGCCCGCGGTCTTTGCGCTGTGCCTGCTTCCGCTGGCATGGCTGGTCTACGCTGCGGCGGCCAATCAGCTGGGCGCCAATCCGGCCGAGGCCCTGATCCGCGCCACGGGTGACTGGACGCTGCGCGCGCTCTGTCTGGTGCTGGCCGTTACGCCGCTGCGCGTGGTGACTTCCACGCCCCAGCTTGCGCGCTTTCGGCGCATGCTGGGCCTGTTCGTGTTTTTCTACGGCCTGCTGCACCTGCTGAGCTACGCCTGGTTCGACATGGGTTTTGATGGGACCGACATCGTGCGCGACATCGTCAAGCGGCCTTTCATCCTGGTCGGGTCTCTGGCGCTGCTGGTGCTCACGCTGCTTGCCGCCACATCGTTCAACCGCGCGATCAAGGCTTTGGGCGCAAAGCGCTGGCAGGCGCTGCACCGCAGCGTATACGCAGTGGCGGGCCTGGCCATCCTGCACTTCTTCTGGATGCGCGCTGGCAAGAATGATTTTGGCGAGGTGGCGGTGTATGCGGCGGTTTTGTCAGCTTTGCTGGGCTGGCGGCTGTGGCACCGGCTGCGCAAGCGTCGGCCAACCCAGGGTACGGCGGGGGCCAAGGCATCCCAAGCCGCCCGCACGTCGTAGCGCTGTGCTTGTGGAATTATTTGCTATATAAATAATAGCTGCTGGCGCTTGATGGTAAAGCGCCAGCAGCAAATTTAGCCTGAAATTCCAAGACCTGTGGCTACCGCGCCGGTGCCGCGCGCATCTGCCGGGTCACAGGATCGATGTAACCGGTGGGAATCTGGTACGCCCGATCGTCAAACAGGTCGATGCCACACATGAGGTTCTCGATCCAGCTGAAGAAATCGCTGATCGCCTGCTTGCCCATGATGGGCGCGCCGTGCTGTGGCACCAGCATGGCGATATCAAGTTGCCGTGCCATGCGGACCCAGAGCCGCAGGATCTTGTTGGACACCATATAGCGGCGGTGAAATCCCTCCATGCGCGGGATGTGAGCCTTGAGGTCGGTCACCGGCACACGAGCCTCGGCGCCCGACATCATCGACACCCCCAGGTCGCCGGTGAACAGGATGCGGCTGACTGGGTCGTAGAAGTGAAAGTTGCCCTCGGAGTGCATGAAGTGCGCAGGCAGCAGCACCAGTTCATGGCGGCCCAGGGGCAGATGCCCGCCACTGTCGGGCACACCGATGACGCGATTTTCCGTCTTGCCTACCTTGGTGAAGTGGGGCGCAAAACGTTCCCAGACGCGTGAGATTACCAGGTCGGCCTTGGTGCTGGTCATCCAGCGATCCAGCGAGGCAATGATGTCTGGGTCTGCATGCGAAGCGATCAGGTACGACAGCTTGTGCGGTGGGAAGTGCTTGGTCATCCCCATGAACAGCTCGTTGAAGGCCAGGTTGCCACCGGGGTCGATGATGGCGCCGGTGTCGTCGTCCACGATCAGAAACTGGTTGGCCTGAACGGCCTGACCGTCTTCTTCGATGAGGTCGGTGAACATCAGACAAGCATGGTTCTTGTCGCGGTAGAGTTCGAGGGCCATGGCCATCCTGCGGTGCAATAAAGCACGAACTGTACGATTGACCCTCTGAGACGTCCTTGATAGAAATCAAGTGCCTTGGTGGTATTGGTGGTCAGAACCGTTGTCCCGGTCCTTCTGCCGCTTTTCAGCGCGGCGCTGACGCTGCACCTGCGGGGGGCTGCGCTGGACTGGCGGTACCGGCGCCGGGGGTCAAGGTCTGGGGCAGGGTCGCACGCTGCGCAGCTGCCGGACTGCTGGGCAAATACAGGGGGCCTCGTTGACCGCAACCTGTAAGGGCTGCCGCACTGGCAGCAAGGACAAGCGTCCTGACTAGAATTTGGGAAGCTTTCAACATGCGCAAATTGTAATGACCGACCTCGAATTCATGGACCACGCCGAAAAACTGCTGCTTGCCGTCGAGCGCAGCTGCGATCGCATCAACGATGCGACCGATGCCGATGTGGACGCCCAGCGCTCCGGGGGCATGGTGACATTGACGTTCCCCAACCGCAGCCAGATCGTCATCAATCTGCAAAAACCGCTGCACGAGGTGTGGATGGCCGCGCGGTCCGGTGGTTACCACTACCGGTTTGACGGCCAAGCCTGGCAGGACACCAAAGGAGCAGGCGAGTTCTTTGACTGCCTGAGCCGCGACGCAGCCGCCCAAGCGGGTTTGCCACTGCAGTTTTCAGCTTGAGCCACCCTCCTGGGTGGCTCACGTCTCTCAGGTAGATGGAAGAGCGTCTGCAACGCCATCAGTTGCGGAACAGGTCCAGGATGCGGTTTCGCTCTTCGGTGGGCGGTGGCGCTTGTGGAGCCACAGCGGGTGATGCGGATCGGTCATCGAGACCCACACTTGGAATACCGCTGTTGCGCGCGTACTCGTCGTAGAACCATTCCCCGCCGACATTGACCACGCCAGCGGGCACTGTGGGCTCCATGACGGGAACACCCTTGAGTGCACGTTCCATGAAATTGATCCATACCGGCAAGCTGAGGCCACCCCCTGTTTCGCGGCTTCCCAAGTTACGCGGCGTGTCGTAGCCAATCCAGGTCACTGCAGCGATCGTGGGCTGGTATCCGGCAAACCATGCGTCCACAGAATCGTTGGTGGTCCCGGTTTTTCCGTAGAGGTCTGGCCGCTTCAGAGTTGCTTGCGCCCGCGCTGCGGTACCGGAGCGCGTGACCTCTTGCAGCAAGCTGTTCATCACGAAGGCGTTGCGGGCATCAATGGCACGCGGTTGTTCGCTGGTGACCGGCGGAGTCGTTTCAGAGATGACACGGCCCTTGTGGTCGGTGACCTTAGTGATCAGCCAGGGGTTCACGCGGTACCCGCCGTTGGCAAACACGGAATAGGCCGTAGCCATTTGCAGGGGGGTGACGGAGCCCGCGCCCAATGCCATGGTGAGGTAGGCCGGGTGCTTTTCAGCATCGAAGCCAAAGCGGGATACCCACTCCTGCGCAGTCTTCGGTCCCACGGCCTGCAAGATGCGGATCGAGATCATGTTCTTGGACTTGGCCAGTCCCGTGCGCATGCTCATGGGGCCGTCGTACTTGCCATCGTAGTTCTTGGGCTCCCATGGTTGGCCACCGGTCACCCCTGCATCAAAGAACAGAGGGGCGTCGTTGATGACCGTTGCGGGCGTGAACCCTTTCTCCAGTGCTGCAGAGTAGATGAAGGGTTTGAAGCTCGACCCGGGTTGGCGCCATGCCTGTGCGGCGTGGTTGAACTTGTTCTTGTCGAAATCAAATCCGCCCACCAGCGCCCGGATGGCTCCAGTGCGCGGGTCCAGTGCCACCAGGGCGCCTTCGACTTCGGGAAGCTGTGTAATTTCCCAGGCGTTCTTGGGTGTTTTCACCACCCGGATCACTGCTCCACGGCGGATCTTGATGTTGGGCGCGGCCTTGTCACTCAGGCCGGACTGTGCGGGCTTCAGTCCATCGCCGGTGATTTCCAGGGTGTCGCCGTTCGCGCGGGCTGCAACGATCTTGCGCGGCGAGGCCTCCAGAACCACTGCAGAAAGGACGTCACCGTTGTCCGGGTGGTTGGCGAGCGCATCGTCAATGGCGTCTTCCACCTCCTGGGCCGCCGTCGGCAATACCACGAACTTTTCCGGTCCTCGGTACTGCTGGCGCCGCTCGTAGTCCATGATGCCTCGGCGCAGCGCCGCGTACGCAGCCTCTTGTTCCGCAGCGTTAAGTGTCGTGTAGACGTTGAGCCCGCGTGTGTAGGCCTCGTTGCCATACTGCGTGAAGATCAGCTGGCGCGCCATCTCGGCCACGTACTCTGCATGAATCCGGGTACTGTCCGGGCCGGTTCGGATCTTGAGTTCTTCTTTCTTGGCATCTGTGGCCTGCTCGGCGGTGATGAAGCCGTTTTCCTCCATGCGCTCAATGATGTAAAGCTGCCTGGAGCGAGCCCGCTTGGGGTTACTGATGGGGTTGTACGCAGAGGGCGCTTTGGGCAGACCCGCAAGCATGGCCGCCTCAGCCACGGACACAGATTTCAGGGGCTTGCCAAAATAGGCTTCTGACGCCGCAGCGAATCCATAGGCACGATTGCCCAAATAAATCTGATTCATGTAAATCTCAAGAATCTGATCTTTGGTCAATAAATGCTCGAGTTTGAATGTCAGTAAGATTTCGTAAATTTTGCGTGTAAATGTTTTCTCTGACGAGAGGTAAACATTCCGCGCCACCTGCATTGTGATAGTAGAGGCGCCCTGGCTTTTTACCCGGCCAAGATTAGCCAAGGCTGCGCGAATTACGCCTTTGTAGTCAACGCCGCCATGCTGGAAGAAGCGGGCATCTTCAATGGCCAATACCGCGTCCTTCATGACCTTGGGGATTTCACCAATGGGGGTGAGGTTGCGGCGCTCCTCGCCGAATTCGCCCAGCAAAGCGCCTTCGGCAGAGTAAACGCGCAAAGGCAACTTGGGGCGATAGTCAGCGAGATCAGAGATGTCCGGCAGGTTCGGATAGGCCACCGCCAGCGCCACTGCAATGGTCAGAGCCAATCCCACGGCGGCGGCAGTCGCCAGGCCCACCATCCAAAGAGTGGCGCGCACCAGCCAACGGAGCCAAGTGGGGCGGGTGGGAGCGGAAGGAGAGTCCTGCTTGTCAGAGGACTTCGATGAAGAGGGCGGCATATCGCTCCGGAGGGGTAAGACGGCCCATTATAAAAATGTCCGCTGCACCCCACTGAAAATCACAATGCCCGGCCCGTGCCCGTCTGCCCAAAGGTGCGTCATCGTTGCCAAACGGTGTTGCAAGGGCGGCTAAATTCGTCTGCTTTTGGCAACGCTCCGCAAGTGTTACGCGGGGAAAAATCTTTGCTGGAGAACTATCTTACTGATAGCATTCATGTGAAGTGTTAAGTTTTGTTGCCTCATTTTGGCAAGTTACAGGGGACCAATCTTGAGCTCAATGGGGTCTTTGTTCAGTCGCCAGTCTCCGCCGCTGCTGGGAATCGACATCAGTTCCTCCAGTGTCAAACTGGTGGAGCTTGGGCGCGATAAGGCAGGCGGCTTGGTTCTGGAGCGTTGCGCGATCGAACCGCTGGAGCGTGGCTGGATCACGGATGGCAACATCGAAAAATTCGACGAAGTTGCGGACGCACTGCGCCGCCTGGTCAAAAAAAGTGGAACGCGCACGAAGAACGTCGCTTTGGCATTGCCACCATCGGCCGTCATCACCAAGAAGATCACGCTGCCAGGGGGCATGACAGAACAAGAGCTTGAGGTTCAAGTCGAGTCAGAGGCCAATCAGTACATTCCTTTCTCGCTCGACGAAGTGAGTTTGGACTTCTGCGTCATCGGCCCCAGCAAAAATGCGCCGGGGGACGTCGATGTTCTCATTGCCGCATCTCGGCGAGAGAAGGTCCAAGACCGCCAAGGTTTGGCAGAGGCTGCAGGCCTCAAGCCGGTGGTGGTGGACATTGAATCCCATGCCTCCCGATTGGCTGCGGGGCGTCTCATTGAGGCCTTGCCCAAGAAAGGCGTCGACGCAATGGTTGCGCTTTTTGAGGTGGGAGCACTTACCACCAGCATGCAGGTTATCCGCAATGAAGAAGTGCTTTATGACCGGGACCAAGCTTTTGGAGGAGCGCAGCTGACCCAATTGATCGTCCGTCAATACGGTTTCTCAGTGGAAGAGGCGGAAAGTAAAAAGCGAAATGGTGACCTCCCAGAAGACTACCAATCGGCTGTGCTGCGGCCGTTTGTAGACAGCATGGCCCAGGAGATCGGCCGAGCTTTGCAGTTTTTCTTCACCAGTACACCCCATAACCGTGTTGATCACATCATGCTTGCAGGTGGCTCCGCGCCGCTGCCAGGCCTGACAGAGGCTGTTACCCAGCAGACCGGCTTTGCGTGCAGCGCAGTCAATCCTTTTGACGGTATGGAAATCGGAAGTTCCGTTCGTTTGAAAAAAATGGTGCGTGAAGCGCCGTCCTATCTGACCTCGTGCGGTCTGGCCATGCGGAGGTTCCTGCAGTGATTCTGATCAATTTACTTCCGCACCGGGAAGCTGCGCGCAAACGTCGGAAGGAAGCCTTTCAGGCGACGATGTTCGCATCATTTCTGATTGGTCTGGCAATCGCTGGGGCAGTGTATTGGTGGTTTCAAATGATGATCACCGCACAGCAAGAGCGAAATGCTTTTCTTCAGAGTGAAATTAAGGTCCTTGAAGAACAAATCAAGGAAATTGCCACCATAGAAGACGAAATTGCGGCTTTGCGGGCTAGGCAGAAGGCTGTGGAAGATCTTCAGTCAGATCGAAATCTCCCTGTTCACTTGCTCAATGAACTCGTGCGTCAGATACCAGAAGGCGCGTATGTGACAAGCATTAAGCAAACTGAGCAAGTAATCGCTATGCAAGGGGTTGCCCAATCCAACGAGCGTGTTTCTGAGATGCTTCGGAATTTGACCGATAACACTCCTTGGCTGTCAAAGCCGGAATTGGTGGAAATTGTGGCCAGCAATATTGCGTTGTCGTCCAGAGACCAGCGTCGAGTATCCACGTTCAATTTGCGCTTCCGTCTGATGCGTACTGGTGAAGCGCAAAAAGCCAAAGACTCAGCTAGCGCCACGATTGGGAAATAGAGATGGCAAAAAAATCAAAAAAAGATATTGATTTCTCTGCCTTGCAGGAGAATGTTTCCCGGCAGTTCCGAAATTTGGATCCCAAAGACCCCTCTTTGTGGCCAGTAGCTCCAAAAATTCTGCTATGTCTTTTTATTTCCATCGCGGTGGCAGCAGTTCTTTGGTTTGCCAAGATCAATGAGTATGAAGTCGAACTTGAAACCGAGATCGCCAAAGAGCAAACCCTGCGTCAAGACTATCAAGAAAAATTGATTAAAGCTGTGAGTTTGGAGGCTTTGAAGCGTCAACGAGAACAGGTCCAGCAGTACGTGATTCAGTTGGAAAAGCAACTACCAAGCAAAGCCGAGATGGCAGCGTTGCTCTCTGATATCAATCAGGCTGGGCTTGGAAGAAGTTTGCAGTTTGATTTGTTCAGGCCAGGGCAAGTGGTGGTTAAAGAGTATTATGCTGAATTGCCTATTCAAGTTCGTGTAACTGGAAAATATCACGACATGGGATCGTTTGCGTCTGATATTGCACATCTGTCGCGGATTGTTACCTTGAACGATATTTCTATTGCCCCAGTAGGGAGGGAAAAAGATGGGGCTGCGTTGACTATGGAGGCCACAGCTCGTACGTTTAGATACCTTGATCCTGAGGAGATTCAGGCTCAAAAGCAGGTGGCAAAGGGCGAAAAAAAATGACGTCATACAGACTGATTCTATTAATAGTGATTGTTCTTGGTTTATCTGGTTGTGGTTCTTCAGGTGATGACGAATTGCGTCAATGGATGTCGGAGTTGAGGGCAACAACAAAACCTAAAGTTACCCCTTTGACTGAGCCCAAGCAATTTTTACCTCAAACCTATGCAATGGCATCAGGGGTCGAACCATTCAATTCGATAAAGCTCACACAGGCGTTGAGACGAGAGTCTACCCAGACTGCCTCTAACGCCGCTTTAATCGCCCCAGAAATGGCCAGACGAAAGGAGCCTCTGGAGTCTTATCCGCTGGATGTAATGGCGATGGTAGGAAGTCTTGATAAAAAAGGTGCACCGACCGCTCTGTTGAAGGTTGATAATTTACTTTATCAAGTGCGAGTTGGTAACTATATTGGTCAAAACTACGGGCGAATAACAAAAATTACTGAAAATACGATTCAATTGCGCGAAATTGTTCAAGATGCGACTGGTGATTGGATTGAACGTGCGGTCTCTCTCGATCTGCAAGAGGACAAAAAATGAAATATCTGAAAATTTATCCATCAAAGATTTGTCAAATTGCAGTGGGATTCACATTTGCTGTATTGACGCCCATTAGTGCGTTTGCACAGGTCGTGGTTCAATCTGTAGTGGGGAGTGTGCAGAACGGTGTAGATGTGGTTCGTATTGATTTTTCTGAACCACTGAAGTCCGTGCCCACAGGATTTTCCATTCAATCGCCTCCACGCATTGCCTTGGACTTTCCTAATGCGTCCAATGCTACCGGAAAAAATATTTTTGAAGTGAATCAGGGCAACGTTAAGTCGGTCAATGTGGTGCAGGCCGGTGACCGCTCCCGAATTGTTCTGAATCTTAAGCAACCCACTTCCTATCAGGCCGATATTCAAGGGAAATCACTGCTGATTTCTTTGGGAACGGTGCAGTCTGTAAATTCGGAAACTCAAGCGGTGTCTGCTCCAGTTTTTGCTGATCCTTCTAGTTCTGAGGTTCAGACACTGAAAGATGTTGACTTCAGACGAGGCGCGGATGGCTCTGGACGTGTGGTGGTGATGCTTCCCTCGAGCCAAGTGGGCGTCGATATTCGTCAGCAGGGAAAAGGTTTGGTGGTGGATTTTCTCAAATCTTCATTGCCAGAAGGACTGCGTCGGCGTTTGGATGTGGGTGATTTTGGCACGCCAGTGCAAGCTATTACCACCGTTCAGCAGGGTGAGCGGGTTCGCATGACTATCGATCCCGTTGGTGATTGGGAACATAGCGCGTATCAAAGTGATAGCCAATTTGTGGTTGAAATCCGGCAGAAAAAGGTCGACCTGAACAAGCTAACACAAGGCCCTGGATATAGCGGGGAGAAGCTATCGCTGAATTTTCAGAATATTGAAGTTCGATCACTTCTGCAAGTAATTGCTGATTTCACCAATTTCAATATTGTGACCTCGGATACAGTCACCGGTTCGCTGACATTGCGTCTCAAAGATGTCCCGTGGGATCAAGCGCTTCAAATCATAATGGAGGCTAAAGGCCTGGGGATGCGGAAATCTGGCACTGTGTTGTGGATTGCACCTAAAGATGAAATTGATGACAGGACGAAGAAGGACTACGAGGCTGCCTTAGCTATTCAAAAACTGGAGCCGCTCCGAACACAAGCGTTCCAAATGAATTATGCAAAAGCGGTTGACATGGTTGCTCAACTGACGGCATCGAGCGGCGGTGCATCTGGGGGGACCTCAAATAGATTCCTGTCGGAGCGAGGTAGCGCTATTGCGGAACCCCGAACCAATCAGCTTTTTGTGACTGACACGGCAAGTAAACTGGAAGAAGTACGTCAGTTGCTATCGACCTTGGATGTTGCTGTTCGACAAGTGATGATTGAAGCGAGAATTGTTGAGGCATCCGATACGTTCGGGCGCTCCTTGGGCGTTCGACTAGGTGGAACAGATTTGCGTGCTAATCGTGGCGGTACCGGGGGGTACAATATCGGTGGTGGCAATAGCGTGGCGTTTGGCACCAGCTATAGTAACGCGGTAGCGTCATCTGGTGCTGGTGGGGCTGCTAATACGTTGGGTAGCTTTGTTAATCTTCCTGCTCAGGCTCAAGGAGGTTTCGATCCAGCAAGTTTCGCTATATCAATTTTTAACTCCGCGGCCAACAGATTTTTGAATCTAGAGATATCTGCGATGGAGGCAGACGGTAAAGGTAAGATTGTGTCCAGCCCCCGTGTTGTGACAGCTGATCAAACCAAAGCATCTATCGAGCAAGGAACCGAATTTCCATATCCCGTAACAGCTCCAAATGGTGGAACGGTTATTGCGTTTAAGAAAGCAGTTTTAAAATTGGAGGTGTTGCCTCAAATAACACCAGAAGGTAATATCATCTTGGATCTTGATGTAAACAAAGATAGTCCAGGTGAAATTCTTCAGAATGTGCGTGCTATTAATACTAAGCACATTAAAACTCAGGTGTTGGTTGAAAATGGCGGTACGGTCGTAATTGGTGGAATTTTTGAATTGTTCGAGGATGATGCCGAGGCAAAGGTGCCATTTTTGGGTGACATTCCCGGCGTTGGTAATTTATTTAAAACAAAAACTAAGCAAGCCAATAAGCAGGAAATGTTGATTTTTATTACCCCGAAAGTTCTTACCGAGCGTGCTGCAATTCGCTGAATTTAATCTTTGAATGGGAACATAAATGTTGAAATATATCAAATTTGTGCCAATTGCACTGGTGACTGCACTTGCGGCTTGTGGCGGCGGCGGGGGGAATCCGGGTCAAACGGATGAAAATTATGCTATCACTTTGCGTGCGGAGAAAACTACTCTGCCTGTCAATGTTGGAAATTATCCTGTCGGTATTGGAGTCTATGCGCCGTTCACGACGGTTTTGTATGTGAATGCTACAAAGGGTGGAGCACCAATTCCGAGTGGCGAGAATGTATTTGGCTGCAATACAGAGTATGGTCTGAGTTCTCGTCCTCTGTATTATCTTGACGGTGATGAAGAGCATCAGGATGATGAGGGAAACCCCCTTGCATTCCGAAACATCGCTCTGGATGCAAATTCCGGAGGCAATTCTTTCTATTTTCATGCGGGTAATCAAGCTGGGGTGGCGACTATTACATGCTCAGTATCGGATCCCCGATCTGGACGTGTTGAAAAGGCGAGTGTAAATATTTCTGTCGGAGCGGGAGCGGCGACTGGTAAGCCTGCAAGTCTGCGAGTTATTGCTGCAACTCCTGAATACGTGGCTCAAAAATTCCTTGGAAGTAAATCCAATCCCAATGGTTTGATAAACCAAGTTGGTATTCAAGCTTTTGTTCTTGATGACAGTAATCAACCTACACCAGATGCATCAGGTGCCAAAGTCCAAGTTAGAATTATGGCGGGAACAGACGCTGCCAATGGTGCTCGATTGGTTTCAGGGAATCAGTCGGGCAGCATTTTGCAGCTGCCGTCTACGGGTGGTGTTGCACTGTTCAGCTTGCTGAGTGGCGAAGAAACGGGGCCCATATTTGTGGAGTTCACGTCAGACCGCTTTGACAACAACGTTGCCAATGGTATTCAGGATCCCATTTCGATCATCGATGTGTTCCCGGTCGTTGCGGCTGTGACTGACCCGCTGACACTGGCAGATGCAGATCTTGGAACAGTGACCAAGGGTGTTCCATTCACTTCCCTCTTGGCTGCGAGCGGGGGATTGCCGCCATTGACTTGGTCCGCTACGGGTTTGCCCGCAGGCTTGTCAATCAATTCCAGTACAGGAATGATCAGCGGAACTGTGAGTAGCACCGCGGAAGAGCGTGATTACCGTGCGACCGTTACTGTCGTCGACAGAAACAAGATCGTTGACACTGCCGTCCTGAAGCTCAAAGTGGTGGGCGGATTGCCTGAGGACTTCGCGATTGGCGATTGCAACTCCGATACGGTGTGTTCGTTGGGCTCAGCGCCTGTCGGTGCGAACTTTACGTATTCCTTCGTGGCATCTGTCAGCGATGTGACCTGGAGTTTCACCAGTCTGCCTTCATGGCTGACCAGTGGTACCACAAGCACGGCGGGTGTTTTGAACGGCGTGCCTAAAGTGGCAAACTGCGGACAGCAGCGGTTCCTGGTGACCGCAACGAAGGGGGCCGCGAAAGTGACACGCACATTCAGTATCACCGTAGTGAGTGCAAGCACTATTCCGCCTGGAGGAGATCCTCTCGAATACACCTGCCCCTGATAGAGGGTAGTCAGCCTGATGCTCAGAAGGCTTTTCGCAACGCCTTCTGAGCAATGATGACACCAAACCCCAGGTATATCCTGGGGTTTTTTTTGAGAAATTGGCTTGTTGATCCCTGTTTTTCTTCGGTGTAGCTGCCGACGAGGGTTAGCGTTGCTGTACCTCGCTCGAGAGGGATGCATTGACGGGTAGACCCTTGGGGTAAGGGAGAATGGCGCGAACTGAGTCAGTAGACCTCAATTTCCTGGGCCAAGACCCTATGCGATTCGTGTGCGTTTGCTGTCTAGCTATCCAATGCGTATTCCGCCCGATAGCCGGGGCGAACCTGGCCCATATGCGAAGTTCATTAAGATAAAAACGGATCCAGGGCAGTGATGTTTCACAGTCATTCAACCAAACTGCAACAATATTCCATGTCCCAGATTGATCAAGCCGTCACCATTGAGCTGGCTGAGCGTAGCTATCGCATACTGATCGGAGATGGCCTTTTGGCCGACGCGGCGTCCTACGCCGGTTTGCCTCGCGCGAGCACGGCATTGATTGTGAGTAACACCACGGTCGCCCCTTTGTATGCAGATGCTTTGCGGGAAGCACTTGCAGGCCGTTATACGCAGATTCATGAGTTGCACTTGCCTGACGGAGAAGAGCATAAGAATTGGCAGACTTTGCAGCTCATTTTCGACTCGCTGCTGTCCAACACTTGTGATCGGAAGACAACCGTTTTTGCGCTAGGAGGGGGAGTCGTTGGTGACATGACAGGCTTTGCTGCGGCCAGTTACATGCGAGGAGTGCCTTTTGTGCAAGTACCTACCACGCTACTGGCCCAAGTGGACTCTTCGGTGGGCGGCAAAACGGCCATCAACCACCCTTTGGGCAAGAACATGATTGGCGCGTTCTACCAGCCGCAGTTGGTGGTGTGCGACCTTGCGGTGCTCGATACGTTGCCAGCGCGCGAGTTCAGTGCGGGTCTTGCAGAAGTCATCAAGTACGGACCGATCTCGGACATGGCCTTCTTTGATTGGCTGGAACGGAATATGGATGCCCTGATCGCGCACGACCGCGACGCCCTGGCGCACGCTGTACGGCGCAGTTGCGAGATCAAGGCCTGGGTTGTCGGCCAGGATGAAAAAGAGACGGGCCTTCGTGCCATCCTCAATTTTGGCCATACCTTTGGGCACGCCATTGAAGCTGGCATGGGTTATGGCGTGTGGCTGCATGGTGAGGGCGTTGGTGCCGGCATGGTGATGGCGGCAGAGCTTTCTCGCAGGCTTGGCTTGGTGGACGGCGAGTTTGTGGCCCGCCTGAATCTGCTGATTCAGCGCGCGGGGTTGCCCACCAAGGGGCCCATTCTGGATGCCGCAGACAATGCCGGCCGTTATTTGGAACTGATGCGCATCGATAAGAAGTCAGAAGCCGGTGAGATCCGATTTGTCGTGATCGATGGCCCGGGCAAGGCGGCAGTGCGCGCTGCACCGGACAGCCTGGTGCGCGAAGTGATTGATGCCTGTTGTGCCTAGAAGGTGCTTGTCACCAATTGCTATAAATAGTATAGCTATTTGCGCTTTATAGATAAGCGCTGGCGGCAATTTTGATTCCGATCCTTGACCTCGCTCCGTACGCCTGCCACCCTGCTGCGACCAGGGGGCGGCGCTACCCTGAAACACCGGCACCCACACGGACCGAATACCAGCGTGATCGGGACCGGATCGTGCACTCCACTGCATTTCGGCGATTGGTCTACAAGACGCAGGTCTTTCTCAACCATGAAGGGGACCTGTTTCGCACACGCCTGACGCACTCGCTGGAGGTCGCACAATTGGGGCGGTCCATCGCTCGCTCCTTGCGCGTCAACGAAGACCTGGTGGAAGCGATCTCGTTGGCCCACGATCTTGGGCACACGCCGTTTGGACATGCCGGCCAGGATGCGCTGCATGGGTGCATGGCGGAGCACGGGGGCTTTGAGCACAACCTGCAGAGTTTGCGGGTGGTGGACAAGCTGGAGGAGCGTTATCCACAGTACGACGGACTGAACTTGACCTTCGAGTCGCGTGAAGGCGTGCTCAAGCACTGTTCCAGGCAACACGCACAGCAGTTGGAGCGGGAAGAGCCCGGTGGCGTCGGTGCAAGGTTTTTGCGCCGGGAGCAGCCCAGCCTGGAGGCGCAGCTGTGCAACCTAGCCGATGAAATCGCCTACAACGCGCACGACATCGATGACGGCGTGCGCTCTGGGCTGATCACGCTGGCGCAATTGCAGGACGTGCCCCTGTTCGACCAGTACCGCGCTGCGGCCCAGGCCGAGTACCCGGATCTTGTGCAGCCGCTCCTGCAGCGGCGCCTGTTGTTTGAAGCCATACGGCGCATGCTCAGCGCGCAGGTTTATGACGTGATTGATGCCACGCAGGCAGCGCTGGCCAGGCACGCGCCCACTGATGTGCAGGCCGTGCGCCAATCGCCGTCGCTCGTGATGTTTGGCGATGCCATGCGTGCGCGCTCGCTGGAACTCAAGCAGTTCCTCTTTAAAAACCTGTACCGCCATCCACGCGTCATGGAGACCACGGGACGTGCGCAGGAGGTCGTGCGCGACCTGTTTGCAGCGTACACGGCCTCCCCCCAAGAAATGAAGGCGGCGTTTGCCGAGCAGGCCTCTGTGGACTGCGGCCCGCTGCGGGCAAGGGCTGTGGCGGATTTCATTGCGGGCATGACAGACCGGTTTGCAGCGCGGGAGCATGAGCGCCTGACGGGGCGGCGGCTTTTCGACTAGCGGCTGTCGGGGGGCAGAGCGCCCGGTAAAATCAACCCCGCACTTCTTCGCGCCCCGTGCGCCCGTTTCATGACTTCCTCCCCCCCCTTTACGGCTTCGGCGGCCTCTTCAGAGTCTGCCGATTTGTTCGTTCGCAACACCGTCCGTTGGCTGGAGCGAGCAGTGATCGGGCTCAACCTGTGCCCTTTTGCCAAGGGCGTTCATGTCAAAGGGCAGATTCACTACGTGGTCGCGCTGACCGAAGATTTGACGGAAGTGCAGGCTCTTCTGCGCAGTGAGCTGTCTGCCCTGGTGGCGACCCCTGCCGAAACGCGGGACACCACCTTGCTGATACTCCCCCGCTGCCTCCAGGATTTTCTTGATTTCAACGATTTTCTGGGAGATGCGGAGGCACTGCTGGAGGCCATGGAGCTCGACGGCACGCTGCAGATCGCGAGTTTTCACCCACAGTTTCAGTTTGCGGGCACCGATGTGGATGACGTGACCAATTGCACCAACCGTTCGCCATACCCCACACTGCATCTGCTGCGGGAGGAGAGCATCGACCGCGCCGTGGAGGTGTTTCCGGAGGCAGAAACAATTTTTGAGCGAAATATCGAGGTGCTGCAGGCATTGGGCATGCAGGGCTGGTCTGCGCTGGATGTGGGCCCCAGCGCTGGTACTCCATCGCTGCCGGAAGCGAACCAGGACGTTCGATGATGAGAAAGACCAAAGACCTCTCTGCAGCCCGCGCGCAGCAGCCGCAGGCTTCCCGCCCGAAGGCGGCCGCCTCCAATGCCGAGTCTGCGGAGCTTTCCGAACTGCGGCCGGGCCAGTCGATAGAACTGCTCAAGGAACTGCACATCCTCACGCGCGATGGACGCCTGAATCAGGACTCGCGGCGCAAGCTCAAGCAGGTCTACCATCTGTTCAACTTCATCGAGCCGCTGCTCACAGAGCTTGCCACCACCGACCAGGGGCCGACGCTCGCAGACCATGGGGCGGGCAAGTCGTATCTGGGTTTTATCCTGTACGACCTGTACTTCAAGGCCCTGGGGCACGGGCACATCTACGGGGTGGAAACGCGCGCCGAGCTGGTGGACAAATCCCGCCTGCTGGCGCAGAAGCTGGGCTTTGAACGCATGTCGTTCCTGAATGTGTCGGTGGCTGAATCCACTGGCGCAGATGAATTGCCAGCCCGGATCGATGTGGTCACCGCCCTGCATGCCTGTGACACCGCCACGGACGATGCCATTGCTTTCGGCCTGCAGAAACAGGCCCGGGCGATGGTGCTGGTGCCGTGCTGCCAGGCTGAGATGGCCGCCTGCCTGCGGCAGGGCAAGGCCTTGCAGCTGTCGCGCACGCCCTTGGCAGAGCTGTGGCGCCACCCGCTGCACACGCGCGAACTGGGCAGCCAGGTCACCAATGTGTTGCGCTGTCTGTACCTGGAGGCGAGTGGCTACCAGGTCACCGTGACAGAGCTGGTAGGCTGGGAGCACAGCATGAAGAATGAGCTGATCATTGCCCGCTACACGGGGCAGAAAAAGCGCAGCGCCTCGGAGCGCCTGCGCGCCATTCTGGAAGAGTTTGGCCTCGACAAGGCGCTGGGGGCTCGCTTTGGTCTGAAGCCGGAGGCTCGCGATACCCAGGTTGCCGTGGAATTGGTGCAGGACTGACGTCGCGCCATACGTTGTTGCTGGGGTGAGAAGAAATCGGGGACGGATTTATGATCATCCTTCCCCTAGCTCCCATCCGCATCCATGGCCCGCCTGCCGCGCCTGACCCTGCCGGGTCATCTGCACCACGTCATCCAGCGCGGAAACAACCGCCAAAGCATCTTCGTGGACCGCGAAGACTTCGAGACCATGCTTTCGCTGCTGGCGGACAACGCGCAGAAATTTGGTGTTGCTGTGCATGCCTATGTGCTGATGGACAACCACTTTCATCTGCTGGCCACGCCCACTACTGCTGACGGCCTTCCGCAGATGATGCAGGCGGTAGGGCGGCGCTACGTGCAGTATTTCAACCGGCGCCACGCCCGTACGGGCACCCTGTGGGAGGGGCGCTATCGTTCCACGGTGCTGCAGCCCGAGCGGTATCTCCTGCCTTGCATGGTCTACCTTGATCTGAACCCGGTGCGGGCCGGGCAGGTGGCGCAGCCTGGTGACTACCCGTGGTCCAGCCATGCCCATTGGCTGGGACTGCGCCATGACCGTTTGCTCACACCGCATGCTTTGTACTGGGCGCTGGGCAACACGCCGTTTGCGCGCGAGGCGGCGTACGCCGCGCTGGTGCAGGCGGGCATCGGCTCGCAGGAGCAGACTGTGCTGACGTCATCCGCACTCAGTGGTTGGGCGCTGGGCGACGCAGAATTTGTTCAAGAGTTGCAAAAGCACACACCGCGCCGGGTAACCCAGGGACAAGCCGGTAGGCCGGCGCTTCGCAAAACGTCTGAATAAATATGGCGTTAGCGCTTGATGTTATTGATTTAGTTGCTATGAAATTTGATATGTCCCTAATAAAAAATGAAATTCAATTTTCACTCGTGAATTAAGAATCTGACCCCAATTAATTTTCTTGCCAAAAGATGTTGCAATGCACTAATCTTCCACTCCCTGCGAAAAATATAGGAGTGCGCCATGACCACGGCTGCCGAGATCCAGCATCTGCAACAACACGGTTTGTATTCATCGGGTAACGAACACGACGCCTGCGGCCTCGGGTTTGTGGCCCACATCAAGGGCATCAAGCGCCACGACATCGTGACGCAGGCTCTGAAGATTCTGGAAAACATCGACCACCGTGGCGCGGTGGGTGCCGATCCGCTGATGGGCGACGGCGCCGGCATCCTGATCCAGATCCCTGACGCGCTGTACCGCGAAGAGATGGCCAAGCAAGGCGTGACCTTGCCAGCGGCTGGTGAATACGGTGTGGGCATGATCTTTCTGCCCAAGGAGCACGCTTCCCGTCTGGCTTGCGAACAAGAGATGGAGCGCGCCATCAAGGCAGAAGGCCAGGTACTGCTGGGCTGGCGCGATGTGCCGGTCAATGTGGACATGCCCATGTCCCCCACCGTGCGCAAGAAGGAGCCCATCCTGCGCCAGGTGTTCATTGGCCGTGGCAACGACGTGATCGTGCAGGACGCGCTGGAGCGCAAGCTGTACGTGATCCGCAAGACGGCCAGCGCCAACATCCAAGCCCTGAAACTCAAGCACAGCAAGGAATACTACGTTCCCTCCATGTCCAGCCGCACCGTGGTCTACAAGGGCCTGCTGCTGGCCGACCAGGTGGGCGTGTACTACAAGGACCTGTCCGACGAGCGCTGCGTCTCGGCCATCGGTCTGGTGCACCAGCGTTTCTCCACCAACACCTTCCCCGAGTGGCCGCTGGCCCACCCCTACCGCTATGTGGCGCACAACGGTGAAATCAACACCGTCAAGGGCAACTACAACTGGATGAAGGCGCGCGAAGGCGTGATGGCCTCGCCCGTGCTGGCTGCTGACCTGCAAAAGCTGTACCCCATCAGCTTCGCCGACCAGTCTGATACGGCTACGTTCGACAACTGCCTCGAACTGCTGACCATGGCCGGCTACCCCATCAGCCAAGCCGTGATGATGATGATCCCTGAGCCCTGGGAGCAGCACACCACCATGGACGAGCGCCGCCGCGCTTTCTATGAATACCACGCCGCCATGCTGGAGCCTTGGGACGGCCCCGCCTCCATCGTGTTCACCGATGGCCGCCAGATTGGCGCCACGCTGGACCGCAACGGCCTGCGCCCCTCGCGCTACTGCATCACCGATGACGATCTGGTCATCATGGGCTCCGAGTCGGGCGTGTTGCCGGTGCCCGAGAACAAGATCGTGCGCAAGTGGCGCCTGCAGCCCGGCAAGATGTTCCTGATCGACCTGGAACAAGGCCGCATGATCGACGACGACGAGCTGAAGGCCAACATCGTCAACACCAAGCCCTACAAGCAGTGGATCGAAAACCTGCGCATCAAGCTCGACAGCATTGACGCGGGCGCGCAAGTGGCCGCACCGCAGCCTGCCGAACTGCCGCTGCTCGACCGCCAGCAGGCCTTCGGTTACACGCAGGAAGACATCAAGTTCCTGATGGCGCCCATGGCCAAGAATGGCGAAGAAGGTATTGGCTCGATGGGCAACGACAGTCCGCTGGCTGTGCTGTCGGGCAAGAACAAGCCGTTGTACAACTACTTCAAGCAGCTGTTCGCTCAGGTGACGAACCCGCCGATCGATCCGATCCGCGAAGCCATCGTGATGTCGCTCAACAGCTTCATCGGACCCAAGCCGAACCTGCTGGACATCAACCAGGTCAACCCGCCGATGCGGCTCGAAGTGAGCCAACCCGTGCTCGACTTTGCCGGCATGGCCAAGCTGCGCGACATTGAAAAGTACACGCAAGGCAAGTTCAAGAGCGTGACCATCGACATCACCTACCCACTGAACTGGGGCCGTGAGGGGGTGGAAGCCAAGCTCGCCTCGTTGTGCGCGCAGGCCGTGGATGCCATCAAGGGCGGCGCCAACATCCTGATCGTGAGCGACCGCGCCGTGAGCGCTACCCAGGTGGCGATCCCTGCGCTGCTGGCGTTGTCCGCCATCCACCAGCACCTGGTGGGAGCGGGTCTGCGCACCACGGCCGGTCTGGTAGTGGAGACGGGTACGGCCCGCGAAGTGCACCACTTTGCCGTGCTGGCTGGCTACGGCGCCGAGGCCGTGCATCCCTACCTGGCCATGGAAACCCTGGCCGAGATGCACAAGGACCTGGGAGGTGACCTGTCGGCCGACAAGGCCATTTACAACTACGTCAAAGCGATCGGCAAGGGCCTGTCCAAGATCATGTCCAAGATGGGCGTGAGTACCTACATGAGCTACTGCGGCGCCCAGCTGTTCGAGGCCATCGGCCTCAACACGGAAACCGTGGGCAAGTACTTCACCGGCACCGCCAGCCGCGTGGAAGGCATCGGCGTGTTCGAGATCGCCGAAGAGGCCATCCGCATGCACAAGGCCGCGTTTGGTGACGACCCCGTGCTCGAGACCATGCTGGACGCCGGTGGCGAATACGCCTGGCGCGCCCGGGGCGAAGACCACATGTGGACGCCCGATGCGATTGCCAAGCTGCAGCACAGCACGCGCGCCAACAACTGGAACACGTACAAGGAATACGCCCAGCTGATCAACGACCAGAGCAAGCGCCACATGACGCTGCGCGGCCTGTTCGAGTTCAAGATCGACCCCGCCAAGGCGATCCCGGTCGACGAAGTCGAGCCTGCCAAGGAAATCGTCAAGCGCTTCGCCACGGGCGCCATGTCGCTGGGTTCCATCTCCACCGAGGCCCACGCCACGCTCGCCGTGGCCATGAACCGCATCGGCGGCAAGAGCAACACCGGCGAAGGTGGTGAGGACGCCGCACGCTACCGCAACGAACTCAAGGGCATCCCGATCAAGAAGGGCGATACGCTCAAGAGCGTGATTGGTGCCGAGAACGTTGAGGTCGACCTGCCCCTGCAGGACGGCGACTCGCTGCGCAGCCGCATCAAGCAGGTGGCCTCGGGCCGCTTTGGTGTTACGGCCGAATACCTGTCGTCGGCCGACCAGATCCAGATCAAGATGGCCCAGGGCGCTAAGCCGGGCGAGGGTGGTCAGCTGCCGGGTGGCAAGGTCTCCAACTACATCGGCAAGCTGCGCCACAGCGTGCCCGGTGTGGGCCTGATCTCGCCACCACCCCACCACGACATCTACTCCATCGAGGACTTGGCCCAGCTGATCCACGATCTGAAGAACGTGGCACCCCATGCTGGCATCAGCGTCAAGCTGGTTTCTGAAGTGGGCGTGGGCACCATCGCCGCAGGCGTGGCCAAGTGCAAGAGCGACCACGTGGTGATCGCTGGGCACGACGGCGGCACGGGTGCTTCGCCCTGGTCGTCCATCAAGCACGCGGGCGGCCCCTGGGAAATCGGCTTGGCCGAAACCCAGCAGACGCTGGTGCTCAACCGCCTGCGCGGCCGCATCCGCGTGCAGGCCGACGGCCAGATGAAGACCGGTCGCGACGTCGCCATCGGTGCACTGCTGGGCGCTGACGAGTTCGGCTTTGCCACGGCACCGCTGGTGGTGGAAGGCTGCATCATGATGCGCAAATGCCACCTGAACACCTGCCCCGTGGGCGTGGCCACGCAAGACCCCGAACTGCGCAAGAAGTTCTCGGGCAAGCCCGAGCACGTGGTGAACTATTTCTTCTTCATCGCCGAAGAAGTGCGCCAGATAATGGCCCAACTGGGCATTCGCAAGTTCGACGACCTGATCGGCCGCACCGATCTGCTCGACATGCGCCAGGGACTGGAACACTGGAAGGCACGTGGCCTGGACTTCAGCCGCCTGTTCGCCCAGCCCAACGTGCCCGCCGATGTGCCGCGCTTCCACGTGGACGTGCAGGACCACAACATCGAGCACACGCTGGACCGCAAGCTCATCGAACGCAGCAAGCCCGCCATTGAAAAGGGCGAGCGCGTGCAGTTCATCGAGGTGGCGCGCAACGTGAACCGCTCGGTCGGCGCCATGCTGTCCGGCGCTGTCACCCGCGTGCACCCTGAAGGCCTGCCCGACGACAGCATCCGTATCCAGCTCGAAGGCACGGGCGGCCAGTCGTTCGGTGCGTTCCTCACGCGCGGCATCACGCTGTACCTGATCGGCGACGCCAACGACTACACGGGCAAGGGTCTGTCGGGAGGCCGCGTGGTCGTGCGCCCCAGCATCGATTTCCGCGGTGACGCCGTGCGCAACACCATCGTTGGCAACACCGTGATGTACGGCGCCACCACGGGCGAAGCCTTCTTCAGCGGCGTTGCCGGTGAGCGTTTCGCCGTGCGTCTGTCGGGCGCCACCGCCGTGGTGGAGGGCACGGGCGACCACGGTTGCGAATACATGACCGGGGGCACCGTGGTGGTGCTTGGCAAGACCGGCCGCAACTTCGCGGCGGGCATGAGCGGCGGCGTGGCGTACGTGTACGACGAAGACGGTCAGTTCGACACCCGCTGCAACATGTCCATGGTGACGCTGGAGCGCATCCTGCCCGCCACCGAGCAGGAAGCCACGGTGCCGCGCTCGATCTGGCACAACGGACAGACCGACGAAGCCCAGCTCAAGAAGCTGCTGGAAGACCACAACCGATGGACGGGCAGCAAGCGCGCACGCGAGCTGCTCGACAACTGGGCCGCATCGCGCAGCAAGTTCGTCAAGGTCTTCCCGACCGAGTACAAGCGTGCGTTGGCTGAAATTTATGAGCGAAAAGTGCTGGAGGAGTCCGCTACACCAGCGGTAGCTGCTACCAAAAAAGAAGTGGCACCCGCCAAGTAAGGCGACGTCACCCACTTTCGCACAGCATTCATAGACAAGGACATCGTCATGGGAAAAACTACCGGCTTCATGGAATACGAGCGCATCGAAGAGGGCTACAAGCCTGTGCCCGAGCGCTTGAAGCACTACAAGGAATTTGTCATCGGGCTGGATGAAAGCCAGGCCAAGGTGCAAGGCGCGCGCTGCATGGACTGCGGCACGCCGTTCTGCAACAACGGCTGCCCGGTGAACAACATCATTCCGGACTTCAACGATCTGGTGTACCACGCGGACTGGAAGAGCGCGATCGAGGTGCTGCACAGCACCAACAACTTCCCCGAGTTCACCGGCCGTATCTGCCCCGCACCCTGCGAGGCCGCCTGCGTGCTCAATGTGAACGACGACGCCGTGGGCATCAAGTCCATCGAGCGCGCGATCATTGACCGTGCGTGGGAGGAGGGCTGGGTACAGCCACGCGTTGCCAAGCACAAAACGGGCAAGAAGGTGGCCGTGGTGGGCTCTGGCCCCGCAGGTATGGCGGCAGCACAGCAACTCGCGCGCGCTGGCCACAGCGTCACGCTGTTTGAAAAGAACGACCGCGTGGGCGGGCTGCTGCGCTACGGCATTCCGGACTTCAAGATGGAGAAGTCGCACATTGACCGCCGCGTCAAGCAGATGGAAGCCGAAGGCGTGGTCTTCCGCACGGGTGTGTTTGTGGGCGCCGCCAAGGATGGCTTGGGCAAGGATTCCAAAGTCACCAACTGGGCCAAGGAAACCGTCACGCCCGAGCAGTTGAACAAGGAGTTCGATGCCGTGCTGCTGACCGGTGGCGCTGAGCAATCGCGCGATCTGCCCGTGCCGGGCCGTGACCTCGATGGCATCCACTTCGCGATGGAGTTCTTGCCGCAGCAGAACAAGGTCAACGCGGGCGACAAGCTCAAGGGCCAGCTGCGCGCCGATGGCAAACACGTCATCGTGATTGGTGGCGGCGACACCGGTAGCGACTGCGTGGGTACCAGCAATCGCCATGGCGCCGTGAGCGTCACCCAGTTTGAGTTGATGCCCCAGCCGCCCGAAGAGGAAAACCGCCCGCTGACCTGGCCTTACTGGCCGATCAAGCTGCGCACCAGCTCCAGCCACGAAGAGGGTTGCGAGCGCGAGTTCGCCATCTCCACCAAGGAGTTCATCGGCGAAAAGGGCAAGGTCACCGGCCTCAAGACCGTGCGCGTGGAGTTCAAGGACGGCAAGATGGTCGAGGTGGCCGGGTCTGAGAAGATCCTGAAGGCCGATCTGGTGCTGCTGGCCATGGGCTTCGTGAGCCCGGTGGCTGCCGTCCTGGAAGCTTTTGGCGTGGACAAGGATGCCCGGGGCAATGCCCGCGCCACGACCGACTTCGATGGCGGTTATGCCACCAACGTGCCCAAGGTGTTCGCAGCTGGCGACATTCGGCGTGGTCAGTCGCTGGTCGTCTGGGCCATCCGCGAAGGCCGCCAGGCCGCGCGTGCAGTCGATGAGTTCCTCATGGGCTACTCAGACCTGCCGCGCTGATCGGCTGCGGAACATGCAATCGAAACGGCGCTGCGGCGCCGTTTTTCATGGTGGGTTGGTCAGGGCGTAAAGCGATCGGTGGATATGCCCCTGGAAGTTGGGAGGGGAAGGACGGCGGACGCATTCTTGGGCGAGGCCACCGACTGGACCCGGCGCGCGCCCGCCAGTCCAGGTGGATGGCCTCGCCTTCCACGTCTGCGCGTCTTTGTTGGCACAATCGAGGGTTCTGTCAATCCGGGGTTGTATGGCGTCTGAGCGACCATCCATCTCATGATGCAGATGCTTCAAGATGCAAACATACATGTATGTATGTTTGCATCTTGAGCTACCATCGCGGCTTCCTGCGGCCCGAGGAATCACTGTGTGGTGACTGACGACCCGGAATCCTGAATCTTTTTTGCATGTCTGACCCCTCCCTCCTTGCCGAACTGCGCAATGTCACGTTCTCCTACGGAGACCGCGACATCCTGCGTGACGTTTCGCTGACCGTGCCGCGTGGCAAGGTCACGGCGCTGATGGGCGCCTCCGGTGGGGGCAAGACCACGGTGCTGCGCCTGATAGGAGGGCAGCAGCGGGCTTCGAGCGGTGAAGTCCTGTTTGATGGGCAGGACGTGGGTCGCCTCGATGCGTCAGGCTTGTACGCCGTCCGTCGCCGGATGGGGATGCTGTTCCAGTTCGGGGCGTTGTTCACCGACCTGAGTGTTTTCGAGAATGTGGCCTTTCCGCTCAGGGAGCACACCGACCTTTCCGAAGCGCTGATCCGCGACGTGGTCCTCATGAAACTGCATGCCGTGGGCCTGCGCGGCGCACGTGATCTCATGCCCAGCGAGATTTCGGGGGGAATGGCCCGGCGCGTGGCTCTGGCCCGTGCCATTGCGCTGGACCCGGAGCTGGTGATGTACGACGAGCCTTTTGCGGGGCTGGACCCCATTTCCCTGGGAACGGCGGCGCAGCTGATCCGCCAGCTCAATGATGCCATGGGCCTCACGAGCATCGTGGTCTCGCACGACCTGGAGGAAACCTTCCGGCTGGCAGACCACGTGATCATCCTCGGGGCTGGCGTGGTGGCCGCCCAGGGCACGCCAGATGAGGTGCGTGCCAGCACGGACCCCCTGGTCCACCAGTTTGTCAATGCCTTGCCCACAGGGCCGGTACCCTTTCATTACCCTGGCCCTGACGAGGTGCAGGACTTCGGACCTGTGGGAGGGCGTGCACGGTGAGCTGGTACAACCCCTCCGATGTCGGTTTTGCCGTGCGCCAAAAGCTGGCCGACATTGGCATGGGCGCGCGTCTTTTTGTACGGCTTGTGCGGATGGTGGGTGCCACCTTCATGCGGCCTTCGCTGGTGCGCGACCAGGTGCATTTTCTGGGCAACTACTCGCTGGCAATCATTGCGGTGTCTGGCCTCTTTGTGGGTCTGGTGCTGGGGCTGCAGGGGTATTACACGCTGCAGCGCTACGGTTCAGCAGAAGCGCTGGGTCTTCTGGTCACGCTGTCGCTGGTGCGGGAGCTGGGACCCGTGGTCACCGCCTTGCTGTTTGCGGGGCGGGCGGGCACGTCGCTGACGGCCGAGATTGGTTTGATGCGTGCGGGCGAGCAGCTCAGCGCGATGGAAATGATGGCGGTGGACCCCGTCCAGCGCATTCTGGCGCCCCGCTTCTGGGCCGGCGTGATCACGATGCCCCTGCTGGCGGCGGTGTTCAGTGCGGTGGGGGTGATTGGTGGCTGGAGCGTGGGCGTGCTCATGATTGGCATCGACCCCGGCGCTTTCTGGAGCCAGACGCAGGGCGGCGTTGACGTTTGGAAAGACGTGGGCAATGGGGTGCTCAAAAGCGTAGTGTTCGGTGTTGCCGTCACCTTTGTGGCGCTGCTGCAGGGCTTTACTGCCAAGCCCACGCCCGAGGGCGTGTCGCGTGCCACCACGCGCACCGTGGTGATGGCGTGCCTGGCCGTGCTGGGGCTCGACTTCGTCCTCACGGCCCTGATGTTCAGTATCTGAGGCTGGCGCTGCTGGCAGTGAAGAGGAAATAAACAATGCAACGCTCCAAAAACGATCTCTGGGTTGGGCTGTTCGTGATGCTGGGGGCCGTGGCGCTGGTGTTTCTGGCGCTCCAGTCCGCCAATTTGCTGAGCCTGAATTTCCAGTCCGGCTACCGCATCACGGCGCGTTTTGACAACATCGGCGGGCTCAAGCCCCAGGCTGCGGTGCGCAGTGCTGGCGTGGTGGTCGGGCGTGTGGAGTCCATCACGTTCGACGACAAGACCTACCAGGCGCGGGTGACGCTGGCGATGGAAAACCGCTACGCTTTCCCCAAGGACAGCTCCCTCAAGATTCTCACCAGCGGCCTGTTGGGTGAGCAGTACATCGGTATTGAGGCCGGGGCGGACGAGAAGAACCTTGTTGCGGGCGACATGGTCACCGCGACCCAGTCTGCCGTGGTGCTCGAAAACCTCATTGGACAGTTTCTCTACAGCAAAGCCGAAGACGGCGGTAAGCCCGCAGGGGCAGGTGACAAGAAATGAAGAACTTTGAAACAACCACCCTGCCCACCGGCTCCAAGCAGCAGGGCTTGCCACGTGCGCTGGGCGGTTCGGCGCTGCTGTTGGCCGGTGCGCTGCTTTCGGGCTGTGCCACCGTGGCCAATCCCGACCCGCGTGATCCGCTGGAGTCCTACAACCGGAGCATGACCAACTTCAACGAGCAAGTTGATGCCATGGTGCTCAAGCCGGTAGCGATTGCCTACCAGGACATCGCGCCCGCCCCCGTGCGCACGGGGGTGAGCAACTTTTTCGCCAACATCGGCGATGTCTGGTCGTTTGTGAACAACGTGCTGCAGCTGCGCGCGGAGGCCGCAGCCTCGACGTTCATGCGCGTCAATGTCAACACCTTCATGGGCCTCGGCGGGGTGCTGGATATCGCCAGCGAGCTGGGCATAGACCGCTACAAGCAGGACTTTGGCCTGACGCTGGGCCGATGGGGCGTGGGAACCGGCCCATACCTGGTGCTGCCGGTTCTCGGTCCGTCCACGGTGCGCGACACCTTTGCGCTGCCGGTGGACATGAAGGGCAACGTGGTGAGCTATGTGGACCCGGTCTCGGCCCGGAACACGCTGTATGCACTGCGGGTGGTGGACACGCGCGCCAATCTTTTGCGGGCAAGCTCCGTCCTCGACAGTGCCGCGCTGGACAAGTACAGCTTCACGCGGGACGTTTTCCTGCAGGTGCGCAGCCAGGCTGGCGAGCCCCAGAACAGCAAGGGCTCGGATGGCAAAGACGGCAACGACGGCGTGCTGCCGCAAGAGCCTCCCCGTTGAGGTGATTTCCAGGGGGCTGCCCGCCGATGGCGGCCATAGCGTGGGCGATCGTGTTGCACTTGCTTGCACACCGCAACGCCCGCGACGCATGCGTTGTTTCTGCGGCCACCACAATGCAACACGGGCATGCCGGATGGCGGCTCATGACTGAACGAGAAAGTAGAGGATAGAGGACATGATGAACCGACGTTCCCTGGGCCACCTGGCACTGTGTGCTGCCGCCGTGGCATCGCTGGGCTTGCCGCTGGCCGCTCTGGCGGCAGACGAAGCGCCGGACGCGATGATCAAGCGCCTGTCCACCGACGTGCTCAACACTGTGAAGTCCGACAAGGCGATTCAGGGCGGCGATCTGACCAAGGTGATCGCGCTGGTGGACAAGACCGTGATGCCCAACGTCAACTTTCGCCGCATGACCGCCGCTGCCGTGGGCCCAGGCTGGCGCCAGGCCACGCCCGAGCAGCAAAAACGCCTGCAGGACGAATTCAAGATCTTGCTGGTGCGCACCTACGCGGGTGCGCTGGCGCAGGTCAACGACCAAAGCATCCAGGTCAAGCCCCTGCGCGCTGCGCCCGAAGACAAGGACGTGCTGGTGCGCACCGAAATCGTGGGCCGTGGCGACCCCATTCAGCTGGACTACCGCCTCGAAAAAACCCCTGGCGACGGCGCAGGCTGGAAGATCTACAACCTGAATGTGCTGGGTGTCTGGCTGGTGGAAACCTACCGGGGCCAGTTTGCCCAGGAGATCAACGCCAAGGGCATTGATGGCCTGATCGAGACCCTGGCTGCGCGCAACAAAGCCAACTCCACCGCCAAGGGCTGAGCCTCCTCCATGCTGGTTCTCCCCCCCGAGCTGACCCACCGCCAGGCCACAGCCTGCCTGCAGATGCTTCTGCAGGGGCTGCGCGTGCACCGTGAAAGTGGTGTGGTGGTGGATGCGAGCGCGATGACGGTGTTTGACAGCTCGGCCCTGGCCGTGCTGCTGGAATGCCGGCGTGAGGCGCTGTCCGTGGGCAAGACCTTTGCCGTGCAGGGGTTGCCCACGGCGCTGCGCGGCATGGCGGGCTTGTACGGCGTTGGCACCTTGCTCACGCCCGTGTCCTGAGGGTGCATACCCTCCGCCATAACGCAGTTCGGGGCAAGGCCGTAAAATCAGGGGCTTCATGCCCGCAGTCTCCTTCCAAGCCATCTCCAAGACCTTTGCCACGCCCAAAGGCCCTTTCCAGGCACTGAACCAGGTCAACCTGGACATTGAGGAGGGCGAGTTCTTCGGACTCCTCGGCCCCAACGGTGCCGGTAAAACCACCCTGATCAGCATCCTCGCGGGCCTGGCGCGCGCCAGCAGCGGCCGTGTGCTGGTGCAGGGCAGCGACGTGCAGGCCGACTTTGCCGAGGCGCGCCGCAAGCTCGGTGTGGTGCCGCAGGAACTGGTGTTCGACCCCTTCTTCAATGTGCGCGAATCGCTGCGCATCCAGTCCGGCTATTTCGGCGTGAAGAACAACGACGCCTGGATCGACGAGCTGCTGGAGAACCTGGGCCTTACCGACAAGGCCAACGCCAACATGCGGCAACTCTCGGGCGGTATGAAGCGCCGCGTGCTCGTGGCGCAGGCGCTGGTGCACAAGCCGCCCATCATCGTGCTCGATGAACCAACGGCTGGCGTGGACGTGGAGCTGCGCCAGACCCTTTGGCACTTTGTCGCGCGCCTGAACAAGGAAGGCCACACGGTGTTGCTGACCACGCATTACCTGGAAGAAGCCGAAGCCCTGTGTGGCCGCATTGCCATGCTCAAGTCCGGCCAGATCGTAGCGCTGAACCGCACCAGCGAACTGCTGCAGGCGGCTTCAGGCAGCATCCTGCAGTTCAAGACCGATGCGGCTTTGCCACCCGCCCTGGCGATGGCGGCGCGTGTCACCGGTCGTATCGTGCAACTGCCCGCGCACGACGCCGCAGAGATCGAAAGCCACCTGGCAGCGCTGCGCGTAGCGGGCGTGGAGGTGCATGACATGGAGATCCGCAGGCCGGACCTGGAGGATGTGTTCTTGCAGGTGATGTCCGGTACATCCGCGTCCAACATCCCACTCGAAGGTGTCGCGCTATGACCGGCTGGCAGACCCTGTTCTACAAGGAAGTCCTGCGCTTCTGGAAGGTCAGCTTCCAGACCGTTGCCGCGCCGGTGCTCACGGCCGTGTTGTACCTGCTGATCTTCGGCCACGTGCTCGAAGACCATGTGAAGGTCTACGACCGCATTAGCTACACCGCCTTTCTGGTGCCCGGCCTCGTGATGATGAGCGTGCTGCAAAACGCCTTTGCCAACAGCTCGTCGAGCCTGATCCAGAGCAAGATCATGGGCAGCCTGGTGTTTGTGCTGCTCACGCCGCTGTCGCACTGGGCTTGGTTTGTGGCCTATGTGGGCTCGTCCATGGTGCGCGGGCTGGTGGTGGGGCTGGGTGTGTTCATCGTCACGCTGGCTTTTGCGCGGCCAGAGTTTGCGGCGCCGCTGTGGATACTGGTGTTTGCGGTGCTGGGCGCGGGGCTGCTGGCCACGTTGGGGCTCATTGCCGGGCTGTGGGCCGACAAGTTTGACCAGCTCGCCGCGTTCCAAAACTTCGTCGTGGTGCCCATGACGTTCCTCTCGGGCGTGTTCTATTCCATCCAGTCGCTGCCGCCGTTCTGGCAGACCGTGAGCCACCTCAACCCGTTTTTCTACATGATTGACGGGTTCCGCTATGGCTTCTTTGGCCAGAGCGATACCTCGCCCTGGCTCAGCCTCACCATCGTGGGCGTCGCCTGGCTGGCCGTGAGCTTTCTCGCCGTGCACCTGCTGCGCACCGGCTACAAAATTCGGAACTAGAGCGTGCCATGCCCTTTTACGTACCCGCGTTGCCCCTGTGGCCCTGTGATCACAAGGCGCGCCGCGTGGTCAATGCTGGTTGCATTGGCAAGCGGCGCAACGCCGCGAGCGCGGGGCCACAGGGGCAACCCGCTGGGAAAGCTGGGGAACGGCCCGGCCACTTTGTTGCAGGTCACTTGCAGTATTCATACTGCGGTGTGTCCTGCGCTGCGTTGCCGGGCCGTTCCCCAGCTTTCGCGGGCACGTAAAAGAACATGACACGCTCCTATGACCGCTGACCAACTCAAAGACATCATCGCCGCCGGCCTGGCCTGCGAACACATCACGCTGGAGGGCGATGGGCGCCACTGGTACGCCACCATCGTCTCGGCCGAGTTCGAGGGCAAGCGCGCCATCCAACGCCACCAGCGCGTGTACGCCACGCTGGGCGCGAAAATGCATACGGATGAAGTTCACGCGCTGTCGATGAAGACCTTCACCCCCGCCGAGTGGGCGGCGCAAGCGCAGTGACACTGCCTGCCTGGTTACTCATTTATTGATAGCAGTTAGTGCTTGATAGATAAGCGCTAAGGGCCATTTTCATTCATATTTTGGTTGTTAGATAGAGATGGACAAACTCCTGATTCGCGGCGGACGCACCTTGCAAGGCGAGGTGCTGGTCTCTGGCGCCAAGAACGCCGCCTTGCCGGAGTTGTGTGCCGCGCTGCTCACCGCCGACCCGGTGACCCTGCTCAACGTGCCCCAGCTGCAGGATGTGAGCACCATGCTCAAACTCATCCGCAACATGGGCGTGACCGCAGAGCGCGCCGACGACGGCACGGTGCGCATCGACGCCAGTGCGCTCAACACGCCCGAGGCGCCGTACGAGCTGGTCAAGACCATGCGCGCCTCGGTGCTGGCGCTGGGCCCGCTGCTGGCCCGCTTTGGCGAGGCCACGGTGTCGCTGCCCGGCGGCTGCGCCATCGGTTCGCGCCCGGTGGACCAGCACATCAAGGGCCTGGCCGCCATGGGCGCCGAGATCGTGGTCGAACACGGCTACATGATCGCCAAGCTGCCTGCGGGTTGGACGCGTTTGAAGGGCGCGCGCATCACCACCGACATGGTCACGGTGACGGGCACCGAGAACTTCCTCATGGCCGCTGCGCTGGCCGAAGGCGAGACGGTGCTGGAAAACGCCGCGCAAGAGCCCGAGATTTCGGACCTGGCCGAGATGCTGATCGCCATGGGCGCGAAGATCGAAGGCCACGGCACCAGCCGCATCCGCATCCAGGGCGTGGACCAACTGCACGGCTGCACCCACCGCGTGGTGGCCGACCGCATCGAGGCCGGCACCTTCCTGTGCGCTGTGGCAGCCACGGGTGGTGATGTGATGCTGCGCCATGGCCGCGCCGACCACCTGGATGCGGTGATCGAAAAGCTGCGTGAGGCCGGTGCCACCGTGCAAGCGGTCGAGGGCGGTATCCGCGTGCAAAGCGCGGGCGGCGCCACGCTCAAGGCCCAGGGCTTTCGCACCACCGAGTACCCCGGTTTCCCCACCGACATGCAGGCCCAGTTCATGACGCTCAACTGCATTGCGCAGGGCACGGCCACGGTGACCGAGACAATTTTTGAAAACCGCTTCATGCATGTCAATGAGCTGGTGCGGCTGGGTGCCAAGATCCAGACCGATGGCAAGGTGGCTGTCATCGAAGGCGTGCCCCGCCTGTCCGGCGCCACCGTGATGGCCACCGACCTGCGTGCATCGGCCAGCCTCGTCATTGCCGGCCTGGTGGCTGATGGCGAAACCGTGGTGGACCGCATCTACCACCTGGACCGTGGCTACGACTGCATGGAATCCAAACTGCGCGGCATTGGCGCCGACATTGAAAGAGTGAAAGCATGACGATGATCACCCTGGCGCTTTCCAAGGGCCGCATCTTTGACGAAACCCTGCCGCTTTTGGCCGCCGCAGGCATCGAGGTGCTGGAAGACCCCGAAAAGTCGCGCAAGCTCATCCTGCCCACCAACCAGCCCAACGTGCGCGTGGTGCTGGTGCGTGCCACCGACGTGCCCACCTATGTGGAATACGGCGGCGCCGACATCGGCGTGACCGGCAAGGACACCCTGATCGAACACGGTGGCCAGGGGCTGTACCAGCCGCTGGACCTGCAGATTGCCAAGTGCCGCGTGAGCGTTGCCGTGCGCAACGACTTCGACTACGAGCGTGCTGTCAAGCAGGGCTCGCGCCTGAAGGTCGCCACCAAGTACACGTCGATTGCGCGTGACTTCTTTGCCACCAAGGGCGTGCATGTCGACATGGTCAAGCTTTACGGCAGCATGGAACTGGCGCCGCTTATCGGCCTGGCCGATGCCATCGTCGACCTGGTGTCCACCGGCAACACGCTCAAGGCCAACCATCTGGTGGAGGTGGAGCGCATCATGGACATCAGCTCCTACCTCGTGGTCAACCAGGCCGCGCTCAAGCTCAAGCAGGCACCGCTGCGCCGCATCATTGATGCGTTTGCTTCGGCCATCCCTGCCCCCAAGAACTGAACCCACCGTAGAACGCACTATGACTTTGGTAGCTGCTCCCGCCCGTCTGTCCACCGCTGCGGCCACTTTTGAGGCTGATTTTGCAGCCCGCCTGCATTGGTCTGCCGACACCGACGCGGCCATCGAGCAGCGCGTGGCCGACATCCTGGCCGACGTGCAAAAGCGCGGCGATGCGGCGGTGCTGGAATACACCGCCCGCTTCGACGGCCTCTCGGCACCGAACATGGCCGCGCTGGAGCTGACCCAGGCCGACTTCAAGGCCGCGTTCGACGCCATTCCGCAGGCCCAGCGCGACGCGCTGCAGGCCGCAGCGAAGCGCGTGCGCAGCTACCACGAGGCGCAGAAGAAGGCGTCGGGAGAGAGCTGGAGCTACCGCGACGAGGACGGCACTCTGCTGGGCCAGAAGGTCACGCCGCTGGACCGCGTGGGCATCTACGTGCCCGGCGGCAAGGCCGCCTACCCGTCGAGCCTGCTGATGAACGCCATCCCGGCCCACGTAGCGGGAGTGCAGGAAATAATCATGGTCGTGCCCACCCCCGTGCGTGGCAGCGTGGCGACCGGCGGAACGGGCGAGGGCACCTCGACGAAGGGCGAGCGCAACGAGCTGGTGCTGGCCGCCGCCTACGTGGCCGGTGTGACCCGCGCCTTCACCATCGGCGGCGCCCAGGCCGTGGCCGCGCTGGCCTATGGCACGGCCACCGTGCCCAAGGTGGACAAGATCACCGGCCCCGGCAACGCCTATGTGGCCAGCGCCAAGAAGCGCGTGTTCGGCACCGTGGGCATCGACATGATCGCGGGCCCGAGCGAAATCCTGGTGCTGGCCGATGGCACCACACCGCCCGACTGGGTGGCCATGGACCTCTTCAGCCAAGCCGAGCATGACGAGCTGGCGCAGAGCATCCTGCTGTGCCCTGACGCCGCCTACCTCGACGCCGTGCAGCGCGAGATCGACCGCCTGCTGCCCACCATGCCGCGCGCCGAGATCATCGCCAAGAGCCTTACCGGCCGGGGCGCGCTGATCCTCACCAAGGACATGGAAGAAGCCTGCGCGATCAGCAACCGCATCGCTCCGGAGCATTTGGAAGTGAGCAGCACCGACCCGCACCGTTGGGAGCCTTTGCTGCGCCACGCGGGCGCGATCTTTCTGGGCGCCTACACCTCCGAAAGCCTGGGCGACTACTGCGCAGGCCCCAACCACGTGCTGCCCACCAGCGGCACGGCACGCTTCTCCTCCCCGCTGGGCGTGTACGACTTCCAGAAGCGCAGCAGCATCATCGAGGTGAGCGAAGCTGGTGCCCAGGTGCTGGGCACCATCGCCGCCGAGCTGGCCTACGGCGAGGGCTTGCAGGCCCACGCGCAGGCGGCCGAGATGCGGCTCAAGGCTGGAGTCAAGCCGCGCTGATCGCCCCCCGGGGCAGGGCACCCTGTGTGGGGGCCGACGCCTTGGGCTGGGATGCGGCGGGTGCAGGTGGACAGGCGGCTCCTGCCACCGCCCGGTGTTGTGCCCAGTTCAGCCGCGCGGGCCGGTGGCCTTCGGCACTGACCCGCAGTCGCACGGGTCCGGTGAAGGACAGGCGCTGGCCGGCCTCCAGAAAGTAATCCTCCAGCAGACCATCACAGGTCACCCAGACGCGGCCTTGTTCGACTTCGAGCAGGGCAATGTCGCCTGCGCGGAAGTCCAGCACCTGGACAGCCTGCAAGGGCGGCAGGGGCTGGCGCTTCCATTGCAGCGTGAGAGGAACCGCAGGCTGGCTGGGCAGCGTGGGCGACGGTGGGGTGGGGGTGTGCAGCGTGTTCATGCCTTCACTGTGCGGCCAGCTGCCGTGGGCCACCAGCCACAGGCATGGACGATCTGGGCCAGTACAGAACAGCAAACCAACCCATCTGTACTGGCCGTACTGGGATGCCTCTGTACTGTCTATCGAACAGAGTGCCAGTACAGAATGCAGCATGGCCACCGATGACGCACCTCCGCTGTACCTCCAGATTGCCGAGCAACTCGCGCAGCTGATCCGCAATGGCACGCTCGCGCGCGGCGAAAAGCTGCCGTCGGTGCGAGAACTGGCGCGCCAGCACGGCGTGGCGCAGACCACGGTGGTGCAGGCCTACCACTGGCTCGAAGATGCGCGCCTGATCACCGCGCGCCCGCGCTCAGGCTTTTTTGTGGCGGCGCGGCCGGTGAGCCTGCCCGAGCCCAGCACACCGCGCCCGATGCGCCGCCCACGCGAGGTGTCGGTGGACTGGCTGGGCCAGCGTATCCTGGGGCGCAACCAGCCGGTGGACATGATCTCGTACAGTGGCGGCACGCCCGGCCCCGAGCTGTTCAACCCCGACCGCGTGCGCCGCGCCGTGGTGCGCGCCGCGCAGCGCCACCGCAACCTGCTGTGCACCTACCCCGGTTCGTCGGGCCATGAGGACGCGCGCCGTGCGCTGGCGCGCTATGCCGTCAGCCTGGGCTGCAGCCTGGACCCCGAGAACATCGTAATCACCGGGGGCTGCATGGACAGCATTGTGTTGTGCCTGCGCGCGGTGACGCAGCCGGGCGACGTGGTGGCGCTGGAGTCACCCACGCATTTTTCGTTTCTGGAGGTGCTGCAGGGCCTGCACCTCAAGGCGCTGGAGATTCCCACCCACCCGCGCAACGGACTGTCTCTTGATGCGCTGCAGCTCGCGCTGGACACCCAGCCCGTGAAGGCCGTGATGGTGGTGCCCACGCTCAGCAACCCGCTGGGCAGCTGCATGCCCCAGGCCGAGCGCAGGCGCCTGGTGCAGATGGCGGCGCGGTACGACATGGCGGTCATCGAGGACGCGATCTACAACGACCTGGTCGAGGTGGACGAGATGCGCCGCACCGTCAAGTCGTACGACACCACAGGCCATGTGATGTTGTGCGACTCGTTCTCCAAGACGCTGGCGCCGGGCCTGCGCCTGGGCTGGCTGGAGGCTGGCCGCTGGGCCGACAAGCTGCGCGCCATCAAGGACCTGCAGGCGGGCGGCCAGTCCGCCGTGCTGGAACTGGCCCTGGCCGATCTCATCACCCAGGCGGGCCACGCCGCCGCCATGCGCCAGCTGCGCGCGGCCGTGGCGGCGCGCATGGACGAGGTGCGCCATGTGATTGCCGCGCACTTCCCGCAGGGTACGCGCGTGAGTGACCCGCCCGGCGGCCTGCTGCTGTGGCTGGAGCTGCCGCGCGCGCTTGATTCGGTGCAACTGCACGAGGCCTGCCTGGCCCAGCAGATCCTGATCGCACCCGGCACGGTGTTCAGCGCCAGCGGACGGTTCCGCAACTGCCTGCGCATCGGCGTGGGAGGCGACTGGACGCCCGCCCACCTGCAGGCGCTGCGCACCGTGGGTGACATGGCGTGCCAGATGCTGCAAAGCGGGGCACCCCGCAAGGCAGCTTGATTGTGGTGTTTTAATCAACACGAAGTTCGTGGTGCACGAAGTTCGTGTAATATTTAGTCCATGAAAAACATCACCGTGACCATGGACGACACCGTTGCCGAATGGGTGCGCGTGGAAGCCGCCAAGCGCGGCAGCAGCGTGTCCCGCCTGCTCGGTGAATGGCTGGCCGAAAAGATGCGCCAGGAAGACGCTTACGCCCAGGCCATGCGCGAGGCACTTGGGTTTGAATCCTGGGGCGCGTCCAGTGGGCCCTATGTGCCGCGCGAAACCCTGTTTCTGCGCTGAACGGGGCAAAACGCATGGCCATCGTCCCCATCTTTGTCGATACCGAAATCCTGCTCGCCAGCGTGGACGACCGCGATGCCGGGCGCCAGGCGCGGGCGCGCGAATGGATCAGCTTTTGCTGGCAGACGCGCAGCGGCCGCATCAGCTCGCAGGTGCTCAACGAGCTGTACAACCAGGCCATCCAGCGTTTTGACGGCCCGCAGGTGCTGCAGCAGGTGCGCGCCCAGGTGCGCCGCCTGCGCGTGTGGCTGCCGCCGCACCTCGACTCCTACACGGTGGACGGCGCCTGGGACCTGCAGGACCGCTACCGCCTGGGCTACTGGGATGCGCTCATCCTCTCGTCCGCCCACCAGCAGGGCTGCCGCTACCTGCTCACCGAAGCGTTGCCACACGACCAGCCGATGGACGCCGTGCGGCCGATCAACCCTTTTCTTGTCACCCCCAACGAACTGGACACCACCGAATGACTACTCCTGCGTCGTCTCCTCTCCAAGCCCTGGCCCGTATCCGCCCCGACGTGCGCGCCATGCACGCTTACGGCGTGCAGCCCTCCACCGGCATGCTCAAGATGGACGCGATGGAGAACCCGTTCCGCCTGCCCGCGCACCTCCAGGCCGCGCTGGGCCAGCGCCTGGGCGCGGTGGCGCTCAACCGCTACCCCGGCGACCGCCTGCTGGACCTGAAGGCGGCGCTCGCGAAATACGCCGGGATGCCCGAGGGCTACGGCGTGGTGCTGGGCAATGGCTCGGACGAACTCATCACCCTGCTGGCCCTGGCCTGCGCACAGCCCGGCACGGGCCAGCGCGCCACCATGCTGGCGCCCATGCCGGGTTTTGTGATGTACCCGCTGTCTGCGCAGCTGCAGGGCCTGGACTTTGTCGGCGTGCCGCTCACGCCCGACTTCGAGCTGGATGAGCCCGCCATGCTGGCCGCCATCGCGCAGCACAACCCCGCCATCACCTACATCGCCTACCCCAACAACCCCACGGCCACGCTGTGGGACGAGGGCGCAGTGCAGCGCATCATCGACGCCGCGGGCGCTCAGGGCGGCATCGTGGTCATGGACGAGGCCTACCAGCCCTTTGCCAGCCGCACCTGGATCGACCGCATGCGCGCCGAGCCCGCGCGCAACGCGCACGTGCTGCTCATGCGCACGCTCAGCAAGTTTGGCCTCGCAGGCGTGCGGCTGGGCTACCTCATCGGGCCCTCGGCGTTCGTGAGCGAGATCGACAAGGTGCGCCCGCCCTACAACGTGAGCGTGCTCAACTGCGAAGCCGCCCTGTTTGCTCTGGAACACGCCGAGGTTTTCGCCGCCCAGGCGGCGGAAATCCGTGCCGAACGCACCACGCTCATCGCAGCCCTGCGCCAGATGCCAGGAGTGGAAAAGTGCTGGGACAGCGAGGCCAACATGGTGCTGATCCGTGTGGCGGATTCCGCCAAGGCCTACGAGGGCATGAAAAACCGCAAGGTGCTCGTCAAGAACGTTTCTACAATGCACCCATTGCTGGTCAACTGCCTGCGTCTTACGGTAGGCACTGCCGAAGACAACGCGCAGATGCTGGCCGCACTCCAAGCCTCCCTATGACTTCCTCCGCACTCGTACCTTCCGCCCCATCGGCCGACCCGATGGCCGACCGCATCGCCGAGGTCAGCCGCAACACCGCCGAAACGCGCATCAGTGTGCGCATCAACCTCGACGGCACCGGCCAGGCGAAGCTGCACACCGGCATCGGCTTCTTCGACCACATGCTCGACCAGATCGCCCGCCATGGGCTGATCGACCTCGACATCGACTGCGAGGGTGACCTGCACATCGACGGCCACCACACCGTGGAAGACGTGGGCATCACGCTGGGCCAGGCTTTTGCGCGCGCCGTGGGCGACAAGAAGGGCATCCGCCGCTACGGGCATGCCTACGTGCCGCTGGACGAAGCGCTATCGCGTGTGGTGGTGGATTTCTCGGGCCGCCCCGGGCTGCACATGGATGTGAAGTTCACGGCCGGGAGCATCGGCCAGCTCGACACGCAACTGGTGTTCGAGTTCTTCCAGGGCTTTGTGAACCACGCGGGCGTCACGCTGCACATCGACAACCTCAAGGGCGTCAACGCACACCACCAGTGCGAGACCATCTTCAAGGCGTTCGGGCGCACGCTGCGTGCGGCGCTGGAGCGTGATCCGCGCTCGGCCGGTGTCATCCCCTCCACCAAGGGTTCGTTGTGAAATTTTGGGTTAAATCAGGCGCTATCGCTTGATGGATAAGCGCTAGTAGCTATGAATATGGAAGCAAAAACAGTGGCGGTCGTGGACTACGGCATGGGCAACCTGCGCTCGGTGTCGCAGGCCGTGCAGGCCGCCGCCGAGGGCACGGGCTGGACCGTGGTCGTCACCCAGCGCCCCGAAGACGTGCGCGCCGCCCAGCGCATCGTGCTGCCAGGGCAGGGCGCCATGCCCGACTGCATGCGCGAGCTGCGCGAGTCCGGCCTGCAGGAATCGGTGCTCGAAGCCGCGGCCTCCAAGCCAATGTTCGGCGTGTGCGTGGGCATGCAGATGCTGCTGGACCACAGCGCCGAGGGGGATACGCCGGGCCTTGGCCTCATCCCTGGCGATGTGCTCAAGTTCGACCTGGCAGGCCGCACCCAGCCTGACGGCAGCCGCTTCAAGGTGCCCCAGATGGGCTGGAACCAGGTGCGGCAGATGCCCCACGCCCACCACGGCGGTGGCGTGCACCCGGTGTGGGCTGGCGTGCCGGACAGCAGCTACTTTTACTTTGTGCACAGTTTCTACGCCGTGCCGCAAAATCCTGCCCACTGCGCAGGGCAAACGGACTACGGCGGTTTGTTCGCCGCCGCCATTGCACGCGATAATATTTTTGCGACCCAGTTTCACCCGGAGAAAAGCGCGGAGCATGGCTTGGCCCTGTACCGCAATTTTCTGCACTGGAATCCCTGATCCCTTAACCGCCACCCGTTCGGGCCGAGCTGCGTCTCGCCCTTTTTCACCCGAACTTCACCACCATGCTGCTCATCCCCGCCATCGACCTCAAAGACGGCCACTGCGTACGCCTCAAACAAGGCGATATGGACCAATCCACCACCTTTGGTGAAGACCCCGCCGCCATGGCGCGCAAATGGGTGGATGCCGGTGCACGCCGCCTGCACCTGGTGGACTTGAACGGTGCGTTTGCGGGCGTGCCCAAGAACTACAGCGCCATCAAGTCCATCCTGAAAGAGGTGGGCGACGACATTCCCGTGCAGCTGGGCGGCGGCATCCGTGACCTGGACACCATCGAGAAATACATCGACGGCGGCCTGCGCTACGTGATCATCGGCACGGCTGCGGTCAAGAACCCCGGTTTTCTGAAGGACGCCTGCAGCGCCTTCGGCGGCCACATCATCGTGGGGCTCGACGCCAAGGACGGCAAGGTCGCTACCGACGGCTGGAGCAAGCTCACCGGCCACGAGGTCGTGGACCTGGCCAAGAAGTTCGAGGACTGGGGCGTCGAATCCATCATCTACACCGACATCGGCCGCGACGGCATGCTCTCGGGCATCAACATCGACGCCACGGTGAAGCTGGCCCAGGCTTTGAGCATCCCCGTGATCGCCTCGGGCGGCCTGTCGAACATGGCCGATATCGAGCAGCTGTGCGCGGTGGAGAGCGAAGGCGTTGAAGGTGTGATCTGCGGCCGTGCCATATACAGCGGCGACCTCGACTTTGCTGCGGCGCAAGCGCGTGCCGACGAACTGAACGGCTGAAACCGATCACCCCCTGAGCGGCTTCGCCGCTTCCCCCCGGGGACGACGCCAGTGGCCTGGCGAAGTCAGTTCCACGGCGTCTGCTGGCCTCGGTAGCGCCTAATCAACGAATCGCTCACTGACATGCTCGCAAAACGAATCATTCCCTGTCTTGACGTCACCGGAGGCCGTGTGGTCAAGGGCGTCAATTTCGTCGAGCTGCGCGACGCAGGCGACCCGGTCGAAATTGCCGCGCGCTACAACGCGCAGGGCGCTGACGAGCTCACCTTCCTCGATATCACCGCCACCAGCGATGGCCGTGACCTCATCCTGCACATCATCGAGGCCGTGGCCAGCCAGGTGTTCATTCCACTCACCGTGGGTGGCGGCGTGCGCACTGTGGAAGACGTGCGCAGGCTGCTCAATGCGGGCGCCGACAAGACCAGTTTCAACTCGGCCGCGATTGCCAACCCTGACGTCATCAACGCCGTGTCTGCCAAGTACGGTGCTCAATGCATCGTGGTGGCCATCGACGCCAAGCGCCGCTCGGCCGAGGATGCGCAGCGCCTGGGCGCCAACGGTCAGCCCGTGGGTGCGGGCTGGGACGTGTACAGCCACGGGGGGCGCAAGAACACCGGCCTGGACGCCATTGCCTGGGCCACTGAGATGGCGCGGCGCGGTGCGGGCGAAATCCTGCTGACCAGCATGGACCGCGACGGCACCAAGGCAGGCTTTGACCTGGAGCTGACCCGCGCAGTGAGCGATGCGGTGAGCGTGCCCGTGATCGCCTCGGGCGGGGTGGGTAACCTGGACCACCTGGCCGACGGCATCCAGACCGGTGGTGCCGACGCGGTGCTGGCCGCCAGCATCTTCCATTACGGCGAATACACCGTGGGCCAGGCCAAGGCCCGCATGGCCGAGCGCGGCATTCCGGTGCGTCTGTGACGACGCCATTCGCGGGCGCGCGTTGGGCGCTGGTGGTGGCCCTGGCGGCCACGGCACTGCCCGCTGCGGCGCAGCAGGTGCCGCCCCCGTCGTATGCGAGTTTTTCTGAGCGCCTGCCCTGTGTGCACCGCATTGGCCGCTGCTTTGACGCGACCATCGGCGGCAAGCCGGTGGAGGTGATTGCCGACAAGGCCGAATTCGAGAAGCTCAAGGCCCTGCTCCAGACGCTGAACAGCAATGTGCGTGACGTGCACTGGATCGTGCGCGAACCCGTGTTGGGCACGCTCGCGCTGGACGTGGAAACCCGCGCCAACACGCTGGGTTTGCCGCTGGTGGGCGATGAGAAGGAAGAGCCCGATGTCACCGTCTATGCCCTCGACGGCCAAGATCTGGAGAGCGAATCGGAGCTGGTAGCGCAGCAAAGCGTGCGCGTGAATGGCCAGCCCGTGGTGACGCAGCAGGAAACCCTCACGCAGGATTTTCTGCCCCCGGGGCGCTATGCGTTTGCCATCAAGTACCTGGGCCGCAAGAACTGGGATCGCAAGTGGGTGTTTTTGACCGTGGCGAAGTAAATTTTCGATCAAAAGTGGTTCTGGCGCTGAGGGTGAAAGCGCTAATAGCTATTGTTTTTGTAGTCAGATTTACGCGCTGCGCAGTGCTGCAATTGGCTGCAAGCTGCCCGGTGAAGCATCTGTTTTTTCATTGAACTCTCATTTTGATAGCTGCTAGCGCTTGATGGATAAGCGCTAGAGGCAAAAATGACCTCAAAACCGCTCGCCCGGCAGGCGGGCTGGTCATTCAAATCACCGACAATCCCGCCCATGAACTGGCTCAACGAAGTGAAATGGGACGCGCAGGGCCTGGTGCCCGTGATTGCGCAGGAGCAGGGCACGGGCGACGTGCTGATGTTTGCCTGGATGAACCGCGAGGCCCTTGCCAAGACGGCAGAACTCGGCCGCGCCGTGTACTTCAGCCGCTCGCGCAAGAAGCTGTGGTTCAAGGGCGAAGAGTCCGGCCACGTGCAGACCGTGCACGAGATCCGCCTGGACTGCGACAACGATGTAGTGCTGCTCAAGGTCACCCAGCTCGGCCACGAGCCTGGCATCGCCTGCCACACAGGCCGCCACAGCTGTTTTTTCAGCGTGCTCAAGGACGGAGCCTGGCACGCGGTCGATCCGGTCTTGAAAGACCCTGAATCCATCTACAAGTAATGGCAATGGACGACAAGACCATGAGTTCCAACGATTCCCTCGCACGCCTTGCCGATGTGATTGAAAGCCGCAAGCCTGCCAACGGCGGCGATCCCGATAAGAGCTATGTCTCGCGCCTGCTGCACAAAGGGCCGGATGCGTTTTTGAAGAAGATCGGCGAGGAGGCCACCGAAGTCGTCATGGCGGCCAAGGATGTGGACCACGGCGCCGACAAGTCCAAGCTGGTTTACGAAGTGGCCGACCTCTGGTTCCACTCCATGGTGGCGCTGGCCCACTATGGCCTCACGCCTGCCGATGTTCTGACCGAGCTGGAGCGCCGCGAGGGCACCAGCGGCATCGAGGAAAAAGCCTTGCGCAAGGTGGTTGCGCGCACTGCCGAAGAAGGAGCACCATGAACGACATCATCGACGTGCAAAGCAATGAGCAAAAAGCCCAGGGCCTGAAGAACATCGGCTGGGTCAGCTATGTGCTGCACCTCATCGTGGCCGTGGGGGCCGTGCTGCCGGGTGCGCAAGCCAGCGCGCTGCTGCTCGTCATTGCGCTGGTGCTCGATCTCGTCAAACGCGGCGATGCCGAAGGCACCTGGCAGGCCAATCATTTTTCGTGGCGCATCCGCACCGTGATCTGGGCGGGCGTGCTTTACATCGTCACCGCGCCGTTCTGGCTGCTGGGATTGTTTCTCTTTAACCCCGTATGGGTTGTGATCTCCCTGTGGTTCCTGTACCGCATCGTGCGCGGCATGCTGGCCATGAGCAAGAACCAGGCGGTGGATGCCTGAACCGACGGCGTCCCTGTCGCACTTGTCATCCCTGCCACGGCTGAACCTGGCCCTGCAGGGTGGGGGCTCCCACGGTGCGCTCACCTGGGGTGTGCTGGATGCCTTGCTGGAGGATGGCCAGTGGCAGTTTGATGGCGTGAGCGGCACCAGCGCCGGCGCGATGAATGCCGTGGCCATGGCGCACGGCTTTGCCAAAGCCGCGCAGGAGCACAAAGACCCGCACGAAGCGCACCTGGCCGGTTGCGTCCAGGCGCGTGAAACGCTTACCCGGCTGTGGGAGGGCGTGGGCACGCTGGGCAGCCTGATGTGGGGCTCGCCCCTGTCGGCCGCCAACCCCATGATGGGGCTGATGCGCCAGTGGCTCTCGCCCTACCAGACCAATCCGCTCGACATCAACCCGCTGCGCCGCCTGCTGGAGCGCGAGGTGGACTTTGACCTGTTGTGCACTGTGCGCCGCGCCAGCGCTGCGGCGGGCGGGCCCAAGGTGTTTGTGTGCGCCACCAACGTGCGCACCGGGCGCGGCGAAATCTTCTCTGGCCCCCGGCTGAGCGCGGATGCCGTGATGGCGTCGGCCTGCCTGCCAGCGCTGTTCAAGGCCGTGGAAATCGACGGTGAGCATTACTGGGACGGCGGCTATTCGGGCAACCCTGCGTTGCACCCGCTGATCTATCAGACCGAGACCTCCGACATCCTGCTTGTGCAGATCAACCCCATCGAACATCTGGATCTGCCCCACTCAGGCCAGGAAATCATGGAGCGCATGAACGAAGTCACCTTCAATGCCAGCCTGCTGGCCGAGTTGCGCGCCATCGAGTTCGTGCGCCGTCTGCTGGCCGAGGGCAAGCTGGATGCGCGCCGCTACAAAAGCGTGCGCATGCACCGCATCGACGGCGGCGCCGTGCTGGCGCCCTTTGGCGCCGACAGCAAGGCCCGTGCAGACATGGCCTTTGTGCGCAAGCTTTTCGCCCTCGGCCGCACGGCCGGGCAGGAATGGCTGTACGCGCACCGCAAGGATGTGGGTGTGCGGCCCACCATCAATATCGCTGAAAATACATGAAGCCCCCCTGTGCCGCCTACGGCGCCTTCCCCCTTGGGGGACGCCACCCGTGGCCTGGCAAAGCCAGTTCCACGGTGGCACTGGCTTCGCGCGCGCCGGTTGCGACCGCTTTGGATGGCGAGCAGCGCCTGGTGACCTGTTAATTTTGTACTGACATTTTCCTCATGCACGATCCGAACTGCCTCTTCTGCAAAATCATCGCAGGCCAGATTCCTTCGAAAAAGGTCTATGAAGACGAAGAAATTTTCGCCTTCCACGACATCCACCCCTGGGCGCCGGTGCACTTTCTGATGGTGCCCAAGCTGCATATCCCTTCGATGGCGCAGGTCACCGAGGAACACGCGGGTGTGCTGGGGCGCATGATGGCGCTGGCGCCGAAGCTGGCAATGGAGCAGGGCTGCAACCCGTACCCGGAGGGTGGCTTTCGCGTCGTGGTAAACACGGGGCTTGAAGGTGGGCAGGAAATCCACCACCTCCATATCCATGTGATGGGCGGTCCCCGTCCGTGGCTCAAAGGCTGAACCAGGCTGACGGGTCGTGCAGGGAGATTCCCGCAGTTCTGCTTGGGCTGTGAACTCCTGTCACGCCCCCCGTCTAAAATGATTGCAATTCGTTAGGAGATATTCCATGGGCTCTTTTTCCATCTGGCACTGGCTGATCGTGCTGCTGATCGTCGTCATGGTGTTCGGCACCAAGAAGCTCAAGAACATGGGCTCCGATCTCGGGGGCGCCGTAAAGGGCTTCAAGGACGGCATGAAAGACGGTTCGGCCGACGCGGCTGCCACCACCACCCCACCCGCGGGCCAGGTTGCCAACAACCCTGCGACCGACAAGACCACCATCGATGTCGAAGCCAAGCAAAAGAGCTGAGCGGGCTGTTCCCGCTGGCACCCGCACGCTTTGCGCTTGATCCATGATTGATATTGGCCTGTCCAAGATGGCGCTGATCGGCGCGGTGGCTCTTATAGTCATCGGGCCCGAGAAGCTCCCCCGTGTGGCCCGCACGGTGGGCACCCTGCTGGGCAAGGCCCAGCGTTACGTGTCCGATGTGAAGGCCGAGGTCAACCGGTCCATGGAGCTCGACGAGCTCAAGAAAATGAAGGACACGGTGGAGAACGCCGCACGCGATGTGCACAACTCCATCCAGACCAGCGCCAGCGAGTTCGAAAAGGACTGGGCCGAGGCTACCGACACCGCCAGCTCGGCGTTGCAGGACCAGACCGCCGTCGTGCCGGCCTACAAACACCCCGGCAAGAACTGGCGCCTCAAGCGGGGTGCGGTGCCCCAGTGGTACAAGGCCCGAAGCGGTGTGCGCACCAAGGCACAGTCCGGCGCGGCCCGTGTGGCGCGTTTCCGTCCCCGTAAATTCCATTGATGCAGCAGCCACCAGCGCACCGCGCGCTGCATGGGCGGCCCTGACGCCCACGAAAACCCAACATGTCCGAAACCCCTTCCAAAGAAGACGAGCTGGCCGGTACCGAGCAGCCGTTTGTGCAGCACCTGATGGAGCTGCGCGACCGGATGGTCAAGGCCATCATTGCCATCGCGATTGCGGCGGCGATTTTGTTCTTCTTCCCTGGCCCTGGCGCGCTGTATGACTTTCTGGCGGCGCCGCTGGTGGCCCACCTTCCCAAGGGCGCCACGCTGATCGCCACGTCGGTGATCTCGCCGTTCATGGTGCCGCTCAAGATCTTGTTGATGTCGGCCTTTTTGCTGGCACTGCCGTTTGTGCTGTGGCAGGTGTGGGCCTTTGTGGCGCCTGGCCTGTATTCCCACGAAAAGAAGCTGGTGCTGCCGCTCGTGATCTCCAGCACGCTGCTGTTCTTCATCGGGGTGGCGTTTTGCTACTACCTGGTGTTTGGCCAGGTGTTTGCGTTTATCCAGAGCTTTGCGCCCAAGAGCATCACCGCCGCGCCAGACATCGAGGCCTACCTGAGCTTTGTGCTGTCGATGTTCCTGGCGTTTGGCTTGTCCTTCGAGGTGCCGATTGCCGTGGTGGTGCTGGCGCGCATGGGCATCGTGAGCGTGCAGAAGCTGCGCGAATTCCGTGGCTACTTCATCGTGATCGCGTTTGTGATCGCCGCCGTCGTCACGCCGCCCGATGTGGTGTCGCAGCTGTCACTGGCGATCCCCATGTGTCTGCTGTACGAGGTGGGCATCTGGGCGGCGCAGATCTTCATCAAGCACACCAAAGCCCCGGAAGAGGGTAGCGAGCCCGCCTCCAACGCCTGAAGGTTGAGTTTCTCGTGAAAATGAGCTCTAGCGCTTGTTGGATAAGCGCTCCAAGCTATATTTTTAATAGCTGACGGGTTGCATCAGCGGCCATGCCGCAGTGTTCTGCGCGCAGCCCCTAAAAACTGGCGCGTGCCCAATACCAGTGCCACCGCGGAACCGGCTTTGCGAGGCCGCTGGAGGCGTCTCCCTTTGGGAAAACGCGCAGCGGCTCAGAGGGGGCTTACCGCCTCACATTGCGCTGAGGCTTGGGGCGCACGCCGGGGTTGATGCTCAGTTCCACCATCTTGTCGCCACGCTGCACGTTGAATGGTGCCGCAGTGCCGGGCTTGAGCCCCGCCACGGCGGTCAGCAACTCGGACACGTTGCTCACCTTCCTGCCTTCAACCCGCACGATCACATCGCCGGGCCGCATGCCCGCCTGAGCGGCGGGGCCGTCCTGCAGCACGCCGGTGATGATCACGCCCTCGGTGGCTTTCACGCCGAAGGTTTCTGCCAGTTCGGGTGAGAGTTCGTTGGGCTCCACGCCAATCCAGCCGCGTGTGACCTGGCCGTCCTGCACGATGCCATCCAGCACCATGCGGGCCGTAGACACGGGGATTGCAAAGCCGATGCCCATGCTGCCGCCCGAGCGCGAGTAGATGGCCGTGTTGATGCCCATGAGGTTGCCATTTACATCCACCAGCGCGCCGCCCGAGTTGCCAGGGTTGATGGCCGCATCGGTCTGGATGAAGTTCTCGAAGGTGTTGATCCCGAGCTGTGTGCGGCCCAGCGCGCTCACGATGCCGCTGGTCACCGTCTGGCCCACGCCAAACGGGTTGCCTATGGCCAGCACCTGGTCGCCCACGGCGAGTACGTCCGAGTTGCCCAGCACGATGACGGGCAGCTTGTCGAGTTCGATCTTGAGGATGGCCAGGTCGGTGTCGGGGTCGGTGCCGATCACGCGGGCGCGGGCGCGGCGGCTGTCGGTCAGCGTCACTTCGATCTCGTCGGCGCCTTCCACTACGTGGTTGTTGGTCAGGATGTAGCCGTCGGGGCTCACGATCACCCCGCTGCCCAGCCCGGCCTGCGCCTGGGCCCCCTGGTCGCCAAAGAAGAACTGGAACCAGGGGTCGTTGCTGCGCGGATGGCGCACGGCCTTGCTGGTGTTGATGCTGACCACCGCAGGCGCCGCCTGGCGCGCCGCAGCGCTGAAGCTGCCCGCCGCAGGCTGCGCATTGGCCGGGGCAGGGGGTGCTTCGAGCAGCGCAATGCCCGCGCCGGAGCGTGTGGTGGCGCCCCGGCCCAGCCAGCTCGGCTGCAGGGTGGCGACAACGAAGTAGGCCGCAACGAACACCGTGACGGCCTGCGAAAACAACAGCCAGATGCGTTTCATGAAATTCTGTACAGGTGATGGGCTGGAGAAGGGGCGGCGGGCGGTGTGCATGCCACGGCTGCCTCCCGGAGAAAAGCATTGTCCCCCATGTGTGGGCGTGGGCCACGCGCGACAATAGCTGCATGAGCATTTCCCGCACCAAACTTTTGCAGGCGTTTGACAGCCTGCTGCAACCCGAGCGCTTCAAGGACTATGGCCCCAACGGCTTGCAGGTGGAGGGCAAGGCCGAGATCAGCCGCATCGTCAGCGGCGTGACGGCCAGCCGCGCCCTGATCGACGCGGCCATTGCTGCCCAAGCGGATGCCATCTTCGTGCACCATGGCCTGTTCTGGCGCGGGCAAGACGGCCGGGTGACGGGCTGGATGAAGCAGCGTTTGCAGTTGCTGCTCGCGCATGACATCAACCTGTTTGCCTACCACCTGCCGCTGGATGCCCACCCGGAACTGGGCAACAACGCCCAGCTAGGACGGGTGCTGGGGCTCGTGGCCGACGCGCGGTTTGGCGAGAACGATCTGGGCTTTGCCGGGCCTGCCGCGTTTGCCGATGGGCAGGCCCTGGCAGACCATGTCGCGCAGGCCCTGGGCCGTCCCGTCACCTGGGTGCCGCCGGAAGGCGCTGCTGCGCAGCGGCCAGTCTGCCGCGTGGCCTGGTGCACAGGAGGCGCGCAGGGCTACTTCGAGGCGGCGATTGCGGCTGGGGCCGACGTGTTCATCACCGGCGAGATTTCCGAGCCCCAGGCGCATCTGGCCCGCGAGATGGGGGTGGGTTTTATCGCCGCAGGGCACCACGCGACCGAGCGTTATGGGGCGCCTGCGGTGGCGGCGCAGGTTGCAGGGCGGTTGGGGCTGGGCCACCAATTCATCGAGATCGACAATCCTGCCTGATCGCTGGTAGCCTGGGTTTTTCGCTATAAAAATAATAGCTATTTGCGCTTATCAATAAAGCGCTAGGGTCACTTTTTATCTGAAATCAAACTTCCATGAAGCCTCTCGCCATTACCCAGGGTGATCCTGCCGGCATCGGCCCCGAAATCGTGGCCAAGGCCTTTCGCGATGCGCCAGCCGATTTGGTGGGTTGCTTCGTGGTGGGCGATGTCGCCACCTTGCGGCGTGCGGCCCAGGCCATCGTGCGGCCCGGCGTGCCCATGGTACCCGTGGCACAGATTGCTGCGCCCGCCGATGTGCTGGACGTGCCGCCCCGCTGTGTTCCGGTGTTGCAGTTGCCAGGCATTCCTGGCCCGCAGCCCTGGGGGCACATTGGCGCCGCCGCTGGCCGTGCCGCCGCAGACAGCGTGGTCTGGGCCGCCCGCGCGGCGCTGCGGGGCGAGGTGGCGGGGCTGGTCACGGGGCCCTTGCACAAGGAGGCCTTGGCGGCAGCGGGCGTGGCATTTCCGGGCCACACCGAGCTGCTGCAGGCCGAGGCCGCCGCGCACCAGGGGGTATCGCTGGCGCAAATGCCCGTGCGCATGATGCTCGCCAGCGACGAGTTGCGCACGGTGCTGGTCAGCATCCACATGTCGCTGCGCGATGCCATTGCGGCGGTCACCACGGACAACGTCCTGCAGACGTTGCAAATCACGCACGCTGCCCTGGTGCGCAGCCTGGGGCGGGCGCCGCGCATCGCGGTGGCAGGGCTCAATCCCCACGCGGGCGAAGGCGGGCTGTTTGGTAACGAGGAAGCCGAGGTGATTGCGCCGGCCATCGCCGCTGCGCGCGCGCAGGGGCTGGATGTACGGGGGCCCTTCGCTCCTGACACGGTGTTCATGCGCGCGCGCAGTACGCCCCATCGCGCTGGAGAGTTCGACGTGGTCATTGCCATGTACCACGACCAGGGGCTTATCCCGGTGAAGTACCTCGGGGTGGACAAGGGGGTGAACGTGACCCTGGGCTTGCCCCTGGTGCGCACCAGCCCCGACCACGGCACCGCGTTTGACATAGCGGGGCAGGGTATTGCCGATGCTGCAAGCCTCATCGAGGCCGTGCGCATGGCGCGGACCCTTTGTGGATGAAACAGTCCCATGGCGCTGTGGCTAGGCGCAAAAACAAAAAACTATCAATTCGATAGCGGATTGTTGAGGGATGGGGCTTCAAACTGGCGCGCCCCGAGCCAGCAGCCACCGCGCAAGGGACACTCCGCCGCGCTGGCGGCGTCCCCCTTCAGGGGGAAGGCGCGTAGCGACTCAAAGGGGCGTTATTTTTTCAAGCTATCTCTGATCTCGCGCAACAGGACGATGTCTTCGGCGGGCGCGGCTGGGGCTTCGGGGGCTGGCGCAGGGGCTTCGCGCTTGAGGCGGTTGATCTGCTTGATCATCATGAAGATGATGAACGCCAGAATGATGAAGTTGACGGCCACGGTCAGGAAGTTTCCATAGGCAAACACCGGCACGCCCGCCTTCTTGAGGGCATCGAGCGTCATGGCCGTGCCCGGTGGCACGGACCCCAGCACCACGAAGAGGTTGGAAAAGTCGAGTTTGCCGAACACCAGCCCCACCACCGGCATGATCAGGTCGGACACGACCGAATCCACGATCTTGCCGAACGCCCCTCCAATGATCACGCCGACGGCAAGGTCGATCACATTGCCCTTGACCGCAAACTCCCTGAACTCCTGCATCATCCCCATGGTGTGCTCCTTGTTTGAATGGTGATGCCGGAGTATTGCCCGGCGCGGTGCCCTGTCAAGACAGTCACCCACTTTGAAATAACCATTTTCACTCCGCTACAATTCGCGGTTGACCCAACAATAGCGATGTTTACCGAGGATCCCCATGAGTGACACACCAGTCGACACCAGTAAAAGGACGTGGCTGATTGCGTCCGGATGTGCCGGTGCCGCTGGCGGAGTGGCAGTTGCAGTGCCTTTCGTCAGTAGTTTTCAGCCTTCGGAAAAAGCCAGAGCGGCCGGTGCCGCTGTAGAGGTGGACATCTCCGCCCTTCAGCCCGGCGAAAAGCTGACCGTTGAATGGCGTGGCAAGCCTGTGTGGATCCTGAAGCGCACTCCCCAGCAGCTGGAGTCTCTCGCTCAGACGGAATCGCAGCTGGCCGATCCCAAGTCGGATCGCAAGACGTACCCCACCCCCGAGTACGCCAAGAACCAGCACCGTTCGATCAAGCCGGAAGTGTTTGTGGGCGTGGGCATCTGCACCCACCTGGGTTGCTCGCCCGGAGACAAGTTCCAGACCGGCCCACAGCCCTCGCTGCCAGACGACTGGCACGGTGGCTTCCTGTGCGCCTGCCACGGCTCCACGTTCGACGTGGCTGGCCGGGTCTTCAAAAACAAGCCGGCGCCTGACAACCTGGAAGTGCCGCCGCACATGTACCTGTCCGACACGCTGCTGTTGATCGGCGAAGACAAGAAGGCCTGAGGTAAATCGACATGGCTGAATTCAAGGAAATCTCCCCCAACGCCTCGGCAGGCGCCAAGGTCACGAACTGGTTCGAGAACCGCTTCCCGACCGCTTTTGACGCCTACAAGGTGCACATGTCGGAGTACTACGCTCCGAAGAACTTCAACTTCTGGTACATCTTCGGCTCGCTGGCCCTCGTTGTGCTGGTGATCCAGATCGTGACCGGCATCTTCCTGGTCATGCACTACAAGCCCGACGCCAGCCTAGCGTTTGCTTCGGTCGAGTACATCATGCGCGATGTGCCCTGGGGCTGGCTGATCCGCTACATGCACTCCACAGGCGCCTCAGCGTTCTTTGTGGTGGTGTACCTGCACATGTTCCGTGGCCTTATCTACGGCAGCTACCGCAAGCCGCGCGAACTGGTCTGGATCTTCGGCTGCGCCATCTTCCTGTGCCTGATGGCCGAGGCCTTCATGGGCTATCTGCTGCCCTGGGGCCAGATGTCGTACTGGGGCGCCCAGGTGATCGTGAACCTGTTCGCTGCCATTCCCTTCATCGGTCCTGATCTGGCCTTGCTGATCCGTGGCGACTTCGTGGTGGGCGATGCCACGCTGAACCGCTTCTTCAGCTTCCATGTGATCGCTGTCCCGCTGGTGCTGCTCGGCTTGGTGGTGGCCCACTTGCTGGCGTTGCACGACGTGGGTTCCAACAATCCCGATGGCGTGGAAATCAAGGGCCCCAAGGCGCCCAAGGATGCCAATGGCAAGCCGCTCGATGGCGTGCCTTTCCATCCCTACTACACGGTGCACGACATCTTCGCGCTGAGCATGTTCCTGATGGCGTTCACGGCCGTGGTGTTCTTTGCGCCTGAGTTTGGTGGCTACTTCCTGGAGTACAACAACTTCATCCCGGCCGATCCGCTGGTGACGCCGTTGCACATCGCGCCGGTCTGGTACTTCACACCGTTCTACTCGATGCTGCGTGCCATCACGACCGAGATGATGTACGTTCTGGTGCTGTGTGTGCTGGCGGGTGCTGCCTTTGGTGTGTTCAAGGCCAAGTTGCCCAGCTTCATCAAGGTCGGCATCGCTGGTGCTGCCGTCGTGGCGGCGGTGCTGATGCTGTCGATCGATGCCAAGTTCTGGGGTGTGGTGGTGATGGGGGGTGCCGTGATCATCCTGTTCTTCCTGCCCTGGCTGGACCACAGCCCGGTGAAGTCGATCCGCTACCGTCCCGACTGGCACAAGTACCTGTACGGCGTGTTCGTGATCATCTTCCTGATCCTGGGCTACCTGGGTGTGCAACCCCCTTCGCCCATTGGCGAACGTGTGTCGCAGGTGGGTACGCTGTTCTACTTTGGGTTCTTCCTGCTGATGCCCTGGTGGAGCCGTATTGGCGAGGCCAAGGCCGTGCCCGACCGCGTGACCTTTGTGGCGCACTGAGCCCCAGGAGATAACAACAATGAAGAAAATCATCCTCACGTTGGTGGCCGCCCTGGGTCTGGCTGCTGGCTCTGCACTGGCTGCGGGCGGTGGCATTCCGCTGGACAAGGCCCCCGTCAAGACGAACGATCTGGCCTCGCTGCAAAATGGCGCCAAGGTTTTCGTCAACTATTGCCTGAATTGCCACTCCGCAGCGTTCATGCGGTTCAATCGCCTGAAAGACATCGGTTTGACCGATCAGCAGGTCAAGGACAACCTGCTGTTCACTACGGACAAGGTCGGCGAAACCATGAAGGCGGCGATTGATCCCAAGCAGGCCAAGGCCTGGTTTGGTGCCAATCCCCCCGATCTGACCGTGATCGCCCGTTCGCGTGCTGGCGCCGGTGGTTCGGGTGCGGATTACCTGTACACCTACCTGCGTACTTACTACCGCGACGAAACCAAGCCGACCGGCTGGAACAATCTCGTGTTCCCCAACGTGGGCATGCCCCACGTGTTGTGGGAGCTGCAGGGTGATCGCCGCCCAGTGTTTGAAGAGCACGAAAGCCATGGCCACAAGACCCAGGTTTTCAAGGGTTGGGAGCAGGTCAGGCCTGGTCTGATGACCCCACTGCAGTACGACCAGACTGTGGGTGACCTGGTGAACTACATGCAGTGGATGGCAGAACCCGCGCAAAACACCCGCAAGCGAGTGGGTGTCTGGGTGCTGATTTTCCTGGGTGTGTTCACGGTGATTGCCTGGAGGCTCAACGCAGCCTTCTGGAAAGATGTGAAGTAACGCGCGCAGCAGTCATATCCATTGAAAGCACCCTTCGGGGTGCCTTGGTTTTTTTGCAGAGTGGGCGCTTTTGGCGTCCCACTCTTTTGATTTTTAGGAGCCTCCCACCATGATGGTGCTTTACTCGGGTACGACCTGTCCCTTCTCCCACCGCTGCCGTTTTGTCTTGTTCGAAAAGGGCATGGACTTTGAAATCCGCGATGTGGACCTGTACAACAAGCCCGAAGACATCAGCGTGATGAACCCCTACGGCCAGGTTCCCATTCTGGTCGAGCGCGATCTGATCCTGTACGAGTCGAACATCATCAACGAGTACATCGACGAGCGCTTCCCCCATCCCCAGCTGATGCCCGGCGACCCCGTAGACCGCGCCCGTGTGCGCCTGTTCCTGCTCAACTTCGAGAAGGAGTTGTTCGTGCACGTGAACATCCTGGAGTCGCGCGCGACCAAGGGCAACGAAAAGGCGCTGGAAAAGGCGCGTGCGCACATCCGTGACCGCCTGACGCAGCTGGCTCCTGTGTTCCTCAAGAACAAGTACATGCTGGGCGACAACTTCTCCATGCTCGACGTGGCCATTGCCCCGCTGCTGTGGCGCCTCGACTACTATGGCATCGACCTCAGCAAGAATGCAGCTCCGCTGCTCAAGTATGCAGAACGCATCTTCTCGCGCCCTGCGTACATCGAGGCGTTGACCCCATCCGAGAAGGTCATGCGCAAGTAACTTGCGGCCTGCCCCGTTCCCTATTCACAGCAGTTGCCTTTCACCTTCATGACCGCACAGGAATCTACGTCCACACGCCCGTACCTCATTCGTGCCTTGTACGAGTGGTGCACCGACAACGGGCTGACGCCGTATGTGGCGGTGCGTGTCGATGACTCGGTGCAGGTGCCTCGTGAATACGTGAAGGATGGTGAGATCGTCCTGAACATCAGTTTTGATGCGACAAGCGCCTTGCAACTGGGCAACGATTTCATCGAGTTCAAGGCCCGGTTTGGCGGCAAGCCGCGTGAGATCCTCGTGCCGGTGGGGCGGGTGATCGCCATCTATGCCCGTGAAAACGGGCAGGGTATGGCGTTTCCGCCCCCGGTGGATGTGCTGGCTGGTGGTGCGGCTGCTGCCGGGGCCATCGCGCCCATGCTGGCAGAAGCGGTGTCTTCCGAAGATGCTACTGCTGCAAGTGGAGCGCAAACTTCCGAGGACCGCGTGGTGCAGTTGGTGTCTGCGGATGACGGCAGGAAAGATGGCGACGAAGGGGGTGACGCACCGCGACCACCTCCGGCTGCGGGTGGTGCTCGGCCATCGCTCAAGCGGGTGAAATAACCGCCCCTTGTTTTTTTGAGGCTGCTTTTTCCACGATAAAATGCAGCCTTCGCCGGTTTAGCTCAGTTGGTAGAGCACCCGCCTTGTAAGCGGTAGGTCGTCAGTTCGATTCCGACAACCGGCACCAGTTTTCTCCTGTTCCTCACCGCATTCCCTGATCCTGGCGTTGACCGTCAGGTTTGAACTTTCAGGCGAATCGCGTTAACCTCCCACCCCCGGCTGCGCAAATGCGCCTGCAAAGCAGGCAGCAGTTGGCGTATTTTTGCCGCGGCGGCATTGCTTTTGACCAGCAGGCACCAGGAGTCTCCATCAATGGGGCCGGCCTGGATCGCTGGGCGCAGCGCCGCAGGAATCAGCATTTCAATGGCCTTGAGCCGATCACTGGAGTCGCGTGTCAGCGCTGTGAGCTTGGCCAGCGTGGGAGAGTCCTCGCTGGCTTGCTGCAGGGTGACGGCGTAGTGGCGGCGGTTCATGGTGTGCGTCTTCGGGCGTGGAGAATTCGTAGTGCATCTGATTATCACGGACGCCAGGCTGGCGCGCAGCCGGGCCATTCACTTGTCGGGCACCCGCCTGATCCTGGCAGGGCTCTTGCTGTCGCTGTGCCTCATGCTGGTGGCTGTGACGCTGTACCACTGGGTGTTTCTCAAGGGCGCGCGTGAAGGCTGGCCCATTGTGGGGTCATTGGTACGGCTGGTCGTCAAGGACGAGTTTGCAGAGCGGGACCGTTTCATGCGTGCCAATCTGGATGCCATGGCCCGCCGCGTTGGCGAGATGCAGGCCCGCATGGTGCAGCTGGAATCCTTGGGCGACCGCGTGCTGGGCCTTGCAGGCATGGCGCCGGCCGATGTCCAGAAGTCCGATGGGCGTGGAGGGGTGTTGGTCAGTGCACGCAATCTCTCCATGGAGGAACTGCAATCCACCCTTGACGAGCTGGAGCGCCTGACCAACCAGCGTGTGGATTTGATGACCGTGCTCGAATCGCGCCTTTTTGACCAGCACATCCGCAAGAAGATGATTCCTACCCATGCGCCTGTCACCGGACGGGTGCCGGGCTCGGCGTTTGGCTGGCGCGTAGACCCAATCACCGGCCAGTCGGCCTTGCACACGGGCCTGGATTTTCAGGCAGATACCGGAACACCGATCCTGGCAGCTGCGGGGGGTGTAGTCGTGACGCAGGAATACCATCCGGCTTACGGCAACATGATCGAGGTGGACCACGGCAACCAGCTGGTCACGCGCTACGCCCACGCATCGCGCACCTTGGTCAAGCAGGGCGACATCGTACGCCGTGGCCAGAAGATTGCCGAAGTGGGAACCACAGGGCGTTCCACCGGTCCCCACCTTCACTTTGAGGTGCTGGTGCAAGGGGTTTTCCAGGACCCACAGAAGTTTCTCAGCGCTGGTGGCACGGCTGCGGGCGCGCAGGTTGCGGCGATCCAGCCGCACGCATCGCCCGGCCAGCCGGCCATACCTGCAGCGGGCAGGTAAAATCGCGGGTCCGGTGTTCATGGCCCGGGATTGCAGTGCTTGCAATCCTTGGTGATGGACCCACCTGAACTCAATTCATCTTAGGGATTTCGGTCGCTTGACGCGCTGCTTGCAGCGGGGCAGGCGGTCCTGTTCGCATGGCCACCAACTTCCTCACCAAACTATTCGGCAGCCGCAATGACCGGCTCCTCAAGCAGTACCGCAAGACGGTGACCCGCATCAATGCGATGGAGCCCGACTACGAGAAGCTGTCGGACGAGCAGCTCAAGGCCAAGACGCAGGAGTTCAAGGAGCGTGTGGCCAAGGGCGAATCGCTGGATGACATCCTGCCCGAAGCCTTTGCCGTGGTGCGCGAGGGCTCCAAGCGCATCATGAAGATGCGGCACTTTGATGTGCAGCTGCTGGGTGGCATGGCATTGCATTTTGGCAAAATCTCCGAAATGCGGACGGGTGAGGGCAAGACCCTCACTGCCACCTTGCCCGTGTACCTCAATGCCCTGTCGGGCAAGGGTGTGCATGTGGTGACCGTGAACGACTACCTCGCCAACCGCGATGCGCAGTGGATGGGGCGCCTGTACAACTTCCTGGGCCTCACGGTGGGCATCAACCTGCCCAACATGCCGCGCGAGCAAAAGCAGGAAGCCTACCGAGCTGATATCACTTACGGTACCAACAACGAATACGGCTTTGACTACCTGCGCGACAACATGGTCTACGAAGCGCAGGACCGCGTGCAGCAAGGCCTGAACTTCGCCATCGTCGATGAGGTGGACTCGATCCTGATCGACGAAGCCCGCACACCGCTGATCATCAGCGGCCAGGCCGAAGACCATACGGCGATGTACATCGCCATGAACAAGGTGGTGCCCCTGCTGGTGCGCCAGGAAGGCGAAGCCGACCCGCGCACGGGTGAAGGCGTGACCAAGCCTGGCGACTTCACGCTGGACGAGAAGACGCACCAGGTGTTCCTGACAGAACAGGGCCACGAGAGCGCTGAGCGCATCCTGGCCAGCCAGGGCCTGATTGCCGAGGGGGCCTCGGTGTACGACCCGGCCAACATCACGCTGATGCACCACCTGTATGCCGCGCTGCGTGCCAACCACCTCTACCACCGCGACCAGCACTACGTGGTGCAAAACGGCGAAATCGTGATCGTGGACGAGTTCACCGGCCGCCTGATGTCGGGCCGCCGCTGGAGCGAAGGCCTGCACCAGGCCGTGGAAGCCAAGGAAGGCGTGAACATCCAGGCCGAGAACCAGACGCTGGCCTCGATCACGTTCCAGAACTACTTCCGCCTGTACAACAAACTCGCCGGCATGACCGGTACGGCCGATACGGAAGCCTACGAGTTCCAGGAAATCTACGGCCTGGAAACCGTGGTCATCCCGCCGAACCGCCCCAGCCGCCGCGACGACCAGCTGGACCGCGTTTACAAGACCACGCGCGAGAAGTACGAAGCCGCCATCAAGGACATCCGTGAATGCCACGAGCGCGGCCAGCCCGTTCTGGTGGGCACCACGTCGATCGAGAACTCTGAAATCATCGACCAGCTCCTGAACAAGGAAGGCCTGCCGCACCAGGTGCTGAACGCCAAGCAGCATGCACGGGAGGCGGACATCGTGGCCCAGGCAGGCCGTGCGGGCATGATCACCATCGCGACCAACATGGCCGGTCGCGGTACCGACATCGTGTTGGGCGGCAACATTGAAAAGGATGTGGCGGCCATCGAGGCCGACGAGTCCCTGCCCGAAGCGGAGCGCGCTGCCAAGGTGGCGGCGTTGCGCGAGCAGTGGAAGATCGATCACGAGAAGGTCAAGGAACTGGGTGGCTTGCGCATCATTGCGACCGAACGCCATGAGTCCCGCCGCATCGACAACCAGCTGCGCGGCCGCTCGGGCCGTCAGGGCGACCCCGGCTCGTCGCGTTTCTACCTGAGCCTGGACGATTCCCTGATGCGCATCTTCGCGGGCGACCGCGTCAAGGCCATCATGGACCGCCTGAAGATGCCCGATGGCGAAGCCATCGAAGCCGGCATCGTGACGCGCAGCATCGAGTCGGCCCAGCGCAAGGTGGAAGCCCGCAACTTCGACATCCGCAAACAGCTGCTGGAATACGACGATGTATCCAACGACCAGCGCAAGGTGATCTATCAGCAGCGCAACGACATTCTGGATGCTGCCGACCTGTCGGACGTGATCGCTGCCATGCGCGAAGACTGCATGACCGATCTGGTGCGCCAGTATGTGCCCGCCGAATCGGTGGAAGAGCAGTGGGACCTCGCCGCGCTGGAAAAGGTGCTGGCTGAAGAATGGCAGGTGTCGATTGCCTTGCAGCAGGTGGTGCAGGGCGCCAGCGCCATCACCGACGATGAAATCCTGGAGAAGGTGCTGGCCGCTGCCCATGCCTCGTTTGACGCCAAGGTGGCGCAGGTTGGGCGCGAGAACTTCACGCAGTTCGAGCGCATGGTGCTGCTGCAGAGCTTCGACTCCAACTGGCGCGACCACCTCTCCGCACTGGACTATCTGCGCCAGGGCATTCACCTGCGTGGCTATGCGCAGAAGCAACCCAAGCAGGAATACAAGCGCGAGGCCTTCGAGCTGTTCCGCCAGCTGATCGACCAGGTCAAGAACGAAGTCACCAAGATTCTCATGACCGTGCAGGTGCAATCGCAGGAGCAGCTGGACCAGGCGGCGCAAGAGATGGAAAACCGTGGCGAAAGCATTGCCAACGTGACCTATACCGCGCCGACCGAAACGGGCGAGGTCGAAACCACGGTGGATGTGCAGGCGCAGGACTTGGCGCTGCCGGAGGGCATGCGTGTGGGCCGCAACGATCCTTGCCCTTGTGGCAGCGGCAAGAAGTACAAGCAGTGCCACGGCAAGCTCGCCTGATTTCCTGATCCACACAACACGGGCTTCGGCCCGTGTTTTCATTGGCGTGCCACGGTTTTCCGGATAATCGGCCGCAGTTTTTCAGAAGGACCCCCATGCCCGTCAATCTCGTTGCCCCCGTTGCCGCTGATCTGCACCCGATTGCTGGAGTGCGCATTGGCGTTGCCGAAGCCGGTGTGCGCAAAGCCAACCGCAAGGATCTCACCGTGTTCCTGCTGGATGCGGGCGCCAGCGTGGCGGGCGTGTTCACGCAGAACCGTTTTTGTGCGGCGCCGGTGCAGATCAGCCGCGACCACCTTGCCAGCGGGCAGCCCATCCGCGCCATGCTGATCAACACCGGCAATGCCAACGCTGGCACGGGCGCTGATGGCCTGGCGCGTGCGCGCGCCACCTGCGTTGCCCTCGCGCGCCAGCTCAGCGTAGCGCCCGAGCAGATTCTGCCGTTTTCCACCGGTGTGATCATGGAGCCGCTGCCCAATGACCGCATCGAGGCAGGCCTGCCCGCCGCCATTGCCGACGCGCAGCCGGGCCACTGGGCGCGCGCTGCAGAAGGCATCATGACCACGGACACCTTGCCCAAGGCCTTTTCTGCCCAAGTGCCGATTGGTGGTGCCACCGTGTCCATCACCGGCATCAGCAAGGGCGCGGGCATGATCCGGCCCAACATGGCCACCATGCTCGGCTTCATGGCCACGGACGCTTGCGTGGCCCCTGCCGTCATGCAGCAGCTGGCTCGCGAACTGGCCGACGGCTCGTTCAACCGCGTCACCATCGATGGCGACACCTCCACCAACGATTCATTTGTGGTGGTGGCGACCAACAAGGCCGCGCATGCGCCCATCACTTCTCTGGCAAGCGCCGAGGGCCAGGCCCTCAAGGCCGCCATGCTGGCGGTATCGCAAAAGCTCGCCCAGGCCATTGTGCGCGACGGCGAAGGCGCTACCAAGTTCATCACCGTGCAGGTAGAAGGTGGCAAGACCGGCGAAGAGTGCCGCAAGGTGGCGTACGCCATCGCCCATTCGCCGTTGGTAAAAACCGCGTTCTATGCCAGCGACCCAAACCTGGGCCGCATCCTCGCGGCCGTGGGCTACGCGGGCATTGACGACCTCGACCAGACCGGTATTGATCTGTACCTGGACGACGTACACGTGGCCATTCAGGGCGGACGCAACCCCGCCTACCGCGAGGAAGACGGCCAGCGTGTGATGAAGCAAAGCGAGATCACGGTGCGTGTGCTGCTGGGCCGGGGCGAGGCTTCCGACACGGTGTGGACCTGCGATTTCAGCCACGAGTACGTCACGATCAATGCGGACTATCGTTCGTAAAAAACGCTCCTATTTTGATAGCTTTTGGCGCTGATAGATAAGCGCTAGGCCCGAAATGAATCAAAAATTTGAACATCTGATCGAGCGGGCCGAGCAGCTGATCGCCCGCATCGAGTCTGTGCTGCCCCAGCCCCTGGGAGCGCCGGACTGGTCTTTGTCCATCGCCTGGCGTTACCGCAAGCGCAGCAGTGGCCACGGCACCCTGGAGCCCGTGCGCCATGTGGCCGCGATGCATTTGGCGGATCTCAAAGAGATCGACGGGCAAAAGGAAAAGATTCAGCGCAATACCGAGCAGTTTGTGTTGGGCAAGCCCGCCAACAACGTGCTGCTGACCGGTGCGCGTGGAACCGGCAAGTCATCGCTCATCAAGGCCTGCCTGAATGCGTACGCGGGGCAGGGCCTGCGCCTGATCGAGGTGGACAAGGCGGACCTGGTCGACCTGCCGGATATCGTGGATGTGGTGGCCGACCGGCCGGAGAAATTCATCATCTTTTGCGATGACCTGAGCTTTGAAGATGGCGAGCCCGGCTACAAGGCGCTCAAGTCGATCCTGGATGGATCGGTGGCCGCCGCCACGCCCAATGTGCTGATCTACGCCACCAGCAACCGGCGCCACCTGTTGCCCGAATACATGGCTGAAAACCTCACGTACACCCACACCGCTGATGGCGAAGTGCACCCCGGTGAAGTGGTGGAGGAGAAGATTTCGCTGTCAGAGCGGTTTGGCCTGTGGGTGAGCTTCTACCCCTTCAGCCAGGAGGAGTACCTGACCATCGTCGCCCAGTGGCTGGCCTCCTTCGGGGTCTCTGCCGCCGCGATTGCAGTGGCCCGGCCCGAGGCGCTGGTCTGGGCGCTGGAGCGCGGCTCGCGCAGTGGCCGCGTGGCCTACCAGTTTGCGCGTGACTATGCGGGGCGCCACGATGGTTGATTCTGTTGCCGGATCCGCTGCTGCGCCTGCAACACCGGCCGCGACCACGGCGCGCAAGCACACCGAGGTGGCTGTCGGTATCCTCTTGCGGGCCGATGGCGCGATGTTGCTCTGCACACGCCCGCCGGGAAAGCCTTATGCCGGGTATTGGGAGTTTCCGGGCGGCAAGCTCGAAGCGGGTGAGACCGTGGAACAGGCGCTGCGCCGCGAGCTGTTGGAAGAGCTGGGCGTGACCATCGGCGCTGCCAGTGTCTGGAAAGTCACGGAACACGACTACCCACATGCCCTGGTGCGCTTGCACTGGTGCAAGGTCTGGGAATGGTCGGGCGAGTTCGAAATGCGCGAAGGGCAGACCATGGAGTGGCAGCAGATGCCACTGACGGTGTCACCGGTGCTGCCCGGTGCCTACCCGGTGCTGCAGTGGCTCGCTGAAGAGCGTGGCCTGGAATATTCGCCGGAATGACTTTCGTTTGCTACTGAATTGGCAGCTGCTAGAGCCTCACTGGTAAGCGCTAGAGCCCAATTTGTTTGAAATCCTGGGCAATTCCCAGTCGAGGTCAGTGCTGCAGGCGAGGATCGCCATAAGGTTCGTCGGCGGGAGGAGCCTCTGCAGGCATGCGGAAATCCTCGCTGGCCCAGGCGCCGAGGTCGATCTGCTTGCACCGCTCGCTGCAGAATGGGCGGTACACGTTGGCGGGGCTGTAGACACTGTCACCGCCACAACTGGGGCAGGTGACGATGCGTGCTCGTGGTTGGGTGTGCGTAGAGTTGGCCATGCTCGTCGTCGTTCTCAATGTCCTTGCCTGCTGCCTATCTGGCGCCGCAGCTTACGCGCACAGGGTCAGCTCGAAGGCCGCATCTTCATTGCTTGCATGCAGGCGCCCATCACTTTCCAGGCGCATGAGCCGCACCGAGACGATCAGGCGGTTGCCACTGATCTCGGGAATCAGGTTCAGGGCCGGGTCAATGCGCAGACGCAGCAACTGGAATGTGCGGCCCTGCGGCAGGTTCTGCTGAAATTGACCGCGCTCTGCTGCCACCTTCTGGGGAACGCCAGAGTCGCGCAGCAGCTTGAGCAACACATAGATGGATTCGGCCAGCGGGGCCAGGGTCGATGCCCACTCTTCAAGGGCCTGCTGGCGCACACCCGGTTCATGGTGCTGCCACGCGTAATACGCAGGCAAATCGAACCCGCAGGTGCCACCGGGAATGCCCACCCGGCTGCGGATGCTCATCAGCCAGTCGTTTTCGGTGAGCAGGTGTCCGGACTTGCCTGATTGGGTGTTGAGAGCTGTGAAACAACGGTCGAGCTGGGCAATGACTGCGTCAAGGGCCGCTTCGGAGATCGAGGGATTGCCACGGTAGCTATCGAGCTGGTGCTTGTGCTTCTCGATGTCCTTGAGCACATCCGACTTGAGGTCGGCCCGTGCCGCCACATCCATGATTTCGAAGATGGTGACCAGCGCAAAGTGGTGGTCGAGCGCGTGGGAACGGGGAATCAGTTCTCCCAATCGGCGGAACAACTGCTCAAGCCGCAGATAGGTTCTGAGACGCTCGTTAAAGGGATATTCGTAAAGGATCACGCTGGCGGGTTCCTGGGGGCTCAGGGAGTATTCTGACGCCGGTGGCGCACGGCATGGGGTGAAAGCACAAACGGTTTCGTTCGCATCATAGCCCGAACAGCGTGGCCACTTGCCGGGTCTGGAGGCGCAGGTCCTCTAGCGAGCAATCCCTGTCGTTGGCAATCACGGCATCTGCCACGGCGCGGCGCGCCGTGCGGCTTGCCTGCGAGGCGATGATGCCTTGCACCACCTCTCGCGCCAGGCCGCTGCGTTGCATGACCCGCTTGATCTGCGTTTCTGCAGAGCAATCCACCACCACGACAGCATCGAGCCTGCGGGCCCACCGGCCGGACTCCGCCAGCAACGGGATGTCAAACACGATCAGGGCATGGCCTTGGTCCGCAGCCTGCTGGGCCATCGCGTTGCTATGCAGGGTAACCAGAGGGTGCACGATCCCTTCGAGCTGGGCGCGTGCCTCGGGGTGGCTGAAGACCAGAGCCCGCATTCGCGCACGGTCCAGTGCGCCGGAGGCATCCACGAAGTCTGCCCCGAAAGTGGCTCTGATTGCGTCCATGGCCGCTCCTTGCGGGCCTGTCACGTCGCGAGCCAGCTGGTCTGCATCGATCAGGCTGCCTCCCAGCGCGGCGAACATGCTGCCCACCGTGCTCTTTCCGCTGCCAATGCCCCCGGTCAAGCCAAGGCGCAAGGGGCGCCTGCGCGGATTCATCGTTTATAGGCCCAGAAGGTTCAAGACAGCGTTAAGGATTGCGTTGGGGCCAAACACCATAGCGGTAAAACCAGCGCCGACCAGGAAGGGGCCGAAAGGGATGTAGCCGCCTTCACGCAGGCTGCTGAAGACTTTCATCCCGATACCGATGACGGCACCGATGACTGAGGACATCAGGATGATGGGGATCAGTGCCTGCCAGCCGAACCAAGCACCCAGTGCGGCAAACAGCTTGAAATCTCCATAGCCCATGCCTTCCTTGCCCGTGGCGAGCTTGAATCCCCAGTAAACCAGCCAGAGCGAAAGATACCCCGCTGCCGCGCCGAGCACGGAGGCATACAAAGGCACATCAATCCACTGCAGCGCGGAAGCGAGCAGGCCAGCCCACAGCAACGGCAAAGTGATGTCGTCCGGGAGCAGCGTCGTGTCCCAGTCGATGAACGCCAAGGCGACCAAGGCTGCCGAGAACCCGCACCAGACGAGCCCCGTGGGCGTCATCCCCCAGCGCTGGATGCACAGGAAGAAAAGGGCCCCCGTCGCAATCTCGATCAAGGGATAGCGTACCGAGATCCGCGCCTTGCACGCGGAGCAGCGCCCGCGCAGAAAAAGGTAGCTCAAAACAGGGATGTTCTCGTACCACTGGACCATGTGCCCACACGAGGGGCAGCGGGAACGGGGAACCATGAGGTTGAACCGCTCCTGTTCAGGAGGTGCGGCACCGGGATCTCCTTGCGCGCTCTGCGCCTGCGCTGCCCGGATTTCCTCAACCCACTGGCGTTCCATGATTTTGGGAAGCCGATAGATGACCACATTGAGGAAGCTACCGATCAGAAGTCCCATTACCCCGCCCAAACTTGCATTCCACCAAACGGGCATCTCCATTACACAACTTGGCCGAGTTTGAAGATTGGGAGGTACATGGAGACGACAATGCCGCCAATCAACGTACCCAGGAACACAATGATGATGGGCTCCATCAGACTGGACAAGCCCGCCACCATTTCGTCCACTTCTGCCTCATAGAAATCCGCAGCCTTGCCCAACATGTGGTCAATGGAACCTGATTCTTCCCCGATGGCGCACATCTGAAGGACCATGGAGGGAAAAATATTAGCGTTGCCCATGGCTGCGGTCAGGCTGGTACCGGTAGAGACTTCCTGCTGGATTTTTTCGGTTGCCATGGAATACACCGAATTGCCCGAAGCACCACCGACGGAGTCCAGAGCTTCAACCAGTGGCACCCCTGCAGCAAACATCGTGGACAGAGTACGTGTCCAGCGCGCAACGCAGGATTTATCGATCAAAGCCCCAAAAATCGGAATCTTCAATAGCACACGGTCCATGAACATCTGCATCTTTTCATTTCTTTTCCACGCCTGCATAAAAAAGAAAAATCCCCCACCAATCACACCGAAGATCAACCACCACCACTTTACAAAGATTTCGCTAATACCCATCACGAAAAGTGTAGGAGCAGGCAAATCGGCGCCAAACGATGTAAAAACCTCCTTAAATGCAGGGATTACAAAAATCATGATGACTGTAACAACCACAAAAGCAACGATTACCACGGAAATGGGATACATCAAAGCAGATTTGATTTTTGATTTGATGGCTTCCGTTTTTTCCATGTAGGTGGCTAAACGGTCCAACAGGGCCTCCAAAATACCGGCCGCTTCGCCTGCCTCCACAAGATTGCAGTAGAGACTATCGAAATACATGGGATGCTTGCGGAATGCACCATTCAGGGAAGTCCCCGTTTCAACATCGGAGCGGATGTCGTTGAGTAGCTTGGTAACACTTGCATTGGTATTCCCTCGTCCCACAATATCAAACGATTGCAGAAGCGGAACGCCTGCTTTCATCATTGTGGCAAGCTGACGCGTGAACAAAGCGATGTCTTTGGGCTTTATCTTCTTGCCAGAGCGCATCCGACGTTTCTTGATCTTTGTGGGAAAAACGCCCTGGCGGCGGAGCGTGGCTTGCACCTGGTTCTCGCCAGACGCACGCACCTCGCCCCGCACTATCTTGCCGTGGCGATCTTTGCCTTCCCATTCAAAAACAAAATCCTTGATATCCCGTGATGCAGCGGTTGCCATGCTGGACCCTCTAGTCGTTATTCGTTGGTGACGGCAAGCACTTCTTCCAGCGAAGTGAAGCCCAGTCTTGCCTTGTGTAGGCCGGATTCGCGGAGCGAGCGCACGCCTTCTGCTCTCGCCTGTTCGGCGATTTCTAGTGCACTCCCGTCGCGCAGGATGATACGTTGGATGTCCTCAGAGATCGGCATGACTTGGTAGATGCCGACCCGTCCCTTATACCCGTTGTTACAAGCGGAGCAGCCTACGGGGCGGTACGTGACCCAGCTTCCATCAATTTCTTCTTCTTTGTACCCTGCTTCGAGCAGCGATTCATGCGGTATATCGGCCGGCGCTTTGCAGGTGGGGCACAACCTGCGGGCCAAGCGCTGCGCTGTGATGAGAATAACGCTGGAAGCAATATTGAACGGGGCGATTCCCATATTGCGCATGCGTGTCAAAGTGGTGGGGGCATCATTGGTGTGAAGCGTTGATAACACCAAATGCCCCGTTTGTGCTGCCTTGATGGAAATGTCCGCAGTTTCCAGATCACGGATTTCGCCGACCATGATAATGTCGGGATCTTGCCGTAGAAAGGATTTGAGGGCTACCGCAAAGGTTAGTCCAGCCTTTTCATTCACGTTGACCTGGTTAACGCCTGGAAGATTGATTTCGGATGGGTCTTCCGCTGTGGCAATATTGACGCCTGGCTTGTTGAGAAGATTCAAGCAGGTATAAAGGGAAACGGTTTTGCCGGAGCCCGTGGGTCCCGTGACCAAGATCATTCCATAGGGCCGCCCGATGGCTTCGAGCAGGCGCTCTTTCTCCTGGGGTTCATAGCCCAATGCATCAATACCCAGCTTGGCACTGCTGGGGTCCAGAATACGGATAACAATTTTTTCACCAAACAAGGTCGGGAGGGTGCTGACCCGGAAATCAATGACCCTGTCCGGGCCCACTTTGAGTTTCATGCGCCCGTCTTGCGGTACCCGCTTTTCAGAAATATCCAGGCGAGAAATCACCTTGATGCGAGATGCCAGCTTATCCTTGATGGCTATTGGTGGGGACGCGATTTCTCGCAATTCACCATCAATCCGAAATCTCACGCGGTATTGATGCTCATAAGGTTCAAAATGTAAATCGGACGCACGCATGTTGAATGCGTCCAGAAGCATTTTGTGCAAGAACTTGACGATGGGAGCATCTTCTACATCAGTAGCTCCGGTATCGTTATTGTCTGGCGCCTCTTCGATGGGTGAGTCGTCAAATTCAAAATCACCACCACCACCCGTCAGCGTTTCCAAAGATTCACTGGCCGATTTGGTGGTGGTTTCTACTAGGCGGCTGAGCTTGTCATACTCCGCAATAATCCAGTCCACCCCCATCTGGGTGGTGAATTTTATTTTTTCGGCTGCTTCCTGGTCCGTAGGGTCTGCAGTCGCAACAATCAGGCGATTATTGCGCTTGCTGAGCACAACAACCCGATATGCTTGGCATATCTTGCCGTCGAGCAGTTCTTTCGGCAGCCGTAATGGATCAATCGCATCCAGATCGAGTAAGGGTGCGCCAAACACAGCCGACACGGTATGGGCCAAGTCGGCAGCTGACACCGCGCCAGAACCGGTCAGTTCGGCAATAAAGCTGGTCCGGCTAGTTTGTGATTTTTTGTAAATGTCCTCTGCTGCCTTCTGGGTCAGCTTGCCAGCAGACATCAGGGCCCTGCCCAATCCGGGGAGGGCCACTGCGGAGGCTTCTTTGGGGGCAGTATCGACAGCGGCCATGTAACCGGAAATATGTTAGGTGTGGAAAAGAAACCATCCTATCATCACCGATCATCTGAAGGCTGTACAGAGATTCGAGATTGGCAACAGCACCACAAAAAGGGTGCTATTGCTGAAAATGCACTGGTATTTATGGTCGGGGTGAGAGGATTCGAACCTCCGGCCTCTACGTCCCGAACGTAGCGCTCTACCAGGCTAAGCTACACCCCGTGTGCCGCTATTGCGCTCAGAAGCTGATGCAATGGGCAGATCAGTTGCGTCTTGTAAGCAACTGTGCGGCCAATTCTAGCAAAGCTGCTGAATATGCATTGGTTGGTAGTTGCTCTGCAGCCGCCATGGCTCGGCGGGCCTCGCTAAAGGCGGCGGCCCGTGTGACTTCCAGTGCGCCGGTCTCGCGGACGATTTGCACGATGTCTGCCAGTTGGTCGGTCGAGCCTTGTTCAATGGCTTGGCGCACGACCTGCGCCTGAATTTCGGTGCCGCGCTCCATGGCAGCGATGAGGGGGAGGGTGGACTTGCCTTCGCGCAGATCGTCCCCCAGGTTTTTCCCCATCTCAGTCGCATCCCCGTCGTAGTCGAGGACGTCGTCAATGATCTGGAAAGCGGTGCCCAACGCTTGTCCGTAGGTTGCGCAAGCTTCCTCAATTTCAGGCGAGCTCTCGGCGAGTACTGCGCCGAGGCGTGCGCTGGCTTCAAACAGTTTGGCGGTTTTAGAGCGAATGACGCGCAGGTAACCCGCTTCGTCGAGCGATGCGTCATGCATGTTCATCAGCTGCAACACCTCACCCTCGGCGATCACGTTGGTGGCCTCCGAGAGTATCTCCATGATCCGCATGCTGCCTGCCTCGACCATCATCTGGAAGGAGCGGGTGTGCAGAAAATCCCCAACAAGCACGCTGGCGGGGTTGCCAAAGGTTTCGTTCGCCGTGGGTCGGCCTCTGCGCAGGGTGGATGCGTCCACGACATCGTCGTGCAGCAGTGTAGCGGTGTGGATCAGTTCCACAACGGCCGCGAGGCTGTGCCGATGTGCGCCCCGATACCCCAGGGCGCCGCAGACCATCAGCAGCAGTGCCGGTCGCAGGCGTTTTCCGCCAGCGGCAATGATGTACTGCGATATCTGGGCTACCAGAGGTACGCTGGACGTCAGGCGCTGACCAATGACCTTGTCGACCTCGTGCATGTCTTGTGCAACGAGCAAGAGAGGGGATGCTGCGGGGGCGGTGTGGTCAGTCAAGATGGTGGTCACAGAAAGAGACCGAATTATAGGAAGCCCCGGAGGCTCTTCGTTGCGACCACCGAGGCGGCGGCGCTGTCGCTGAACGCGGGGGTGGTGTGTTGTATGGCAATGCGCTATACTCTTGGGCTCTGCGGAAATTCGTCTGCAGAACTCATATCAAGAGGTCAACATGTACGCGGTCATAAAAACCGGCGGCAAGCAGTATCGCGTTGCTTCCGGCGAAAAAATTAAAGTAGAACAGATTGCTGCGGACGTAGGCCAGGAAATTGTGATCGACCAGGTTCTGGCTGTCGGCAACGGCGCTGAACTGAAGGTTGGTACGCCCCTGGTGTCCGGCGCAACCGTGAAAGCCACTGTCGTGGCCCACGGCAAGCACGACAAAGTGCACATCTTCAAGATGCGCCGTCGCAAGCACTATCAAAAACGCCAAGGCCATCGCCAGCAGTTCACTGAACTGCAAATCGGTGCGATTGCTGCTTAATCGAAGGAGCTAGTCATGGCACAGAAAAAAGGCGGCGGCTCTACGCGAAACGGACGTGACTCCAAGCCAAAGATGCTGGGTGTCAAGGCGTTCGGTGGTGAACTGATCAGCGCTGGCTCGATCATCGTGCGCCAACGTGGCACACGTTTCCACCCCGGCAACAATGTCGGCGTGGGCAAGGACCACACCTTGTTCGCCCTGGTGGACGGCCACGTGTCGTTCGGCACCAAGGGTGCGTTGTCCAAGTCCACGGTCAATGTGACTCCTGCCTGAGGTTCGTTCCTCTGGTAGCCATCGAAGCCCCGCTTTGCCGGGGCTTTGTTGTTTGGTCTGTACGATGGCGCTCAAGTCGTCGGCAGACGGCGCCTGCAAGGCGTTCCGCAGTTCCGACAGAATCAGGCAGTCTGCTGCTGGTGCTGCGCCCTTTTGTAAACTGGATATCCCATGAAGTTCGTCGATGAAGCCTTTATTGACATTGCCGCCGGTGATGGTGGCAATGGCTGCGTGTCTTTTCGGCACGAAAAGTACAAGGAATTCGGCGGTCCCAACGGCGGGGACGGTGGTCGCGGCGGGCATGTTTTTGCCGTGGCTGATCCGAACCTGAACACCCTGGTGGACTTTCGCTATTCGCGCAGGCACGAGGCCAAGCGGGGCGAGCATGGCATGGGATCGGATATGTTTGGTGCGGCTGGTGCCGACATCACCCTCAAGATGCCGGTCGGCACCATCATCACAGACGCCGAAACGGGCGAGGTGCTCTACGAGCTGCTGAACCCGGGCGAGGTCATCACCATTGCAAAGGGGGGTGATGGCGGCTTTGGCAACATGCGCTTTAAGAGCGCTATCAACCGGGCCCCGCGCCAGAAGACACCAGGCTGGCCCGGCGAGAAGAAGAACCTGAAGCTGGAGTTGAAGGTGCTGGCCGACGTGGGCCTGCTGGGCATGCCCAATGCGGGTAAGTCCACCTTCATCACGGCGGTGTCCAACGCCCGCCCCAAGATTGCAGACTACCCCTTTACGACGCTGCATCCCAACCTGGGTGTGGTTCGCGTGGGGCCGGAGCAGAGTTTTGTGGTGGCTGATATTCCAGGTCTCATCGAAGGCGCTTCGGAAGGTGCGGGCCTCGGGCACCAGTTTCTGCGCCATCTGCAGCGCACCCGCCTGCTGCTGCACATTGTGGATCTGGCGCCTTTCGACGATGCGGTGGACCCGGTGGCTCAGGCCAAAGCCATCGTCAACGAGCTCAAGAAGTATGACCAGCAGCTGTACAACAAGCCGCGCTGGCTGGTGCTGAACAAGCTGGACATGGTGCCCACCGAAGAGCGGGAAGCCCGTGTGAAGGACTTCGTCAAGCGCTTCAAGTGGAAGGGGCCGGTGTTTGAGATTTCTGCCCTGACGCGCGAAGGCTGCGAGCCGCTGATCCATGCCATCTTCCGCCATGTGCAGTCCGAACAGCGGGTGGAGAACGAGCCAGTGGAAATTGATCCACGTTTTGCAGGGGATGCGCCAGCCTGATTTGCAGTCACGGTCTGCGTTCTCATTTGCTATATTAATAATAGCTATTGGCGCTTTTGGAATAAGCGCTAGCGGCCAAAAATACTTAAAAAATGGTTTCCAGCGTATTGCGTGACGCCCGCCGCATCGTGGTCAAGGTAGGCTCCAGTCTTGTGACCAATGAGGGCCGTGGCCTCGACGAAACCGCCATTGGCGAGTGGAGCCGTCAGCTGGCGGCTCTGGTGCGTGGCGATGGTGGGGTGCCGCGCGAGGTTGTGATGGTGTCCAGTGGTGCCATTGCCGAAGGCATGAAGCGCTTGGGCTGGACCACGCGGCCGAACGAAGTTCACGAGCTGCAGGCCGCCGCTGCCGTTGGGCAGATGGGGCTGGCGCAGATGTACGAAACCAAGCTGCGCGAGCAAGGCATGGGCAGCGCACAGGTGTTGCTCACCCATGCTGACCTTGCCGACCGCGAGCGCTACCTGAATGCGCGCTCGACCCTGCTGACGCTCTTGCGCCTGGGTGTGGTGCCGGTGATCAATGAGAACGACACCGTCGTCAACGACGAAATCAAGTTCGGCGACAACGACACCCTGGGCGCACTGGTGGCGAACCTGGTCGAGGCCGACGCGCTGATCATCCTCACCGACCAGAAGGGCCTGTACACGGCCGACCCGCGCCGCGATGCGTCCGCGCAGTTTGTGCACGAAGCCAAGGCCGGCGACCCAGCGCTGGAGGCCATGGCCGGTGGTGCGGGTTCCAGCATTGGCAAGGGCGGCATGATCACCAAGATCCTCGCGGCCAAGCGTGCTGCTGGTTCTGGCGCCTCCACGGTCATTGCCTGGGGGCGCGAATCCGATGTGCTGGTTCGCCTCGTTCAAGGGGAGGCGCTGGGTACGCTCCTTGTGGCCCAGACGCAAAAAAAGCAAGCCCGCAAACAGTGGATGGCCGACCACCTTCAATTGCGCGGCTCGGTGGTGGTGGACGCGGGGGCTGCGGCCAAGGTGCGTGATGAAGGCAAGAGTCTGCTGCCTATCGGTATGACGGCTGTGGAGGGTGACTTTTCGCGCGGCGACGTGATTGCCGTGCGCGACGCATCCGGCACCGAAATTGCCCGTGGCCTGGCCAACTATGCTGCGGCCGAGGCCAGAATGCTGTGCCGCAAGCCTTCGACCGAATTCGAAAAGCTGCTGGGTTACGTTGCCGAGCCAGAGATGGTGCATCGAGACAACATGGTGCTGGCCGCCAGCTGACGGCGAAAGCCAGCAGCCAACGTAGCTTCTCAAAGACACCATCATTCCACCAACAAAAACGCCTGCGATTTGCAGGCGTTTTTCATGGGACTGGCGATCACCTCGCCAATGAATTAACGCGGCGTGGTGACCGCAGGCAGTCCGTCTAGCTCTCCGGGCACACTGTTCTGCGGATCCGGATCGAAACTGGCCCCCGGTGGAAGCTCCATGCCCGGATTGATCAGCATGGAGCCCGTCCGAAACATGGTGCCCGCGTGTTCGCCCTCGCGCGTGCGCATGCCACTGCGCAGGTAGCGGTTGCGCTGCTCGTGGCGAGGCAGGAAGCGGGCCAGTTCCGTCAGCGCCATTTCATAGACGCCACGCTTGAATTCGACCACGACATCCAGCGGAACCCAGTAGTCATTCCAGCGCCAGGCGTCGAATTCCGGATGGTTGGTGGCACGCAGGTTCAGGTCCCAGTCGTGTCCTACCAGTTGAAGCAGATACCAGATTTGTTTCTGGCCCTTGTAGTGTCCGCGTGCATCGCGGCGGATGTACCGGCCAGGCACCTCATAGCGCAACCAGTCCCGGGTGCGGGCCACCACGCGTACGTGGTTGGGCAATAAGCCCACTTCTTCATGCAGCTCACGGAACATGGCTTGCTCGGGAGTTTCTCCCCGGTCAATGCCACCCTGCGGAAACTGCCAGCTGTGGGTGCGTATACGCTTGCCCCAGAACACCTGGTTTTTCTGGTTGAGCAGGATGATGCCGACGTTCGGCCGAAAGCCGTCCCGGTCAAGCATAATCAAACCCCAAATTTTTAAACTGTGTCCATTATGCACGGCGCCTAGCGCGCAGCAAGTGGACGGCCCCGTTCTGCCTGCAATCGATTCCGATGAAAGCCTCCCAATTCTTTATTTCCACCCTCAAGGAAGCTCCGGCGGATGCCGAAGTGGTCAGCCACAAACTCATGACGCGGGCGGGGCTGATCAAGAAGCTGGGCGCTGGCATCTATAACTACATGCCCATGGGGCTGCGGGTGATCCGCAAGGTGGAAGCCATCGTGCGCGAGGAAATGAACCGTGCAGGCGCCGTGGAACTGACCATGCCCGTAGTCCAGCCTGCTGAGCTGTGGCATGAAACGGGCCGTTTCGACAAGATGGGCCCTGAACTGTTGCGCATTCAGGACCGTCACGGCCGCGACTTCGTGGTGCAGCCCACCAGCGAAGAAGTGATCACTGACATCGCGCGCCAGGAACTCAAGAGCTACAAGCAGCTGCCCAAGAACTTCTACCAGATCCAGACCAAGTTTCGCGACGAGCGCCGTCCGCGCTTCGGCCTGATGCGCGGACGCGAGTTCATCATGAAGGATGCTTACAGCTTCGACCGCGACCAAGCCTCGGCCAAGGCCAGCTACCAAATCATGGCGCAGGCTTACCGCCGCATTTTTGACCGCTTTGGCCTGACCTACCGCGCCGTGGCGGCCGACAGTGGTGCCATCGGTGGCGACCTCTCCGAAGAGTTCCAGGTGATCGCTGCCACAGGCGAAGACGCCATCGTCTACTGCCCACAGAGCGACTACGCCGCCAACATGGAAAAAGCCGAAGCGCTGGCCCCTGCCGGCCCACGCGGTGCAGCCACTCAGGCGTTGACCAAAACGGCCACGCCTGGCAAGAGCACTTGCGCCGATGTGGCAGAACTGCTGGGAGTGCCTCTGAACACTACGGTCAAGTCGCTCGTGCTGGCCACAGACGAAACCAGCGAAGCCGGCGAAATTGTCAAGACCCAGGTCTGGCTGCTGCTGCTGCGCGGCGACCACGACATGAACGAGATCAAGGTGGGTAAGGTGCCGGGGCTGGCGGGTTTCCGTTTTGCCACGGTGGGCGAAATCGAAGACCATTTCGGCTGCAAGCCCGGTTACCTGGGCCCCATCGGCCTGAAGAAGCCTTTGAAGATCGTGGCCGACCGCGAAGTCGCCCTGATGGCTGACTGGATCTGCGGCGCCAATGAGGTGGACTTCCACATCACCGGCGTGAACTGGGGCCGCGACCTGCCGGAGCCCGACGCCGTGGCCGACCTGCGCAATGTGGTGGCGGGCGACCGCTCGCCCGACGGCAAGGGTGAGCTGGCGATTGAGCGCGGTATTGAAGTGGGTCATGTGTTCTACCTGGGCACCAAATACAGCAAGGACATGAACGCCACCTTCCTTGGTGACGACGGCAGGCCCGCATTTTTTGAAATGGGCTGCTACGGCATTGGCGTCACGCGCTTGCCCGCTGCGGCCATCGAGCAAAACCACGACGAGCGCGGCATCATCTGGCCCGACGCGATTGCCCCCTTCACCGTGGTGGTCTGCCCCGTGGGCATGGACCGCAGCGAAGCCGTCAAGGCCACGGCCGAGCAGCTCTATGCCGACCTGCTGGCTGCGGGCGTCGACGTGATCCTGGACGACCGGGGTGAGCGCCCCGGTGCCATGTTTGCCGACTGGGAACTGATCGGTGTGCCCCACCGCGTGACCATTGGCGACAAGAGCCTCAAAGACGGCGTGGTCGAGTACCAGCACCGCCGCGACCCTGCGGCCACCAAGGTGGCGGTGGCAGACATCCTGGCCCACGTGAAGGGCCGCATGGCGGTATGAACGCGGCGCGGCTGGTTTCTGCAGTGGGCAGGGCTCCCGATGATGGGGGCTGTGTATCCCGGCGCGTCTGCCTGACGGCGCTGTCGGCTCTGTCTGCACCTGCGGCTTGGCTGGCGGCGCCCTCGCTGGCCTATGCGGGCGGGCAGCTGGAAGAGCCCCTGATGGACTCTGTGCGCACCGCCCTCAGTTCGGCCATTGCCAACCAGGCACCGCCAGAGCCCCATTTTTTCACCACCGAAGCCCGCATTCACTACGTGCGCTGGCTCGCCGCCATGAGCGACCGCCTGCGCCGCCGCAAGCCCGAATGGGAGGTCCGCCGCGACTTCCTGCAGACCGCCTGGTACGAATCCAAGCGTGCCGGGCTGGATGTGTCCCTGGTGCTGGGCCTGATCCAGGTGGAGAGTGCGTTCCGCAAATACGCGGTGTCCAGCGTGGGCGCACGTGGTTACATGCAGGTCATGCCCTTCTGGACACGGGTGATTGGGGATGGTGACCCCGGCAAGCTGTTTCACATGCAGACCAATCTGCGCTTTGGTTGTGTGATCTTGCGGCACTACATCGACCGGGAGCGGGGCGACCTGTTCATGGCTCTGGGGCGCTATAACGGCAGCCGCGGGCGTTCGCCGTACCCGGACGCCGTGTTTCGCGCACAGCGCAACTGGTTGTTCGCCGAGGGTTCACAGCTGCCCGCTGCCTAATTTGCTATTTTTTATATAGCTGCTTGCGCTTATCCATCAATCGCTAAAGGCCAATTGGGCTGATATTTCTGAAATTCTGCATGCGGCAAAAGCCGTCACCTCCCGCCAAGCCGCTGGAGCCCATTCGCCCGCAGGCCTAGGTCGAAGTCGGCGTGGCGATGTCTGCTGGGGTGGCCTGGATGGTCTGGCCGGAGCCTGCTGACTGTGCGGTACCGAGGCGGGACACCATGACCTGGTCGATGCGGTAGCTGTCCACGTCCAGCACCTCGAACTTGTAGCCACCCCAGCTCACGCTGTCCGTCCGGCGCGGAACGCGCCGCAGCATCACCATCAGGAACCCGGCCAGGGTTTCGTAGTCGCCCGCGTGGGGCAGCTCGTCCAGCGACAGTGCGCGCAGCACGTCCTCGACCGGTGTGACGCCGTCGATGAGCCACGAGTTTTCATCGCGCCGCACAATCTGCTCTTCATCCGCCGGGCCGACCAGGTCGCCCATCACGGTGCTCATCACGTCGTTCAGCGTGACCACGCCCACCACCAGGCTGTATTCGTTGACGATGACGGCAAAGTCTTCGTGCACCTGGCGGAACTGTTCCAGCACCTCCGACAGCGTGAGCCGGTCTGGGACGATCAGCACCTTGCGCACCAGACTGTCATCGGCCAGCGAAATGGGCTGGTTGTTCAGCACGCGCTGGAACAGGTCCTTGGCATCCACATAGCCCACCACATGGTCGATGTCCCCCTCGCACACGGGGTAGGTTGAGAAAGGCTCGGCCGCAATGCGCAGGCGGATCACGGAGTCCGGCTCGTCGCGCAAGAAGAAGGCCACACGGTCGCGGGGGGACATGGCGCTGGACACCATGCGCGTGTCCAGCTTGAACACATTCGTGATGACCTGCTGCTCGCGGGCGGCCAGCACGCCGGCACGCGCACCCGCTTCCATCATCGCCAGGATGTCGTCCGAGGTTATGCGGTCGTCCCGCAGCGACGACATACCCAGCACCCGGAACAGCGCATCCGCCCCCCGGCTGTAGAACCACACCACAGGGCGCAGCAGCGCCATGCACCAGGCCATGGGCTGTGCCAGCCGCACCACCAGCCGCTCGGGCTCGGCCATGCCCAGGCGCTTGGGGAACAGGTCGGCAAACAGGATGAAAAGGGAGGTGATGACCAGGAACGAGGCAAGAAAGCCCGCCTTCTGCGCGGCTGATTCCGACAGCCACAGGCCGAACAGCGTGGTGAAGTGGGGGCTCAGCGCACCTTCGCCCACGATACCGCCCAGGATGGCCACGGCGTTCTGCCCCACCTGCACCACGGTGAAGTAGTCGCCCGGCTGCTCCTGCATGCGCAGCACCTGGTCCGCCCTGGCATCCCCTTCGTCGGCCATCTGCCGCAGGCGCAGGCGGCGCGCTGCGGCGAGCGAGATCTCGGCCATGGAGAAGAAGGCGCTGGCTGCAATCAGCAGTCCGATGACAAAGAGGCTTTGGGAGAGGGTCATGAATGGCGACGGAGCGTGGCGCTGCGGCACACCGGATGACTGAGTGTATCTGGGCGTTCCGCAGGCACCTACCCCAGGTGTGCACACACCGGGGGGGGGCTGGTGGGCCTTCGGGGTTGGGGCCCCGAAGGCCAGTCCTGCGGGCGAGCGCAGGACTGGCGGCGGGGGCCTTGTTATTGCACGAAACCGATGCGGCTGCGCCCTGACGCCGCCTTGGGCAGATCAGCAATCTCCACGGTGGACCGGCGGTCCAGCCGCGCATTGCCAAAGCCCGTCATCAGCGCACGCCGCATCTCACGGGGGGGCATCTGTGCCAGGTGGTCCAGCACGTCGTCCGTCGGCTCCGGATCCAGCAGGCGGCCCCAGTCGTGCCCTGCGCGGATGCCCTGGTACAGGTTGCGGGCAATGGTGCGCGCCTGCTCCAGCGTGGGCGCCTCCACCTCGAACACGTTCATGCGGTTCAGGATGGGGTCGGGGATGCCGCGCGTGTCGTTGGCGGTGGTGATCCAGATCACCTGGCTGGCGTCGATGGCCACCTCCGCAAACTCGTCGGTAAAGCTCTGGGCCGTGTCGTACTCCAGCAAGCTGTACAGCGCACCCAGCGGGTCGTACTGCGCATCGCTGCTGGCCTTGTCGATCTCGTCCACCACGATGACCGGATTGGCGTATTCGCCCTCCACCAGCGCCTCGAACACCTTGCCCGGGCGCGCGCCCTTCCACTGCGCCGACGAGCCCGACAGCAGCCAGCCTGCGGTCATGGAGCTCATGGGCAAGAGGTTCATGCCCGTGCCCAGCAGCTCGGCCAGGTGGCGCGCAAAGTGGGTCTTGCCGATGCCGGGCGGGCCCAGCAGCAGCATGGGCGTGACCTCCAGGCCATCGCTGCTGTCCTGCGCCAGCGCCACGTGGCGCTTGACGTCGTCCAGCACCTCGGTGAAGTTGGGCAACTGCTCATAGAGGCTGGCCATGTCGGGGATGCCCGAGGGCTTGACCTGAAAGCGCTCCGGACCACGTTCCAGCATGCGTTCGTACACGGTGCGCAGGGTTTCGTATTCGCGCTGGTTGCCCGACTCCTGCAACCGTGCGAGCTTGCGCTCGACGTCGCCGGGGTGGAACACATTGCGCATCTGGGCCACCGGCAAGCGCAGGGCGGGTGGCTGGGGAACAAGGCTATGGCTGGTCATTGCATGCTCCTGTGATGGTTACGTCACGCAACCATTCAAGCACACAACATGCCCGCTTCAGCACCGGAAAAGCCCCTGATTGGTGCCACTGTTGCGGGCAAACAAAAAGGCCGCCCGAAGGCGGCCTGGTTTGCACGGGGTAGTGGCCGCGTCGATCAGCCTTCGGTGCCCAGCACCTGCTTGAGTTCGCCCGACTCGTACATCTCCATCATGATGTCCGAGCCACCGATGAACTCGCCCTTCACATACAGCTGCGGGATCGTGGGCCAGTTGCTGTATTCCTTGATGCCCTGGCGGATTTCGTCGTCTTCGAGCACGTTGACGGTGACCACGCTCTTGGGGTCCACGCCGCAGGCCTTGAGGATCTGGATGGCACGGCCGGAGAAACCACACATGGGGAAGCTGGCGTTGCCCTTCATGAACAGCAGGATGTCGCTGGATTTGACGAGGGTGTCGATGCGTTGTTGGGTGTCGCTCATGGGAATACTCCTTGAAAGGGGCTGGCGGGCGTGAGGTTTTGAAAGCCCGCAATGGGGTGGATTATTTCACTGTCTGCGCCAGCGCCCACTGCCCGCCCGTGCAACGCGCAATGCCCGCGAGGTCATTGCGGCTTTGTACCAGGGCAAAACCCTGGGTGGCGAGCAGGGCCTGCACGGCTTCGGCCTGGTCGTAGCCATGCTCCAGCAGCAGCCAGCCGCCCGGCTGCAGGTGCGCGGGCGCCTGGGCGACGATGGTGCGGATGTCTTCGAGGCCGTCTGCGCCGCTGGCCAGGGCCTGCAGGGGTTCGTGCGTCAGCGCGGCCAGGTGGGGGTCGGTACTGGCGATGTAGGGGGGGTTGGAGATGATCGCGTCAAAAAAACCATCCACGCCTTGCAGCCAATCACTGCGCTGAAACCGCGCCGGCAAACCCAGCCGCTGTGCATTGGCCTGGGCCACGGCCAATGCATCGGCACTCGCGTCCACCCCCAGTACCCTGGCGTCAGCGCGCTGGCTTTGCAACGCCAGTGCAATCGCGCCGCTGCCGGTGCCCAGGTCCACCACGCGCGGCGATGTCAGCGGGGCGATCACTTCCAGGGCCCAGTCCACCAGGGTTTCGGTGTCGGGGCGTGGGTCCAGCACGCGGGCGTCCACCTGCAGCGGCAGGCCGTAGAACTCCTTGCGTCCGGTGAGGTAGGCCACTGGCTCGCCCGCCAAGCGGCGCTGGCACAGGGCGATGAACTGGGCATGTGCTGCCTCTTCCATCGCATCCGTGTCGTGCGCCAGCAGCCAGGCGCGGCCCGCGTCGTGGCGCGCCAGGGTGTGCAGCAGCAGCAGTTGCGCGTCGATGCGCGCCAGTCCCAGGGTGTGGGCTTGGTTCAGGGCCTGGGCGAGGGTGGGGGATGTGTTGGTCACTATTGATTTAATAGCGGCTAGCGCATGACAGATAAGCGCTAGAGGCCAATATTGTTCAAATTCTGAATATGGTTCAGCTTGCGGTACCCATCTCCAGCTCTTCGAGCTGCTCGGCCTCGCGGGCGTGGGCCAGGGCCTGCAGCACATCGCCCAGGTCGCCTTCCATCACCTGCAGCAGCTTGTACAGCGTGAGGTTGATGCGGTGGTCGGTGAGGCGCCCTTGCGGGAAGTTGTAGGTGCGGATGCGGTCGCTGCGGTCGCCGCTGCCGATCAGGCCCTTGCGCAGCGCGGCCTCCTTGGCGGCGCGCTCGCTGCGCTCCTTCTCCTGGATGCGCGCCTGCAGCACTTGCAGCGCCTTGGCCTTGTTGCTGTGCTGACTGCGACCGTCTTGGCATTCGGCCACGATGCCGGTGGGCAAGTGCACCACGCGCACGGCCGAATCGGTCTTGTTGATGTGCTGGCCGCCAGCGCCGCTGGCGCGGAAGGTGTCGATGCGCAGGTCCGCCGGGTTGAGCTTGATGGCCTCGTGCTCGTCGGGCTCGGGCATCACGGCCACGGTGCAGGCGCTGGTGTGGATGCGGCCTTGCGTTTCGGTGGCGGGCACGCGTTGCACGCGGTGGCCGCCCGACTCAAACTTCAGATGGCCGTAAACGTGGTCCCCCTCGATGCGCAGCACGATTTCCTTGTAGCCACCCAGCTCGGCTGCGTTCTCGCTGACGATCTCTACCTTCCAGCCCACGCGGTCGGCGTAGCGGGTGTACATGCGGGTGAGGTCGCCTGCGAACAGGGCGGATTCATCGCCGCCCGTGCCGGCGCGGATTTCGACAAAGGCGTTGCGCGCGTCGTCGGGGTCTTTGGGCAGCAGCAGGCGCTGCAGTTCGTCTTCGAGCTGCAGCAGCTCGGCCTCAGCGCCGGTGATTTCCTCCTGCGCCATCTCGGCCATGTCGGGGTCGGCCAGCATCTCGCGCGCACCCGCCAGGTCGGCCTCGCGCTGCTGGTAGCGGGCGTAGCGGCCTGCGACCTGCGTGACCTCGGCGTGCTCGACGGAGATGCGGCGGTACTGCGCCATGTCGCTCATGATGTCTTCGCGCGAGAGCAGGAAGTCGAGTTCGCCCAGGCGCTGTGCGTAGCGCTCCAGTTGGCTGCGGAGAAAGGGTTTCATGGAATTCTGGAAAAATGGTTTGCTACATATTTGGTAGCTGGTGGCGCTTGTGTATCAAGCGCTAGGGGCCGATTTTGATGAAAACCGGGGCGGCTGCGGAGCGGGCGAGCGCCGCTACAGGCCGTTGTTGCTGGGCGTCTTGCTTTGCGAGCGCAGGAACAGGCGCGAGACGGTCTGTGCCGTCTGGGCGCGCATCTCGGCGTCGCCCGCCCGCAGCTCGGCCAAGGTGCCGTGCAGCATCTTCTGCGTGAGGCCGCGTGAGAGGGCTTCGAGCACGGCGTCCACATCCTCGCCCTTGGCCAGCAGCTTCTTGGCGCGCGCGATTTCCAGCGCACGCCACTCGTCGGTCTGGGCGTTGAGCTGCTGAATCAGAGGTACCACACCACCGGCTTGGCCGACAGGGCTGCGCAGCTCCATCCAGTGCATGAAGCTCTGGACGCCCGCGTCGATGATGGCCTCGGCCTGGGCCACGGCGGCCTGGCGGTTGGCCTGTGCGGTTTGCACCACGGTGGCCAGGTCGTCCACGGTGTAGAGGTACACGTCGCCCAAGGCCTTGACCTCGGGCTCGATGTCGCGCGGCACGGCCAGATCGACCATGAACATGGGGCGGTGGCGGCGCTTCTTGAGGGCGCGCTCCACGGCACCCAGGCCGATGATGGGCAGGCTGCTGGCGGTGCAGCTGATGACGGCGTCAAACTCGTGCAGGCGCTCGGGCAGGTCGGCCAGGCGCATCACCTCGCCGCCAAAGCGGGTGGCGAGCTTTTCGCCGCGCTCCAGGGTGCGGTTGGCAATGGCGATGGCCTTGGGGTTCTTGGCGGCGAAGTGCGTGGCACACAGCTCGATCATCTCGCCCGCGCCGACGAACAAAATCTTGGTCTCGGAGATGTCTTCAAACAGCTGACCCGCCAGACGCACTGCGGCGGCGGCCATGCTGATGCTGTGCGCACCAATCTCGGTGCTGCTGCGCACCTCTTTGGCCACGGCAAAGCTGCGCTGGAACAGCTGGTTGAGCGTGGTGCCCAGGGCGCCAGCGGTTTCGGCGGCGCGCACGGCGTCTTTCATCTGGCCGAGGATCTGGGCCTCGCCCAGCACCATCGAATCGAGCCCGCTGGCCACGCGGAAGGCGTGGCGTGCAACGAGGCTGTCTTCGAGTGTGTAGGAGTGCGAGCGCAGCAGCGCGGGGCTGACGCCGCCGCTCTGGGCCAGCCAGCCCAGCGTATGGTCCATGGCTGCCTGCTCGCCCGCGCAGTAAATTTCGGTGCGGTTGCAGGTGGAGATGATGGCTGTTTCCACCCCGGGGTGGCGGCTGGTGGAGCCAAGCGACTGGCGCAAACCGTGCAACGTGGGGGCAATCTGGTCGAGCGCGAACGCGAACCGGCCACGCAGATCGAGCGGCGCGGTGGTGTGGTTGATGCCGAGGGCCCAGACTGCCATAAGCTGCGATTATAAAATTGTTGGCCCGAACAGGCGGCCTTGCTTGTTCAAGCCTTGATTTGGGTCAATTCCATGGGTCCACTGGACATCGCCAACCACCTTCTCAACTTTGTTGCACCCGCCGCCGCCATGGCGCTGGTGTTGGTGCTTTCGGGCCGTCTGGTGGGCTCCCGCAGTGCCTCGGCGATGTCGGTGTGGCTGCGCTGGGTGATTCTGTTTGCCGTGGGTGTGGCGGTGCTCGCAGCGGGGCTGGTGCTGTGGGGGCGTGACGGCAAGATGCTGACCTATGCCGCCCTGGTTGTGGCCTGCGCTACCTGCCAGTGGGTGCTGGTGCGGGGCTGGAAGGCTTGAAGCTTTCAGCAAGCCGTCACGTGTTTTGAGGGTTTGCGAGGGGTGGTTTTGGGGGCTCTGGCGCCCTTGTGTCTGATAGCCTTGGTGCCGCCCCTATGGCGTGCCATGTCATGGGTATTGGCGGTTTGACCCGCCGCTGACGAAGCCCCCTACACCGACTGCTGGAGACATTCCCCATGAAGCTGCTGCGTACCTGGATCACCCTGGCTGCGGGCTTGGCCCTTTCCGCTGCCGTGCACGCACAGGCTTTTCCGTCCAAACCCATACGTGTGGTCGTGGGCTTCCCGGCTGGCGGGCCTTTGGACCAGCATGCACGCCTGCTGTCCGATAAGCTGCAGGCCGTGCTCGGCCAGCCGGTGGTGCTGGACTACAAGGCCGGTGCCGGTGGCACCGTGGGCGCGCAGGACGTGATGAAAGCACCGCCCGACGGCCACACCATCATGCTGGCCAACACGGGTGTGATGGTGATCAACCCGGGGCTCTACAGCCGGTTGCCGTATTCGACTCTCAAGGACTTTGTGCCGATTGCGCGCACCGCCATGCAGCCACTGGCGCTGCTGGTGAACCCCAACGTGCCTGCCAAGAGCCTCAAGGAGTTCATGGACTACGCCCGGGCCAAGCCGGGCCAGGTCAACTTTGGCTCGGCGGGCAATGGTGGCATCAGCCACCTGGTGCCCGAGATGTTCAAGACCGCCACGGGTCTGTTCATGGTGCACATCCCCTACCGGGGCAGCGCCCCGGCGTTCACCGACCTCATGGGCGGGCAGGTGCAGTTCATGGCCGAGAGCATCCCGCAGGCCGCCGCGTACCACAAACAGGGCAAGGTGCGCGCCCTGGCGGTGACCAGCAAGGAGCGCAACCCCGCACTGCCCGATGTGCCCACGGTGATCGAGAGCGGCATCAAGGGATTCGAGGTGGTGGGTTTCTATGGTTTTCTGGCCCCGGCCGGCACGCCCAAGGAGGCTGTGAACAAGCTCAGCGAGGCCTTCGGCCAGGTGCTGCAGATGCCCGATGTGCGCAACCGCATGGTGAGCCAGGGGGCCGACCCGGCGTTTCTGGGCTCGGAGGACTTCGCGAAATTCCTGGCGTCCGAGATGCCACGCTGGGCCGAGGCGGTGAAAAAGTCGGGCGCGAAGCTGGACTGACCCCCTGAGGCGCTGCGCGCCTTCCCCCTGAAGGGGGACGCCACCCCTGGCCCGGCGAAGCCGGTTCCACGGTGGCACTGGCTTGGGGCGTGGATGGTTTGAAGGCGCGCCCTATGGCGTGGCGGGCGAAAAGAAGTCCACGCGGTCGGTGATGATGCCGTCCGTGCCGAGGGCGATGAGCCGCTGTGCGGCCCAGTCGTCGTTCACCGTGTAGCTCAGCGCGCGCAGGCCGTCGCCGTGGACGCGCGCAACCAGTGCCGCATCCCACAGCGCGTGGTTGCAGACGATGGCCACGCAGCCCAGCTCGCGGGCCGTGTTGTGCCAGCCGTCCCACAGCGTGTCCAGCAACAGGGCGCGGGGGATGTGGGGTGCTGTGGTGCGGGCGCCAGCCAGCGCTTCGGGTCGGAATGACGAGAACAGGGGCAACACCGCCTGGCCGTGCCACAGCCGCGCCGCATGCTCGCCCACTACCTGCCCAGTCTTTTCCTCCACGCCGGGTGTTGGCTTGATCTCGATGTTCAGCAAGAACCCGTTGGCAATGCAGTAGTGCGCAATGTTCTCCAGCGTGGGGAGCGGCTCGCCGGCGTAGCTGCGTGAATGCCAGGCGCCAGCATCCAGCTGTGACAGGGCCGCCCAGGGGTGATCGCCCCCGACCGCGCTGGCTGCCGAGCCCAGTGCCTGCGCGCCATTGGTCGTGCGGTCCAGCGTGGCATCGTGCATCAGAAACGGTACGCCGTCGGCACTCAGCTTGGCATCGCACTCGAACATGCGATAGCCATGCTGTGCTCCCAGCCGGAAGGCGGCCAGGGTGTTTTCAGGGGCGAGCTTGCCAGCGCCACGGTGGGCGATCCAGCGGGGGTAGGGCCAGAGGGCGAGGGCGGGCGAGGGTACGCTCATGCGGGTTCACCAAATTTCAGCAGGTTGCCGTGGGGGTCGATGACGAACATCTCCTTCATGCCCCAGGGCTGGACAACAGGTGGCGCCAGCTGCAGGCCGCGCGCCGTGAAATCCGCGTGCAGCGCTTCTGTGTCGGCACGCACATAACACGAGGTGTTCTCTGCAATGTGGCGCTCGGTGCAGGGCCAGAAGTGCAGCTCGCAGCCATCGCGCTGCAGGATCAGGTAGTTGTCCATCTCCAGCAGCGGATCAAAGCCCAGGTGCCTGGTGTAGAACCGCAGGGTTTCTGCAAGGTCCAGAGACGCCAGCACCGGGACTGTGGCCTGAACCTTGCCCCCGGCACTGGCAGCTGGCTTGGGTGGCATCGGCTCAGGCCGCGATGCGCTTGCCGGTGGTGGCATCGAACGCGTGCAGGCGATCTGCGCGGGGCTGAACATGGATCACGGAATCGGGCGCAGGGGAGTGCGTGCCTTCTTCAACGCGCACGATGATCTGCTCGCCATTGATGCGGCCATAGATCAGGCGCTCGGCGCCCAGCAGCTCCACCGTCTCGACCGTGACCGCCCAGCCTTCGCTGCGCACATCCAGGTGCTCGGGGCGGATGCCCAGGATGGTGCCGGGGGCGGCGCTCGGCGCGTTCTTGAGCAGATTCATGGGCGGCGAGCCGATGAAGCTGGCCACGAAGGTGGAGGCGGGCGTGTGGTAGACCTCTTCGGGCGTGCCGAACTGTTCCATGTTGCCGGCGTTCATCACGATCATGCGTTCGGCCAATGTCATGGCCTCGACCTGGTCGTGCGTGACGAACAGGCTGGTGATGCCCAGCTCGCGGTGCAGCTTCTGGATCTCCAGGCGGGTCTGGGCGCGCAGCTTGGCGTCCAGGTTGGACAGCGGCTCGTCGAACAGAAACACCTGGGGCTGGCGCACGATGGCGCGGCCCATGGCCACGCGCTGGCGCTGGCCGCCCGAGAGTTCGCGCGGCTTGCGCTCCAGCAGGTGGCCCAGTTCGAGGATCTTGGCGGCCTTGTCCACGCGCGCTTTGATCTCGTCCTTGGGCACCTTGGCGATCTTCAGGCCATACGCCATGTTGTCGAAGTTCGTCATGTGCGGGTACAGCGCGTAGTTCTGGAACACCATCGCGATGTCGCGCTGGGCAGGTTCCAGGTTGTTCACCACACGGTCGCCGATGCGCAGCTCGCCGCCGGAGATTTCTTCCAGGCCGGCGACCATGCGCAGCAGGGTGGATTTGCCGCAGCCCGAGGGGCCGACGATCACGATGAATTCACCGTCCTTGACCTCGGCGTTCACGCCGTGGATGACCTGGTTGGCCTTGGGGCCGTGCCCGTAGCGCTTGATGATGTTGCGAAGAGAGATGGATGCCATTTTGCTATTAAATATGTAGCTGCTAGCGCAGATGTATGAAGCGGTAGGGCCCGTTTTATCTTTATTTTTCAGTGTCCACCAGGCCCTTGACGAACCAGCGCTGCATGACCACCACCACAAAGGCAGGTGGCAGCATGGCCAGCAGGGCCGTGGCCATCACGATGTTCCACTCGTTGCCTGCGTCGCCGCCGGCCAGCATTCGCTTGATGCCGATCACCACGGGGTACATGTCTTCGGACGTGGTCACCAACAGGGGCCACAGATACTGGTTCCAGCCATAGATGAACTGGATCACGAACAGCGCGGCAATCGAGGTGCGCGACAGCGGCACCAGGATGTCCTTGAAAAAGCGCATCGGACCGGCGCCATCCACACGCGCGGCTTCGACCAGTTCATCGGGCACCGTGAGGAAGAACTGCCGGAACAGGAACGTGGCCGTGGCCGAGGCGATCAGCGGCACCGTGAGGCCCGCGTAGCTGTTGAGCATGCCGAGGTCCGACACTACCTGGTAGGTGGGGCCGATGCGCACTTCCACCGGCAGCATCAGCGTGATGAAGATCAGCCAGAAGCAGATGCCCTTGAACGGGAAGCGGAAGTACACGATGGCAAACGCCGACAGCAGCGAGATCGCGATCTTGCCCACGGTGATGACGATGGCGGTGACAAAACTCACCCACATCATGCGGGCCACCGGCGCCGTGGAGCCCGCGCCCGTGCCGCCGCCAAACAACGCGTCGTGGTAGGTCTGCCAGAAGTTGTCGCCGGGCAGCATGGGCATGGGCACCTGCACGATGTCCTGCGCCGTGTGCGTGGAGGCCACGAAGGCCAAGTACAGCGGGAAGCCGACGATGAGCACGCCCAGCACCATGATGAGGTGCGAGAGTGCGGTGAGGTAAGGGCTGCGTTCGACCATTTTTAGTATTGAACCTTTTTCTCGACGTAGCGGAATTGGATGACGGTGAGCACAACGACGATGGCCATCAGCACCACCGACTGCGCGGCTGAGCCTCCCATGTCCATGGCCTTGAAACCATCGTGGTAGACCTTGTAGACCAGGATGGAGGTGTCACGGCCCGGGCCGCCCTGGGTGGTGGCGTCGACGATGGCAAAGGTGTCGAAGAACGCGTACACGACGTTGATGACGAGCAGGAAGAACGTGGTGGGCGACAGCAGCGGGAACTGGATGCTCCAGAAGCGGCGCCAGGGGCCTGCACCGTCAATCGCGGCCGCCTCGATGAGCGACTTGGGGATGGACTGCAAGCCCGCCAGGAAGAACAGGAAGTTGTAGGAGATCTGCTTCCATACCGCCGCAATCACGATCAGCGCCATCGCGTGGTCGGCGTTGAGCATGTGGTTCCAGTCGAAACCCGACTGGCGCAGCATGTAGGCCACCACGCCCAGCGAGGGCGAGAACATGAACATCCACAGCACGCCCGCCACCGCAGGCGCCACGGCGTAGGGCAGCAGCAGCGCGGTCTTGTAGACCATGGCGCCCTTGATGATGCGGTCGGCAAAGATCGCAAGGAACAGCGACAGCGTGATGCCGCTCACCGCCACCAGGATCGAGAAGAAGGCCGTGGTCTTGAACGATGCCAGGTAGCCCGGGTCCTGGAACAGGTCCCGGAAGTTGTCGAAACCGACCCATTCCTTCGAAAACCCGAAGGAGTCCTGCATCTGGAACGACTGCACCAGGGCCTGGCCGGCTGGCCAGAAAAAGAAGACGCTGATGATGGCCAGCTGGGGTGCCAGAAGCACCCACGGCAGCCATGCAGAGCGGAATAAAACGCGTTTTTCCATGTCGAAACTCTCAAAAAGAAAACCCCGCCGCCCCGTGAACCAATAGGGTTGACGGGGCGGCGGGCTTTCGATGCCACCCGGCAGTGCTGCTGGGCGGTATCGGCAGATGTTCGGCAGTGTTTACTTATTGGCGCGGGCGAAGCGGCCCAGTTGCTCGTTGCCACGGGTCACGGCGGTGTCCAGTGCTTCCTTGGGCGACTTCTTGCCCGACCAGATCTGTTCGGTTTCCTCGTCGATGATGGCGCGGATCTGCACGAAGTTGCCCAGGCGGATGCCGCGCGACTTGTCCGTGGCCTTCTTGATCATCTGCGTCACGGCCACGTCGGTGCCGGGGTTCTTGGTGTAGAAGCCCGAAGCCTCGGTCAGCTGGTAGGCGCCCATGGTCACAGGCAGGTAGCCCGTGCGCTGGTGGCTCGCAGCCTGCACCTTGGTGTCGTTCAGGAAGTTCAGGAAATCGGCCACGCCCTTGTATTCCTCGGCCTTCTTGCCAGACATCACCCACAGGCTGGCACCACCAATGGCGGTGTTCTGGGGGGCACCCTTCACGTCAGGGTAGTAGGGCAGGGCCGAGATGCCGTAGGCAAACTTGGCTTCCTTGGCCACGCGGGCGTACAGGCCCGAGGAGCCCGTCATCATGGCGCACTCGCCCGAGGGGAAGGATGCGTCCGGCACGTTGCCACGGCCCTTGTAGACGAAGCTGCCGTCCTTGGAGGCCTTGGCCAGGTTCTCGAAGTGGCGCACGTGCAGCGGCGAGTTGACCTGCAGCTGGGCGTCGTTGCCGTCAAAGCCGTTGTTCTTGGACGCGAACAGCGTGTTGTGCCACAGCGAGAAGCTTTCAAGCTGCGTCCAGCTGATCCAGCTGGTGGTGAACGGGCAGCTGTGGCCGCTGGCCTTGAGCTTGGACGCGGCGGCAAACACTTCGGGCCAGGTCTTGGGCGGCTTGTCGGCGTCCAGGCCGGCCTTCTTGAAGGCGTCCTTGTTGTAATAGAACACCGTGGTGGAGCTGTTGAGCGGGTAGCTCAGCATCTGGCCATTGGGCGCGGTGTAGTAGCCAGCCACAGCCGACACGTACTGGGTGGGGTCGAACTTGAAGCCGCCGTCGTTCAATACCTTGGCGACGGGAACGATGGCGCCCTTGCTGGCCATCATGGTGGCGGTGCCCACTTCAAACACCTGCAGGATGTGGGGGGCGTTGCCCGCACGGAAGGCGGCGATGGCGCCTGTCATGGATTCGTCATACGTGCCCTTGTAGGTGGGCACGACCTTGTACTTGGTCTGGCTGGCGTTGTACTGCTTGGCCAGGTCATTGACCCAGTCGCCCAGCGCTGCGCTCATCGAATGCCACCACTGAATCTCAACTTGCTGCGCCTGGGCTTGCGCAGGTGCGCAGACCGACAGGGCAATGGCAGCGCAGACCGCCAGATGCTTCGTTTGCATGAATATTTCCTCCGAGGATGACGAAAAGCACAAAGGCTGGATGCTATGCAGCCGATGTGACATTGATATGTCGTTGTCGCATGACCCCAGCGCTTGCAACAACCGGGAAACCCCTTGGGTAACCCGCAAGGGGAGCGATTGTGACTCTTTTGTGACAAGGTGTGGCGCATTTGCCGAGGCTTGCAAGGTTTTGTGCAATGCACCATGCTGGTGACTGTTCGCGGGTCCCTGTCGCACCGGTTCGTTCGCGCCGCAGCGCGCCGGTTTGTTTTCTCCATTTCCTTCTTTCTTATTGCCATGGCCACCAATTCGCTGGACAAGAACAAGATCAAATTTCTGCTGCTCGAAGGCATCCACTCCTCTGCGGTGGACGTGATCCGTGCGGCGGGCTACACCCAGATCGAGACGGTGTCCGGCGCGCTGCCGGACGAGGAGCTCCAACGCAAGATCGCCGATGTGCACTTTGTGGGCATCCGCTCGCGCACCCAGCTCACCGAAGAGGTATTTGCCCAGGCCCACAAGCTGGTGGCCGTGGGCTGCTTTTGCATCGGCACCAACCAGGTGGACCTGAACGCGGCGCGCGAGCGTGGCATTGCCGTCTTCAATGCGCCGTACTCCAACACCCGCTCGGTGGCCGAGCTGGTGCTGGCCGAAGCCATCCTGCTGCTGCGCGGCGTGCCCGAGAAAAACGCTGTGGCGCACCGGGGCGGCTGGCTCAAGAGCGCTGACAACGCCTACGAGATCCGGGGCAAGACGCTGGGCATCGTGGGCTATGGCTCCATCGGCACGCAGCTGTCGGTGCTGGCCGAGGCGCTGGGCATGCAGGTGGCGTTTTTCGATGTGGTCAACAAGCTGCCGCTGGGCAATGCGCGCCAGGTGCAGCACCTGCACGACCTGCTGGGCCAGAGCGACATCGTGAGCCTGCATGTGCCCGAGCTGCCGTCCACCGAAGGCATGATCGGCGCGGCCGAGATCGCCGCCATGAAGCCGGGCGGCATCCTCATCAACGCCGCGCGTGGCACGGTGGTGGATATCGAGGCCCTGGCCGGGGCGCTCAAGGCTAAAAAGCTGCTAGGTGCGGCGATTGACGTGTTCCCCGTGGAGCCACGCACCAACAAGGACGAGTTTGTGTCTCCCCTGCGCGGGCTGGACAACGTGATCCTGACCCCCCACATCGGCGGCTCCACCATGGAGGCCCAGGCCAATATCGGCCTGGAAGTGGCCGAGAAGCTGGTGAAGTACAGCGACAACGGCACCAGCACCTCGTCGGTCAATTTCCCGGAGGTGGCGCTGCCCGCCCACCCCGGCAAGCACCGCCTGCTGCACATCCACCGCAACGTGCCGGGGGTGTTGTCCGAAATCAACCGCATTTTTTCGGACAACCAGATCAACGTCTCGGCCCAGTACCTGCAAACCAACGAGAAGATCGGCTACGTGGTGATCGACATCGACGCCGCCTCGTCCGACCTGGCGCTGGACAAGCTGGCCCGGGTCCCGGGCACCCTGCGCAGCCGCGTGCTGTTCTGACGCTGGCGCCGGGCATTGCCCGGCCGTTTGGCGTTGTGCGGCCTCCCCCTGCCGGCAGGGCGGAGGCCGGTGGCTTAAAATCGCGCCCCCACCCCAGGTAGACCCCCATGAATGTACCGATCGCGTTGGCGGCCTTGCAGACGCAAGCCGCCGAGCCTGCCCGTCTGCGTGAAATTCCCTATAACTACACCTCGTTCTCCGACCGGGAGATCGTGATCCGCCTGCTGGGGTCTTCATCCTGGGAGGTGCTGGACCAATTGCGCAAAGAGCGCCGCACCGGCCGCTCGGCCCGCATGCTGTATGAAGTGCTGGGCGATATCTGGGTCGTGCAGCGCAACCCCTACCTGCAGGACGACCTGCTGGACAACCCCAACCGCCGCAAGCTGCTGGTCGATGCCCTTCAGCACCGCCTGGGCGAGATCGAAAAGCGCCGCACCCCCGCCGATGACGCCGGACGTGACCGTCTGGTGGGTGAACTGGTCGTCGCTGCGCGCCGCGCAGTGGCCGAGTTCAATGCCACCTTCGAGCAGGCCGCGCAGCTGCGCCGCCAGATCCAGAAGACTCTGGGCCGCCTGACGGCCAAGGACAACATCAAGTTCGACGGCCTCTCGCGCGTGAGCCATGTGACCGATGCGACCGACTGGCGCGTCGAGTACCCGTTCGTGGTGCTGACCCCCGACACCGAGGTCGAGATGGCGGGCCTGGTCAAGGGCTGCATCGAGCTGGGTCTGACCATCATCCCGCGTGGGGGCGGCACCGGCTACACCGGCGGCGCGATCCCGCTGACCTGGAAGTCGGTGGTCATCAACACCGAAAAGCTTGAAGCCATGACCGAGGTGGAAATGCGCCGTCTGCCGGGCATGGACCGCGAGGTGGGCACGGTGTGGACCGAAGCCGGCGTGGTCACCCAGCGCGTGGCCGATGCGGCCGAGCGTGCCGGTTTTGTGTTTGCGGTGGACCCGACCAGTGCCGAGGCTTCCTGCATTGGCGGCAACATCGCCATGAACGCGGGCGGCAAGAAGGCCGTGCTGTGGGGCACGGCGCTGGACAACCTGGCCAGCTGGCGCATGGTCACGCCCGACGCCCAGTGGCTCGAAGTGACGCGCCTGGACCACAACATGGGCAAGATCCATGACGTGGAGACGGCCACCTTCGAGCTGCAGTATTTCGAGGCCGATGGCAAGACGCCCGTGCGCACCGAGCGCCTGAGCATCCCGGGCAAGACTTTCCGCAAGGAAGGCCTGGGCAAGGACGTGACGGACAAGTTCCTGGCGGGCCTGCCCGGCATCCAGAAGGAAGGCTGCGACGGCCTGATCACCAGCGCACGCTGGGTGGTGCACCGCATGCCCGAGCACACGCGCACCGTGTGCCTGGAGTTCTTTGGCAACGCCAAGGACGCCGTGCCCAGCATCGTCGAGATCAAGGACTTCATGTTCGCCGAGCAAAAGCGCAGTGGCGTGCTGCTGGCGGGCCTGGAACACCTGGATGACCGCTATCTGAAGGCAGTGGGCTACGCCACCAAAAGCAAGAAGGGCAACGGCGGCCTGCCCAAGATGGTGCTGATTGGCGACATCGCGGGCGACAACGCCGACGACGTGGCCCGCGTGACCAGCGAGGTCGTGCGCCTGGCCAACACCCGCAGCGGCGAAGGCTTTGTGGCCATCACGGCCGATGCGCGCAAGAAGTTCTGGGCGGACCGCAAGAAGACGGCGGCCATCAGCCGCCACACCAACGCCTTCAAGATCAACGAAGACGTGGTGATCCCGCTGCCGCGCATGGCCGAGTACACCGACGGCATCGAGCGCATCAACATCGAGCTGAGCCTGCGCAACAAGATCAAGCTGTGCGATGCGCTGACCGAGTTCTTCGAGCGCGGCAACCTGCCCCTGGGCAAGCATGACGCCGACGACGAAGTCCCATCGCCCGAGCTGCTGCAGGAGCGCGTAGCCCAAGCCATCGCCCTGGTGGAAGAGGTGCGCGCGCTGTGGCAAGGCTGGCTGCACGATGTGGAAACGCTGTTCCCCCAGCTGCAGGACCACACGCTGCGCGCCAGCTGGAAGACCCAGCTGCGGGCGCCGCTGCAAGGCATCTTCACCGGCGCGGCGTTCAAGCCCATCCTGGACGAGGCTGTGGCCATCCACAAGCGCGTGCTCAAGGGCCGGGTGTGGGTGGCGCTGCACATGCATGCGGGCGACGGCAATGTGCACACCAACCTGCCCGTCAACAGCGACGACTATGAGATGCTGCAGACCGCGCACGAGGCCGTGGCGCGCATCATGGTGCTGGCGCGCAGCCTGGACGGCGTGATCTCGGGCGAACACGGCATTGGCATCACCAAGCTGGAGTTTCTGACCGACGAAGAGCTGCGCCCCTTTGCCGAGTACAAGCGCAAGGTGGACCCGGAAGGTCGTTTCAACAAGGGTAAGTTGCTCCGAAATCAGGAGCTGCCAGCGATTGATGGACAAGCGCTGCAGGCCAAAAATGCTTCGAATGCTTCAAATGCTGCGTTGATGCACGCCGATTTGACGAATGCCTACACGCCCAGCTTCGGGCTGATGGGCCACGAGTCGCTGATCATGCAGCAGAGCGACATCGGCGCGATTGCCGACAGCGTCAAGGACTGCCTGCGCTGCGGCAAGTGCAAGCCCGTGTGCTCCACGCACGTGCCACGCGCCAATTTGCTCTACAGCCCGCGCAACAAGATCCTGGCCACCTCGCTGCTGGTCGAGGCGTTTTTGTACGAAGAGCAGACCCGCCGGGGTGTGAGCATCAAGCACTGGCAGGAGTTCGAGGACGTGGCCGACCATTGCACGGTGTGCCACAAGTGCGAAAGCCCCTGCCCGGTGAAGATCGACTTCGGCGACGTCACCATGAACATGCGCAACCTGCTGCGCAAGATGGGCAAGAAGACGTTCCGGCCTGGGAACGCGCTGGCGATGACCATGCTCAACGCCACCAACCCGGACACCATCAAGTTCATGCGTTCGGCCATGGTGGATGTGGGCTTCAAGGCTCAGCGCCTGGCCGTGGACCTGCTGCGCAAGGTGGGCCGCAAGCAGACGGCCAAGCCGCCTGCGACGGTGGGCACCGCTCCGATCAAGGAGCAGGTGATCCATTTCATCAACAAGAAGCTGCCGGGCGGCCTGCCCAAGAAGACGGCGCGCGCGCTGCTCGACATCGAAGACAAGGACTACGTGCCGATCATCCGCAACCCACAGGCCACCACGGCCGAGACGGAGGCGGTGTTCTACTTCCCTGGCTGCGGGTCAGAGCGCTTGTTCTCGCAGGTCGGTTTGGCGACCCAGGCCATGCTGTGGCACGCGGGCGTGCAGACGGTGCTGCCGCCTGGGTACCTGTGCTGCGGTTACCCGCAGCGCGGTTCGGGCCAGTTCGACAAGGCGGAGAAGATGATCACGGACAACCGTGTGCTCTTCCACCGCGTGGCGAACACGCTCAACTACCTCGATATCAAGACCGTGGTGGTGAGTTGCGGCACCTGCTACGACCAGCTGCAGGGCTACGAGTTTGACAAGATCTTCCCGGGCAGCCGCATCATCGACATCCACGAGTACCTGCTGGAAAAGGGCATTCAGCTGCAAGGCAAGGGCGCCTACCTGTACCACGAGCCCTGCCACAACCCCATGAAGCTGCAGGACTCGATGAAGACCGTGAAGGCGCTGGTGGGCGAGCAGGTCTTGAAGAGTGAGCGTTGCTGCGGCGAATCGGGCACGCTGGGTGTGACCCGGCCCGACGTGTCCACGCAGGTGCGCTTCCGCAAGGAAGAAGAGATCAAAAAGGGCGAAGCCCAGCTGCGTGCCAGCGGTGCTGTCGGCGCGCAGGACAACGTGAAGATCCTCACCAGCTGCCCCAGTTGCCTGCAGGGCCTGAACCGCTACGAAGGCGATCTGAACAACGGCCTGCTCGAAGCCGACTACATCGTGGTCGAGATGGCGCGCGAGATTCTGGGCGAGAACTGGATGCCCGACTACGTACAGCGTGCCAACAACGGCGGCATCGAGCGGGTGCTGGTCTAGAAATGAAGCCCCCCCCTGAGTCGCTTCGCGCCCTCCCCCTCTCTCGCTGCGCGGGAGGGGGGCGACACCCTCGCTGCGGGGCGGCCCTTGCTCGGTGTCCCTGGCTTGGCGCCGCGCCGGTTTCAATCGATGCGGATGGCAAGCAGCGCCATGGAGTCGTGCCAATGAGTTGCCCACTGTGCGCTGAAGATGGCGGTGCGCTAGTCTGGCGCGGTGAGCGCCTGCGTGTCATCCGTGCGCAGGAGGCGGGGTTTCCTGCCTTCTATCGCGTGGTGTGGAATGCACATGTGGCCGAGTTCTCGGACCTGGCCGCTGCTGACCGCGTGCATTGCATGGAGGCCGTGGCCCTGGTGGAGCAGGCCTTGCGCCAGCACCTGTCGCCCACCAAGGTCAACATCGCAGCGCTGGGCAACATGGTGCCGCACCTGCACTGGCATGTGATTGCGCGGTTTGGCTGGGACAGTCACTTTCCATCGCCCGTGTGGGCGGCGGCGCAGCGGCCCAGCCCGGCGGCGCAAGAGGCCGGCGTGCGGACCCTGCTGCCCGCGCTGGAGGCGCAGTTGCAATCGCGGCTGGCGCAGTTGCCTACCCGGTAACCCTGTTTGCGGTGTGCCCCAGAGCGGGTGGGACAATCGCAGAGGTCGTTTCTGACAACAGTTTTCTCACAGGTGAATCCATGGCAGGTTTGAAAGCGGGTGCGCCCACGCCGCAGGCAATCACGGTGCACGAGGCATCGCGGGTGCTCGAAGTAGGGTTCTCCGATGGCGCCACGTTCCGCATTCCGTTCGAGCTGATGCGTGTGTATTCACCGTCGGCCGAAGTGCAGGGCCATGGCCCAGGCCAGGAAGTGCTGCAGACGGGTAAACGGGAGGTCACGCTGGTCAACCTGGAGCCCGTGGGCAACTATGCGGTCAAGCCCACGTTTTCTGATGGGCATGACAGTGGCATCTTCACCTGGGACTACCTCTACGAACTGGGCGACAAGCAAGACGCGCTGTGGACCCAGTACACCGAGCGGCTGGCCGATGCGGGGGCGGACCGCGATGCGCCGATGGCGCCTCAGGGTGGTGCCGGTGGCCATGCCTGTGGCAGCCATTGAGGCTGCGGGCCGGGTGTATTTCTGGCGGAGCGCAGAACACGGCGGAAGCCCTTGTCTGTCAAGGTGCTATTGAAATAGTAGCTGTTGGTGCAATATGGAAAAGCGCTGGCGGCTGATTTCTTTTCAATAGCGTTGTCCAAATTGCGACAGATGCCCCATTTCAGTGCGGGGTTGTCGCTGTACCTCTGGCGTTCACGCGCCTAGCATGAATCTTATGAGCACCACGCATTTCGGTTTTCAGTCGGTGGACGAGCAGGAAAAAGCACGCCGCGTGCGCGGCGTGTTCGACTCCGTAGCCTCCAAGTACGACGTGATGAACGACCTCATGTCGGCGGGCCTGCACCGTGCCTGGAAGGCCTACACCGTGATGGTGGCCAACCTCAGCGAAGGCAGCCAGGTGCTCGACATTGCAGGGGGCACGGGCGACCTGGCGCTGGCGTTCTCCAAGAAGGTGGGCGCCACCGGCCGTGTGGTGCACACCGATATCAACGAAGCCATGCTGCGCGTGGGGCGCGACCGCCTGATTGATGCGGGTGTGGTGTTGCCCACACTGGTCTGCGATGCCGAGAAGCTGCCGTTCCCCGACGCACATTTCGATGTGGTCTGCGTTGCTTTTGGCCTGCGCAACATGACGCATAAGGACCAGGCGATTGCCGAAATGTGCCGCGTGCTCAAGCCCGGCGGCAAGCTGCTGGTGCTGGAGTTTTCAAAGGTCGCAAAGCCACTCGAAAAGGTGTACGACTGGTATTCGTTCAAGGTGCTGCCCCAGTTGGGCAAGCTGGTGGCGGGCGACGACGCCAGCTACCGCTACCTGGCCGAGTCCATCCGCATGCACCCCGGGCAGGAAGAGCTCAAAAGCCTCATGCAAAAAAATGGCTTTGGGCATGTGGACTATCACAACATGACAGGGGGCGTTGTGGCCTTGCATGTTGGAATCAAGTGCTGAGCGTTTCGCTCAGTCATTAACGGAGACGGAGAAGTCATGATGAAACTGTGGTCTGTGGTGTTGGTTGCGATGCTGGCGTTTGCGCACGCCGATGCCGACGCCCGGCGACTGGGCGGTGGTAAATCGACGGGGCAGCAATCGAGCAACGTTACGCAGCGTGAGTCGGCAGCGCCGGGTGCGCCCGCCCAGAATGCGACCAATGCGGCGGCTGCCAAGCCGCCTGCTGCGGGTGCAGCTCCGGCTGCAGCAGCGGCCAAGAAGCCTTGGGGCGCGATGCTGGGTGGCCTGGCCGCTGGCCTGGGCTTGGCCTGGCTGGCCAGCTCGTTGGGGCTGGGTGCAGGGTTTGCCAACATTCTGATGATTGCGTTGCTGGCCGTGGCCGCGTTTGCCATCTTCAAGATGGTGATGCGCGCACGCAGTGGCGGTGGCAACGGTGGCGCTGCTGCCGGTGGTGCGCCGTTCGCGTTCCAGGGCGCGGGTGCTGCCACGCCCGCCGCAGCGCAGGTGCCTCCGCAGTACAGCCCCAACAACGTGGGCAACGACGCCTCGGCGCGCCCCTGGGAGCGCAGCAGCATGGCGTTTGATGCCTCGCGCGCTGCACAAGGCGGTGCGGGTTCGGGCGTGGTGATCGGCTCGGGCCTCTCCGGGTCGCAGAACTGGGGGATTCCTGAAGGCTTTGATACCGAGGGCTTCCTATCTGCCGCCAAGCGCAACTTCGTCACGCTGCAAGCGGCCTGGGACCGTTCGGACATCGCCACCCTGCGCTCCATGATGACCGACAGCATGCTCGGCGAGATTCGCACCCAGCTCACGGAGCGCGAAGACCACCGCGGCATGCAGCCCAACCACACCGACGTGGTCATGATCGAAGCCCAGTTGCTGGGCATTGAAGACCTGGGCGACGGCTACATGGCCAGCGTCGAGTTCTCCGGCATGATCCGCGAAGAGCCCTCAGCCGGCCCGAGCCCCTTCCGCGAGGTCTGGAATATGACCAAGCCCAAGGCCGGCAGCAGCGGCTGGCTGGTGGCCGGCGTGCAGGCCCTGCAGTAATAAAGGAAATGCCCCGCTGTGGGGCTATCCCAGTTCAGGGAATAATCGGGGACTATGGCAACACCACAGTCCCCTTTTTCGTTTCTGGACGGCCTCTTTGAGCGTGTGGCCGCCGGCCCCCAACCCCCCCAGTGGCTCGTGCATGAGATGCAGCAGCGCATGGTGCTGTTCCTCAACCATGTACTGATGCAGGAAAAAGAGGCCATGGACCGCCTGGTGCGTCAGAAGGGCCGCATCGCCCGCGTGCAGTGGCGTGCGTATTCGATGGCCCTGGTCATCACGCCCGCTGGGCTGTTCAACCTGGCGCCCGAAACTGCCGCGCCCGATCTGCAGCTTCACGTCACCGAGACCTCTCCCTTTGCGCTGGCCCAGACGGCCCTGCGGGGTGACAAGCCTGCCATCCGCATTGAGGGCGATGTGCAACTGGCCGCCGAAATCAACTGGCTGGTCGATCACGTGCGCTGGGATGTCGAGGAGGACCTGGCGCGTGTGATTGGTGACGCTCCTGCCCACACTGTGGCGCAGGTGGCGAGCCGCGCTGCGCAAGCGCTGCGCCAGTTCGTGGGCACGCGCGTTGCACGAACGTCTTCAGCCGTCGCACCCATGCCATCCGGACCCTCCACGCCTTCCGCGCCAAACAGCGGTTCCGACCGGGCTGGCGCATGAAGCAGTTCCTGAGGGGCGGCGCCATCCTGTGGGTGGTGTTCCGGTACGGCCTGGACGCCATGGTGCTGGACAGTTTCCAGAAGCCCTGGCTGCGATCGGTGTCGCGCGTCCTGTCGTTCGGACGCAACCTGGATGCACCGCGCGGCCAGCGGCTGCGCCTGGCGCTGGAGCGCCTGGGGCCCATTTTCGTGAAGTTCGGCCAGGTGCTTTCGACACGCCGCGACCTGCTGCCGCCCGATGTGGCCGACGAGCTGGCCCGGCTGCAGGACCGCGTGCCGCCGTTCGACCCGGAGATCGCCATCGCCACGATCGAACGGGCATTCCGGCGGCCGGTGGATGAGGTTTTCACGTTCTTTGACCGCGTGCCGGTGGCCAGCGCCTCCATTGCGCAGGTGCATTTCGCCACGCTGCGGGACCGCCATGGCATCGAGCGCGAGGTGGCGGTCAAGGTGCTGCGCCCGGGTATGTTGCCCGTGATCGAGAAAGACCTGAGTCTCATGCGCATGATGGCCGGGTGGGTGGAGAGCCTGTCGGCCGACGGCAAGCGCCTCAAGCCCCGCGAGGTGGTGGCCGAGTTCGACAACTATCTGCACGACGAACTCGATCTGGTGCGGGAGGCCGCCAACGCCGCGCAGCTGCGCCGCAACATGACCGGGCTGGACCTGGTGCTGATCCCTGAGATTTTCTGGGACTTCTGCCACCCCGAGGTCATGGTGATGCAGCGCATGAACGGTGTACCCATCAGCCAGATCGAGCGCCTGCGGGATGCCGGGGTAGACATCCCCAAACTCGCGCGCGACGGCGTCACCATCTTTTTCACCCAGGTGTTCCGTGACGGCTTCTTTCATGCCGACATGCACCCCGGCAACATCCAGGTGAGCCTGGATCCGGCCACCTTTGGGCGCTATATCTCGCTGGATTTCGGCATCGTGGGCACGCTCACCGAGTCTGACAAGGAGTACCTGGCGCAGAACTTCGTGGCGTTCTTCCGGCGCGACTACAAGCGCGTGGCGGAGCTGCACATCGAAAGTGGCTGGGTGCCGCCCGAGACACGGGTGAACGACCTCGAATCGGCCATCCGCGCCGTGTGCGAGCCCTATTTCGATCGCCCGCTCAAGGAGATATCGCTGGGCATGGTGCTGATGCGCCTGTTCCAGACCTCGCGCCGCTTCCACGTTGAGATTCAGCCCCAGCTGGTGCTGTTGCAAAAGACCCTGCTCAACATCGAAGGCCTGGGCCGCGAGCTGGACCCTGAGCTGGACCTGTGGAGCACCGCCAAGCCCTTCCTGGAGAAGTGGATGCTGGAGCAGATGGGACCGCAGCGCCTGTGGCGGGAGCTGCGGGCCGAGGCGCCCCACTATGCCAAGCTGATTCCCGAACTGCCGCGCCTGCTGCACGACGCCTTGCGGCAGCGCCCAGCTGACCAGCAGCAAGCCTTGCGCGAACTGCTGGAAGTCCAGCACCGTACCAACCGGCTGCTCCAGTCCATCATTTATGGCGGCGTCGGTTTTGTGCTGGGCCTTCTGGCGATGCAGTTGTTTGTGCGGATGCGGATTTTCTGAAACGGTGCGAACGGCACGAAAGTTGCCTTCATAATCCGCTGCAACTTTTGTTACGAATTTTGTAGCAAAGTGGTCACCCCTGGATCTGCAGGGGCCTCGGCGTGTCGGCCCACGGCACGCCGGGCGCACACCTGCTTTTTGTAACCTTCCTTGGAGTTTCGGAGCGGCGCCATGCTGATCACATTCATCGTTCTGTACCTGCTGGTCTCGATTGGTATCGGCCTGTATGCCGCCACGCGCGTGCACAACACGGCCGACTATGCGGTGGCGGGCCGCAGCCTGCCCCTGGCTGTGGTGATAGCCACGACCTTTGCGACCTGGTTTGGATCGGAAACCGTTCTCGGCGTGTCAGCCCGGTTTGTGGATGGTGGGCTGGGTGCGGTGGTGGAGGACCCATTTGGCGCCTCCATGTGCCTGGTTCTTGTGGGGCTGTTTTTTGCCTACAAGCTTTATAAGAAGAACCTCATCACCCTGGGTGACTACTACCGCCAGCGTTACGGGCGTGTGATCGAGGTGGCTTGTTCAGCCATCATCATGTTCAGCTACCTGGGCTGGGTGGCAGCGCAGATCACAGCTCTGGGGCCGGTGTTCAACCTGCTGACGCAGGGGTATGTGTCCGTCACCATGGGCATGGTCATCGGTACGGTCATCGTTCTGGTCTACACCCTGTATGGCGGCATGTGGTCGGTGGCCATGACTGACTTTGTCCAGATGATTGTGATCGCCGTGGGGCTGCTGGCCATTGCCTGGTACGCGGCGGAACTGGCCGGAGGGGCGGGCAAGGTCGTGGAATATGCCGCGCGTGAAGGCAAGTTCCAGTTCTTTCCCACTGGTGGGCTCAAGGAGTGGACCTTTTTCTTTGCCGCCGCGATCACGATGATGCTGGGCTCCATACCCCAGCAGGATGTTTTTCAGCGCGTGATGTCGTCCAACAGCGCCGAGACAGCGCGCACCGGCCCGGTCATCGGAGGGGTGCTGTACCTGCTGTTTGCCTTCATCCCCATGTTTGTCGTTACGGCCGCCGTGTTGGTCATGCCCGAAACCGCCCAGGCGCTGCTCAAGGACGACCCCCAGAAAGTGCTGCCCACGCTGGTGATGGAACGCATGCCGCTGATTCTTCAGATCGCCTTCTTTGGCGCGCTGCTGTCGGCCATCATGTCCACCGCATCGGCCACGTTGCTCGCACCGTCCACCACTTTTGTGGAGAACATCCTGCACAACCTGCGGCCTGGCATGACCGATGCCCAGACACTGAAGGCCATGCGCATATCGGTGCTCGTGTTTACCGCCTGCGTGCTCACTTACGCGATCACCATGCAGGGAACGTCGATCTATGAACTGGTGTCGGGCGCTTACCAGGTACCGCTGGTGGGGGCTTTTGTCCCCCTGGTGTTCGGCCTGTACTGGAAGCGCGCGACCACCCAGGGCGCCATCCTGGCGGTGGCCATGGGCCTGGGTGTGTGGCTGCTGTTTGTGGCCAGCCCCATGCTGTCCGAAGCGTTCCCGCAGCAACTGGCTGGGGTGCTGGCGGCGTTGGTCGGCATGATCGGGGGCTCGCTGGCACCGCAGTGGATCGACGACCACAAAGGCCACGTCACCCACTACGAGGGCAGCGCAAGCTGATTGCATTGCCCCATGCCCAGTGCGTGGGGCTTGAGGATGGGCATGCCGCCTATAATTGAGGGTTTTGCACTTTCCCTCAACACACTGACATGCCTATTTACGCCTACAAATGCGGCTCCTGCGGCCATGCCAAGGATGTGCTGCAAAAAATCTCTGATGCGCCCCTCACGGTGTGCCCCGCCTGCGGCGCGGAAGCATTTTCCAAGCAGGTCACAGCGGCCGGCTTCCAGCTCAAGGGCTCGGGCTGGTATGTGACCGATTTTCGCGGTGGCAGCGGCGGCAGTTCTGCTCCTGCGACGGACAGCAAGACAGAACCGAAAACCGAGGCCGCGGCGCCGGCAAGTTCTGGTGATGCTCCTAAAAAAGAAGCATCTGGTGCAGCAGCATCAGGCGCTGGTGGCAGTTCTACCACTTCCACCTCCTCTGCGAGCTGAGTGACCCTCATGGCTGCCTTGCGCAAGTGGCTGTTGACCGGCCTTCTGGTGATTGTGCCGGGGGTTATCACGGCCTGGGTGCTCAACTGGATCGTGAGCACGCTGGACCAGACCCTGCAAATCCTGCCTGTTGCATGGCATCCCGACAAGCTGCTGGGCTTTCACGTCCCGGGCTTTGGCGTGGTTCTCACGCTGCTGATCCTGTTGGTGGTCGGTGCCGTCGCCAGCAACTTCGCGGGCCGCAAGCTCGTGCAGTGGGGCGATGCGGTGGTGCACCGCATCCCGGTGGTGCGTTCGATCTATTCCAGCGTTAAGCAGGTGTCCGACACGCTTTTTTCCGAAAGCGGCAATGCCTTTCGCAAGGCCGTGCTGGTGCAGTGGCCGCGCGAGGGCGTCTGGACCGTGGCCTTCGTCACTGGCGCGCCCAATGGCGAGGTGGCGGCATACCTGCGCGATGAATTCGTGAGCGTGTATGTGCCCACCACGCCTAACCCCACTGGCGGGTATTTTGTGATGCTGCGCAAGAGCGACTGCGTCGAGCTCGACATGAGCGTGGACGCCGCCCTCAAATACATTGTTTCGATGGGCGTGGTCGCTCCGGCTGACCCCACGCTTGTTTCCCACAGTAAGTAAATCCCTTTAACGCGCCCCTTGGGCGCCGGAAGTTTCTGCCATGGCCATGCGTTCCCACTATTGCGGTCTTGTGACCGAAGCCCTGATGGGCCAAACCGTTACCCTGTCTGGCTGGGTGAACCGTCGTCGTGACCATGGCGGCGTGATCTTCATCGACCTGCGCGACCGCGAAGGCTACGTGCAGGTGGTGTGTGACCCCGACCGTGCCGAGATGTTCAAGACCGCCGAAGACGTGCGCAACGAATTTTGCGTGCAGGTGGTAGGCCTGGTGCGCCCCCGCCCTGACGGCACGACCAACGACAAGCTCAAGAGCGGCCAGATCGAAGTGTTGTGCCACGAGCTGAACGTGCTCAACCCCTCGGTCACGCCTCCGTTCCAGATGGACGATGAGAACCTGTCGGAAACCACGCGCCTCACGCACCGTGTGATGGACCTGCGCCGCCCGCACATGCAGCGCAACATGATGCTGCGCTACAAGACCTCCATTCAGGTGCGCAACTTCCTGGACAAGGAAGGCTTCATCGACATCGAAACGCCCATGCTGGGCAAGAGCACGCCCGAAGGCGCGCGCGACTATCTGGTGCCCAGCCGCGTGCACGACGGCCAGTTCTTCGCGCTGCCCCAGTCGCCCCAGCTCTACAAGCAGATGCTGATGGTGGCTGGCTACGACCGCTACTACCAGATCACCAAGTGCTTCCGCGACGAAGACCTGCGCGCCGACCGCCAGCCCGAATTCACGCAGATCGACTGCGAGACGTCGTTCCTGGGCGAAGAAGAAATCCGTGCGATTTTCCAACGCATGATCACCGAGGTGTTCCAGCAGCAACTGGGCGTGGACCTTGGCGAATTCCCCATCATGACTTACCAGGAAGCGGCTTTCCGCTTTGGCTCGGACAAGCCTGACCTGCGCGTAAAGCTCGAATTCACCGAGCTGACCGAAGTGATGAAGGACGTGGACTTCAAGGTCTTCTCTGCCCCCGCCACCACCAAAGGCGGTCGTGTGGTTGCCCTGCGCGTGCCCGGCGGCGCACAGATCTCGCGCGGTGAGATCGATGCCTACACCGAGTTCGTGAAGATCTATGGTGCCAAGGGCCTGGCCTGGATCAAGGTCAATGAAGTGGCCCAGGGTCGCGAAGGGCTGCAGTCGCCCATCGTGAAGAACCTGCATGACGCGGCCATCGCTGAAATCCTCAAGCGCACGGGTGCGCAGGACGGCGACCTGCTGTTCTTCGGTGCCGACAAGGAAAAAATCGTCAACGACTCCATCGGCGCGCTGCGCCTGAAGGTGGGCCACAGCGAGTTCGGCAAGAAGAACGGCCTGTTCGAGAGCCGCTGGGCGCCTCTGTGGGTGGTGGACTTCCCCATGTTCGAGCATGACGAAGAAAACGACCGCTGGGCCGCAGTGCACCACCCCTTCACGTCGCCGAAGGATGGCCATGAAGACCTGATGGACACGGACCCTGGCAAGTGCATCGCCAAGGCCTACGACATGGTGCTCAACGGCTGGGAGCTGGGCGGTGGCTCGGTGCGTATCCACCGCGCCGATGTGCAAAAGAAGGTGTTCGATGCGCTCAAGATCACACCCGAAGACGCACAGGCCAAGTTCGGCTACCTGCTGGATGCCCTGCAGTACGGCGCGCCCCCACACGGTGGCCTGGCCTTCGGTCTGGACCGCCTGATCACGCTGATGACCGGTGCGGAATCGATCCGTGACGTGATCGCTTTCCCCAAGACTCAGCGCGCTCAGGACCTGCTCACGCAGGCACCTTCGCCCGTGGACGAAAAGCAGTTGCGCGAGCTGCACATCCGCCTGCGCAACATCGACGCTGTCAAGGCAGCCTGATCCGGGGCTTTCCCCGAACCCGGCGCGGATCCACTCTCGTGGCATCGCACGACAAAGCGGCAAGGGCTTGGCAGCCTGCGCCGCTTTTTTCTTGGCCAGCCCATGCCCACGGCGATGTGGCGCTGGCACTGAAAGGACACTTTCCATGCGTTCAATGACGACCCGGGCTTTGTGGATGGGCGCCGTGCTGCTGGCCCTGGCAGGTTGCGGCGAAAAGAAGACCGAACTGGGCCAGGGCGGCTCCGTGGTCACTGGCTCGGCAGGGCCGGCGGGGGCCAGCAACGCTGCGCGCGAACTGGTGCGCTGCGAGGCGCCCGTGGCCACGCTGGCGCTGGCAGAAAACCCCAGCGGCTACACCATGGGTTCGGGCTACAGCCTCCCGCCATCCCCCGTGCCCCTGGTCAAGCTGCTGGCCCAGCAAAGTGGCTGCTTTCGTGTGGTGGACCGGTCGGCCGGGCTGCGCGGAACCATCCAGGAGCAGGACCTCAAGGACTCCGGCGTGCTGCGCAAGAACAACTCCACCGTGGCAAAGGGCAAGGGCTACGAGGCGCAGTACACGCTCACACCCAGCCTCACGTTCAGTGAGCAGGACGCGGGACGGGGCCTTGCGGGCGTGATTGCCATGATTCCGGTGCTGCGCGACATCGCGGGCCTGGCCGGCATGGTGGAGCAGGTCAAATTCAAGGAGGCGCAAACGGCACTGCTGCTGTCCGACAACGAAACCACCGAGCAGGTTGCCGCCGCCACCGGGTCCGCACGCACCACTGACCTGGGCGTGGGCGGGCTCGTGTTCGGCAAGCTCGGGGGCGCAGCGGGTGCGGGCTGGAGCAATACCAACGAGGGCAAGGTCATTGCCGCTGCCTTCCTGGACGCGCACAACCAGTTGGTGGTGCAGGTCAGGGCGCTGCAGGCCAAGGAGCTGCCGCCGCCCGTTCCCACCACTTCAGCCCCGCGTTCCAAGGCCGGGTAGAGAGGGAAGGTGTCGCCCATGGTGCCGACAGCGCAGCACAGGCCCTACAAGCTTCCAGAGTCGGTGCTGGTGGTCATCCACACGCCCGCCCTGGAGGTGCTGCTGATCCGCCGCACGGGCGGTGATGGGCACTGGCAATCTGTCACCGGGAGCAAAGACCGCCTTGATGAGTCGTTTGAAGAAACCGCCCGCCGCGAAGTGGCCGAGGAAACCGGCATTGATGCGCGGGCGCCCGGCTGCCTGCTGACCGACTGGGCCTTGGAGAACGTCTACGACATCTGGCCGCAATGGCTGCACCGATACGCTCCGGGGGTCGTGCGCAATCGCGAGCGGGTGTTTGGCTTGTGTGTGCCAGCAGCTACGCCCGTGGTACTGAGTCCTCGTGAACACGATGCTTTCGAATGGTTGCCGTGGCAGCGCGCGGCCGAGCGCTGCTTCTCGGCCTCCAATGCTGAGGCCTGCTTACTGCTTCCTCGTTTTGTGTAGGCAGACGTTGGTGCGCGCCCCGCACTGCGCGCGGCGGCGCCGGCAGCTCACTTGCGCTGGGCGAGGATGCGGATCAGGTGGTCTGCGAAGCCCTCCGCTGCAGGCGAGGTGGCCCGCCGTGCGGGGCTGTAGAGGCACACGTAGCGCATGACTTCGGGCGACAGGATGCGGCGGCGCACCAGTCCGAGTGGCTTGGCCAGTGCACCCACATAGTCGGGCGCCAGCGTAGCGGCCACATCGGCGGCAGCCAGGCCCATGGCGGTGGAGATGTTGTCCACGATCTCTACGGGGGTCACACGCTGCTCGCTGGGCAGCCCGGTGTGCATCTGCGCCACGCTGCGTTCGTGATCCCGCCCGGCAGCCACCAGTGGGTAGGCGTGCAGCTGCGCCCAGGTCACGTTGCGTTTGTGGGCCAGGGGATGGGTGGGCGCACACCACAACACCCAGGGGCTCTCGAACAGCTGGGTACGCACGATGTCATCGCCACAGGCGCGATCCGGACCCAGGGCCAGATCGGCGTCGCCGCTGGCGACTGCATCGACGAGTTTTTCCACCGGCACGTCGCGAATGCGGATGTGCACCTTGGGCCTGGTTTGTGTATAGGCCTTGATGGCTTTGGGCAGGATCACGCTGGCGACGACCAGTGGTGCTGCGATTCGCACGATGCCCGCTGCGCGGTTGCGGACATCGCTGGCGGCCGACTGCGCTATGCGCAGGTGCTTGAGCACCGACTCTGCCGAGGCCAGAAACTCCCGCCCCGCGCTGGTGATGTCAACCCTGCGCGTGCTGCGCTCAAGCAGTTTGAAGCCGAGCGCGTCTTCCAACTCGCTCACGAGTTGGCTTACTGCAGACGGTGTAAGGGCCAAACGCTCTGCGGTGGCCGCGAAGCTGCGCAGTTCTGCCACGTTGACAAAGGCTTCGAGCTGGCGTGGCGTGAAATGGGGCAGAGACATGGCTGGTGCGATGGAATCGCTGGGATTCATGCCATTCATTAGAACATCTTCACAATCCGTCATAAAGCATTGATTGTGGTCAAGGAAGGCGCTGCAGATACTTCGCGACGGATCGGGCAAGGTTGCCCGGCTCTGTTGTCTGACTGGAGAACTCCCTTGAGCAATGACATGCTGAATGTCGCCGGCATCGCGGTGTCGCCCCACCACTACATCGACTGCCAGCGTGTTGCGTCCGAGATGCGGTTCGATCTGCACTCGCCCATCGACCAGGCGCTGCTGGGCTCCATCAGCGAAGGATCGCCTGCCCATGTGGACGCAGCTGTCACCGCGGCGGCGCGCGCCTTCCCTGCCTGGAGCGCGCTCACGGCGGCGGAGCGCAAACCCTACCTGGATCGTTTCGCCGCCGAGATTGGAAAACGCGCCGAGGCCTTCTGCACGCTCGAATCCAACGACGCTGGCGTGCTGCTCTCGCGCATGAAGCATGGCGTGGTGCCGCGCGCCGTGCTCAACATCAGCTGGTTCGCCGAGCATGCGCTCACGCTGCAAGACCGGCCCATCGAGACGGATCAGGCCACCCACCTCGTGCGCCACGATCCGGCCGGTGTGGTGGCCATCATCACGCCCTGGAATGCGCCGCTGATGTTGGCCACCTGGAAGCTAGGACCGGCCCTGGCCGCGGGCAACTGCGTCATCGTCAAGCCGCCGGAATGGGCACCGCTGACCAGCAGTCTGCTGGCCGACTGTGCGCACGCCGCCGGCCTGCCGCCTGGGGTTTTCAACATCGTGCAGGGCGGGGGCGCCAGCACCGGGGCGCGCCTGGTCAGCGACCCGCGCCTGGCGCGTATCTCGTTCACCGGATCGGTCCCCACGGCCAAGTGGATTGCCCAGTCTGCCGGGGCCAACCTCGTGCCTTGCAGCCTGGAGCTTGGTGGCAAGTCGGCCTTCATCGTGCTGGAGGACGCCGACATCGACAATGCCGCTGCCACCGGCGCTCTGATGTACCGCAACGCTGGCCAGGTGTGCCTGGCGGGCACGCGCTTCCTGGTGCACCGCAAGGTGCACGACGCCTTCGTAGCGGCCTTGCGCGGCCATGTGGAAAAGCTCACCGTGGGCGACCCGCGCGAGGATGCCACCGAGGTCGGGCCGATCATCCACCCGCGCCAGGTGGAGCGCGTGCACGGTTTTGTGCAGCGCGCCGTGGCCGATGGCGCCACGCTGCTCTGGGGTGGCGCGCACCATTCCTTCGGTGCGCAGTATTACCAGCCCACGCTGCTGGCTGGGGTGCGCCAGGACAGCGAGATCGTGCAGAACGAGGTCTTCGGACCTGTACTCACCCTGCAGGTCTTTGACAGCGACGAAGACGCTATCGCCCTGGCCAACGGCACGGACTACGGCCTGGGTGGCGTCTGCTACGGCGAGGTGGAGCATGCGAGCGCCGTGGCGCAGCAGGTGCGCACCGGCTTCATCTGGGTCAACAGCTTTGGCATCCGCGATCTGGCTGCGCCGTTTGGCGGCATCAAGCGCAGCGGTGTGGGCCGCGAGGGCGGGGACTGGAGCTTCGAGTTCTTCTGCGATGTCAAGGATGTGGTGCTGCCCAAAAAGCCGTTCCGCGCAAGTTTCAGCCACCGCTGACCCCACCCCAATCACATGCAGGAGAACACCACCATGGGAAGCATTGTTGGCGCAGCCATCGTCTCGCACCATCCCGGCCTGATGCAATGCGAAGAGTTTCGCGTGCTGCAGGGCGCGGGGGCCGACTCGGACCTTATCCCCGGCTATGCCCGGCTGCGCGCCAAGCTCGCCGAAGCCCGGCCTGACGTGGTCGTCATCTTCGATTCACACTGGTTCACCACGGGCTACCACCTGGTGGATGGGGCCTCACGCTATCAGGGCAACTACATCTCGGATGAGATGCCCTGGTATCTGCACGGCGTGCCCTACAACTACCGGGGCCATCCAGGATTGGCGCTGGAGATCGAGGCCGTCTCGCGCGAACTGGGGGGCTACAACCGCGTCATCAACCATCCCGAACTGGGCCGACAGTACGCCACCATCAACCTGGTCAAGCACCTGCGGTTGGAGCACAGCGACACGCCGGTTGTCACCGTGAGTTCATGCCAGAACTGCGACTGGATGCATTTCGTGAAATCGGGAGAGGCCATTGGCGAGGCCGTGCGCCGCAGCAACCTGCGTGTGGCGCTGCTTGCCTCCGGGGCGCTCAGCCACAAGTTCAACCCCATCGACTGGAAGCCCAACCACCCGCGTATCTTCCATGAGAGCAATGTCTCGCGCCCAGAGAACATCGCGAGTGACAAGGGTGCGATCGAGCTGCTGCAGCAGGGCCGCCACGGCACTGTGCTCGACCGTTGGCAAGACGAATACCGAAAGCTCCCCTGGGAGGCCTTTGGCGCCCACTACCTGCAGATGGTGGGTGCCATGGGGGGCGCGGACTGCCGCGCGCGGGGTGAGACGCTGTCCGCTTACGAGAACGCGCGCGGCACCGGCAATGTGCATATGTGGTTCGATATGCAAGAGGTGGCGGCATGAATTTCGAATTCCCGCTGAAAGAACTGCCCGCCGTGATGCGTGGACCGCGCATGGAGCGCCGCCGCGTTCTGGTGGGTGGCAGTGCCTGCTGGGGCAGCATTGTGGAAGAGGGCGCACAACAAGGGCAATTGCGCCTGGACGATGGCCGCGTGGTGGACTTGGCGACCGTGCAGCACCTGCCACCGGTGTCGCCCAGCAAGATCATCGCCGTGCACATCTCGTACAGCTCGCGCAGCTTCGAGACGCGTAACCAGCCCAGGCCGACCGAGACGCCCACCTACTTCACCAAGCCGCCGACTTCGGTCAACGGCCATGGCTGCGAGATTCACAAGCCCGCCGACAGCCAGTATCTCAACTACGAGGGCGAGTACGCCGTGGTCATTGGGAGGACCTGCCGCAACGTGCTGCCCGACGAGGCCTGGGACTACATCGAAGGCTTTTGCCCGGCGCTCGACATGGGCCTGCAAAACTACCGCGACACCGACCAGGGCAGCATGCTGCGCGTGAAGGGCGCGGATACGCTGCTGCCCATCGGGCCCGGCATCGTGCGCGGCGTGAACCTGTTCGAACAGACGCTGCGCACCTACCGCAACGGCCTGGTGGTGCAGGAGGCGCACATCGGCGACGAGACCATCTGGGGCCCGCACTACGTGGTAGCCGACATCGCGCGCCACATCACCCTGGTGCCGGGCGACGTGATCCTGATGGGCACGCCTTGCCACTCGCGCTCGGTGGATCCGGGCGACCTGGTGGAGTGCGAGATCACCGGCCTGGGCCGCCTGGCGGGCACCGTGGTCGCCATTGACGCACCGCGTGCCTCGGCGCTGGGCGTGGGCCACCAGCCCACCGACAGCCCCGAGGTGCGGCGCGTGGCCTGCGGCTTCGACGAGCGCGTGCCCGAGCACCTCAAGGCCAACTACCGGCAGGCCGCGCTAAAGAAGTGACAGACAACAAACACAGGAGACAACGCATGACGACACCATCACCCACCATCTCCCGCCGCGACCTGCTGCAACTGGCCCTGGCCGGCGTCGCGGGCAGCATGCCCTTCATGGTGCACGCCCAGGCCATCGACACCGTGAAGATCCTGGCCGGCTTTGCTGCCGGCGGCACGGTGGACACCCTGGCGCGCCGCGTGGCTACCCAGATCACGGGCGGCTATGCCAAGTCGGCCGTGGTGGAGAACAAGACCGGCGCGGGTGGGCAGATCGCCATCACCACGCTCAAGGCTGCCCCGGCGGACGGCGCCACGCTGCTGGCCACGCCCATGTCCATGCTGGGCATCTACCCCCACACCTACAAGAAGCTGCCCTACGACCCGGTGGCCGACGTGACGCCCGTTTCGCTGGGAGTGGTGTTCGACATGGGTTTTGCCGTGGGGCCGCAGGTGCCAGCATCGGTGAAGACCGTGCCCGAGTTCCTCGAATGGTGCAAGGCCCACCCTACTGGCGCCAACTTCGGCTCGCCAGCACCGGGCTCGGTGCCGCACTTCGTGGGCGAACTCATCAGCCGCGCGGGCAAGGTGGACATGCGCCACGTGGGCTTTCGCGGCTCGCAGCCCGCCATCCTGGACCTGCTGGGCGGGCAGATCGCAGCTGTCTCGGCGCCGGTGGGCGAATTTCTGCCGCACCTCCAGGGCGGCAAGCTGCGCGTGCTCGCTACCTCGGGCGCCACGCGCAACAAGTTCGTGCCGGGCGTCAGCACCCTGGTCGAACAGGGCTTGCAGGACATGGTCTACGGTGAGTGGTTCGGTTTTTTCCTTCCGGGTAAGGCCCCGGCCGAGGTGGTGCAAAAGGCCAATGCCGCCATCCGCGCTGCGCTGGCCGACAAGGACGTGGTCGCCGGGCTGGCCGCCATGGGGCTGGAGGCGCGCTCGTCGAGCCCGGCCGAGCTGGCGGCGCTGCTCAAGGCCGATGGCGAAAAATGGGGCCCGATCGTCAAGGCCATCGGTTTCACGGCCGAATCCTGAGGGCGCCCCGATGCTTGACGACGCACTGATCGAGCAGCTCGCCAGCGAGCTGCACCAGGCCGAGAAGACCCGCGTGCAGGTGGAGCATTTCTCCAGGCGCCACCCCGGTATGACGGTGCAGGACGGCTATGCCATCTCGCGCGCCTGGGTGGCGATGAAGATCGCGGAGGGGCGCACGGTGCGCGGCCACAAGATCGGCCTGACCTCGCGCGCCATGCAGGTCGCCAGCCAGATCACCGAGCCCGACTTCGGCACGCTGCTGGACGACATGTTCTTTGCCGAGGGCGGCGACATCCCCATGCAGCGCTTCATCCTGCCGCGCGTAGAGGTGGAGCTGGCCTTCGTGCTCAACAAGCCGCTGCGCGGCGAGCCGGGGCGCCCCCCGGTGAACATCTTCGACGTGCTGGCCGCCACCGAGTACGTGGTGCCCGCCATCGAGATCATCGACGCGCGCATCGAGCAGCACGACCGCCACACGGGCGTGATGCGCAAGGTGTTCGACACCATCTCGGACAACGCGGCCAACGCTGGCATCGTCACCGGCGGGCGCCCCGTGCGGCCCGATGCGGTAGACCTGCGCTGGTGCGGTGCGCTGCTCTACAAGAATGGCGTCATCGAGGAGTCGGGCCTGGCGGCAGCCGTGCTCAACCACCCGGCCACGGGCGTGGCCTGGCTGGCCAACAAGCTCGCACCCTATGGCGAGGGGCTGGCGGCGGGCGAGGTGGTGCTGGGTGGCTCCTTCACGCGCCCCGTGGCCGCCGCAGCGGGCGACACCTTCCATGCGGACTACGGGCCGCTGGGCAATATCGCTTTTCGCTTTGTTTGAGGGCTTGGGTATGCACACCCCTGTGAACACCTTCAAGGCAGCCCTGGCTGCGCGCACGCCGCAGATCGGTCTGTGGTTTGGCCTGGCCCATGGTTATGCGGCCGAGCTGGTGGCGGGTGCCGGTTTTGACTGGTTGCTGCTCGATGGCGAACATGCCCCCAACGATGTGCCGCTCATGCTTGCCCAATTGCAAGGTATTGCCAGCGCGCGTGCCCTGTTGGGCACCGGGCCCCACCCGGTGGCGCGCGTGCCCGTGGGCGACACGGCGTTGATCAAGCAGTACCTGGACATTGGTGCGCAGACGCTGCTGGTGCCCATGGTGGATACCCCCGAACAGGCCGCGCAACTGGTGCGCGCCATGCGCTACCCGCAAGACGACGGGCAAGGCGGCATCCGTGGCCTGGGTGCAGGCCTGGCGCGTGCTTCGCAGTGGATGCGCTACCCGGGCTACCTCACGGAGGCCAATGCTCAGGTCTGTCTGCTGGTGCAGGCCGAGAGCACGCTGGCCATTCAGAACCTGGATGCGATCGCCGCCACGCCGGGGGTGGATGGCGTCTTCTTTGGCCCGGCGGATCTGTCAGCCAGCATGGGTCACGTTGGCAATCCAGGCCATCCTGATGTGCAGGCCGTGATCGAAGACGGAATACGCCGCGTGCTGGCAGCGGGTAAGGCCCCGGGCATTCTGATGGCCGACGAGAAGCTGGCACGCCGCTATCTGGAGCTGGGCGCCGTCTTCGTCGCTGTGGGGGTGGACACCAGCGTTCTGGTGGCGGCTACGCGGGACCTGGCGGCACGCTACGGCAGGCCGGTGAGCCTGGCTCCCTCCCGCAATGCACGATCGGTGGCCGTGTACTGATCTTGGCAGGCGCAGGGCCAGCGACCGGGGGCCTACCCTGGTGGCCGCAGCCGAAGCTTGTCCGCTGGATTGTCTGGCGCAGCGCTGGCAGCGCTGGCAGGGGCCCTGGGATCGTCGCCCAGCGGCGGCCGGGCCGCTGAGGCTGGCTCGGCGGCGTTGCGCGAGCGGATGGCCACGCCCCCTGGGTGCCGCTCGCTGTCCTGCCCCAGGATAGCCCGTGCCGGGGTGGAGCCCACGCGGGCGCGCAGCGTGTCAATGGCCTCCTGCAATGGCTCGGGCGAGGCCATGCGTGCCCGGTGGCGCAGCAGCACCTGCTGGGACATGTCCACCAGCTTGGAGTTGAGCGTTCGCTCGGCCTCTGCCAGCAGATGATGGACGGCACCGGTCGGGTCTCCGTGCAGGCTTTGCGCGATGGCGGCCTCGGCGGTTTTGTTGATGTGGACCAGGCATTCGCGCACAAGGTCGCCATACGGCGTGTGCAGGTTGCAGGCGTTGGCCAGAAGCTCGGTCAGGCCGCGCGTGTTGGCATAGCGCATGCCCAGCGCACGCACCCAACCTTCGCCGTCGGCCAAATCAATCGACGTGACGGCCAGCACCGCCAGCAGGCTGCCCAGGTTGCAAGCGGCCTCGAAATCAAAGCTGCTGGCCGTGATCTCGCGTGCCATGCTGCGCACCGACTCCACTGCTTGCGAGAACTGCCGCTGCTGGATGAGCTGCAGCGTGCGGGCCACCTCGGCAAAACGCTGCACGCGGGCGCTGCCCTGGTGGCGCTCCAGAATGCGGCCAAAGTCGGCCATGCAGCGTTCGATGCCCTTGCGGTCGTTCTCGGCAAAGTACGAGAACGTGAGCAGCACCAGCGACTGGAAGTCAAACAGCTTGGAGTCGATGCCCAGGATGGCAGCCCGCGCCAGCACCTTGGTGGCGGTTTCGCGGTCGCCCATGTAATACGACATCATCCCCAGCTTCTGCAGCCGCACCACCGAATCCGGGGTCAGCCCGCTGGCCGTGCGGTAGGTTTCGATGGCCTGCGAGAAATTGCCCAGCTCCACCTGCGCCCGGCCCAGCACGTCGTAGGCATCGGCAAACGAGGCGTCTTCGCCAATCAGCTCCTGCAAGGTGGTCACGGCGCGCGCCGCCTGGCCCGACTCGATCTGCGCGCGGGCCACGCCCAGTTTGGCCCAGGGCAGGGCGCGCGCGGCGATCACGGCTTCAAACAGCGTGCGGGCCTCGTCGTGGCGGCCCAGGCGCAGCAGCAACTCGGAGCCAATGCGCGCGGCATACAGCCAATAGGGTTGGCGAGACTCAAATCGCTCCACACACAGTTGGGCGGCACGCTCAAAATCTTCGGCTTCGATGGCGTCAAAAATGGGGCGCAGATGGATCTTGCGCAGGCGCGCCAAGCTCAGCCGCTCAAACAGCGCGCTGGGGGTGAAGGGCTTGAGCAGATACCCGTCCAGCGCCGACTCGGCGGCCTCGGCCACGGCGGCATACGACGCCTCGGCCGTGACCATGAAAAACACGGTGGAAAACGGCAGCAGCTGTGCGCGCCGCAGATCGTCCAGCAAGGTCTGGCCCGAGTAGCCGCCTTCGCCAAAGTATTGTTCGCACAGCACGTAGTCAAACACGGTGTGCTCCAGCCGGTTGCGTGCGTCCTGCACACGGCTGCATTGCACGATGCGGGTCACGCCGTACTCACGCAGCTGCCCCACCAGAATGCTGCGTGATGTGGCATTGCTGTCAACAATCAAGGCCAGCACCTGGGGTGGGGCGGATTGTTCTTTCTCGGTTGCCATCGGTGGTGTGTACCGGCCCTGCTGCTGGCGTGGATAGGGGAAGCCCCCAGTGTAAGGGCGACCAGCACGGCGCAAATGCCGGGCAAACCCGCTGCGTGCGCGGCTTGCGACACAATCCCCCATCGCAGGCCCGGCATGGGGACTGGCAAGCGCGCTCAACTACTCCGATGAGGCTCATGGAACACGACGACATTCTGCGGGTGGCCACCTACAACATCCACAAGGGCGTACAAGGCATCGGCCCGGCGCGCCGGCTGGAGATCCACAACCTGGGGCTGGCGGTGGAGCAGCTCGACGCCGACATCGTCTGCCTTCAGGAGGTGCGCAAACTTCACCGGCGGGAACAGGCGTATTTCCAGCGCTGGCCCGAGTTGCCCCAGGCCGAGTTCCTGGCCCCCGAGGGCTACGAGGCGGTGTACCGCACCAACGCCATCACCAAACACGGCGAGCACGGGAATGCCCTGCTATCGCGCTGGCCCGTGATCGGCCACCAGCACGAAGACATTTCCGACCACCGCTTCGAGCAGCGGGGGCTGCTGCATGTGGAGGTGGACGCCCATGGCCGCCGCGTGCATGTGATCGTGGTGCACCTGGGGCTCATCCCGGGCAGCCGCATCCGCCAGATCGAACGCTTGCAGCGTTTTATCGAACGCGAGGTGCCCGGTGGCGCCCCGTTGGTGGTGGCCGGAGACTTCAACGACTGGGGCCAGCAGATCAAGCGCATGCTCGCGGGCTATTTTCTGTACGAGTTTGATGCACCGCGCACCTTCACCTACCCGGCTCGGCTGCCGCTGGCGCAACTGGACCATGTCTATGTTCGGGGCCTGACGCCGCTGTCCCTGCACGTGCCCAAGGGCCGCATCTGGTGGCGCATGTCCGACCATTTGCCGCTGATTGCTGAGTTCAGGCTGTGATGCTCCCCCCCTGTGTCGCCTTCGGCGCCTTCCCCCTGAGGGGGACGACACCCACGCTGCGGGGCGGCCCTTGCTTGGTGTCCCGCGCCTTGGCCGCGCCAGTTTCGCCGCGAGGTGGTGGCGGCCTGCAGAGATGAGAAGAAAGTCTTCCGCCACGCTGCGTGGATTCGAGTTTGCCGATGACCACCAGGTGCGCCTGCTGCAAGGGGCCGAGGAGCTGTTCCCTGCCTTGATCCAGGCCATGGATGCGGCCTTGTCGGACATCCAGTTCGAGACCTACATTTTTGATTTCACCGGTGCCGGTGCGGCGGTGGCCGAGGCCCTGATGCGCGCGGCGCAGCGCGGCGTGCGCACCCAGCTGGTGGTAGACGGCGTGGGCACCGGCGCCTTGCCGCACGACTGGGCGCAGCGCCTGCAGGCGGCCGGCGTGCAGTACCGCGTGTACTCGCCGCTCGGCCCGCTGGGGTTGCTGCTGCCGCACCGGTGGCGCAGGCTGCACCGCAAGCTGTGTGTGGTCGATGGGCGCATGCTGTTTTGCGGCGGCATCAACGTCCTGGATGATTTTCACGACCCCAACTACGGCACGCTGGATGCGCCGCGTTTCGACTTTGCGGTGCTGGCCACGGGCAGCCTGGTGGCGTCGGCCAGCGAGACCATGGACCAGCTGTGGTGGCGCATGCAGGCCGTGCGCGACGCGCGCCAGCGCCGCCTGCCTGAGGCCTTGCAGGCCCTGCGCGCGGCCAGCGCCGCCCAGCACGCGGCCCGGGTCGCCCAGGCAGGCCCGCCCATGCGGGCTGCGCTGGTGCTGCGCGACAACGTGCGCAACCGCAGCCGCATCGAGAAGGCCTACCGCAAGGCCATTGGCGCGGCGCGGCACGAAGTGATCATCGCCAACGCGTATTTCATGCCCGGCGGCAAGCTGCGCCGTGCGCTGGTGATGGCAGCGCGCCGGGGCGTGCGCGTGCGCCTGCTGCTGCAGGGGCGTTATGAATACTTCATGCAGTACCACGCGGCGCGGCCGGTGTATGGCGCGCTGCTGGAGGCGGGGGTGGAGATTCATGAATACGCGCCCAGCTTTTTGCACGCCAAGGTGGCTGTCATCGACGCGCTGGGCGACAAACCCTGGGCTACCGTGGGCTCGTCCAACCTCGACCCCCTGAGCCTGCTGCTGGCGCGCGAGGCCAACGTGGTGGTGGAAGACGCCGCCTTTGCCACCGACCTGCGCCAGCGCCTGGTGCATGCCATGCAGCATGCTGGCCGGCGCATGGACCCGGCCCGGTACGCAGGCCGCCCCCTGCGCCAGCGCGTGCTCGACCGCGTTGCCTTTGGCCTCATGCGGCTGGCGTTGTGGGTTACCGGAAACAGGTATTGAGGAGGCCCCCATGGGGCGCTGCGCGCACCGGACGCGCCATTTGCCTGCGCCTGGGCCGTGGGCAGGTGGCATGAACGACGGAATCCTGCAGGGCATTGTGCTATTGTTTTGATAGCTTTTTGCGCTTGTCCATCAAGCGCTGGATGCCTAAAACCCTTGAAATCCATGCGCCAGCGTTCGCTGTTACGATTCTGGCCATGTCCAGCCAACCCGCCGCCGATATGACGCCCACCCCGCCGGATGATGAAGGCACGCCTGTCTCCGTGAAGATTCGCGAACGCCTTGCCGCCGCCCGCAAGCGCTTTCACGCCAATGACAACATTGCCGAATTCATCGAGCCCGGCGAGCTGGAAAAGCTGCTCGACGAGGTCGAAGTCAAGATGCAGGGCGTGCTCGACAGCCTGGTGATCAACACCCAGGGCGACCACAACACCAACAACACCGCGCGCCGCGTGGCCAAGATGTACCTCAACGAGGTGTTCAAGGGCCGCTACGTGGCGCAGCCGCCCATCACCGAGTTCCCCAACGCCGAGCACCTGAACGAGCTGATGATCGTGGGCCCGCTCACCGTGCGCAGCGCCTGCAGCCACCACTTCTGCCCCGTCATCGGCAAGATCTGGATCGGCGTGATGCCCAACGAGCACACCAACGTGATCGGCCTGTCCAAGTACGCGCGCCTGGTGGACTGGATCATGGGCCGCCCCCAGATCCAGGAAGAAGCCGTGGTGCAGCTGGCTGACCTGATCATGGAAAAGACCCAGCCCGACGGCCTGGCCATCGTGATGGAGGCCAGCCACTTCTGCATGTCCTGGCGCGGTGTGCGGGACAACGACAGCCGGATGATCAACTCGGTCATGCGCGGCGTGTTCCTCAAGGACAGCGCTCTGCGTCGTGAATTTTTGTCCCTCATTCCTGGAAAGAACTGACCATGCTGGTACGCCTGCTTTACGCCAGTCGCGCGGTCGATACCTCGCCCGCCGCCATCGAAGCCATCCTGACGCAGTCGCGCCAGCACAACCCAGGCTCCGGCATCACCGGCGTGCTGTGCTACGGCGGCGGCGTGTTTCTGCAAGCCATCGAGGGCGGGCGCTCTGCGGTGAGCGAGCTGTATGGCCACATCCAGAAGGACCCGCGCCACAAGAACGTGGAACTGCTGCACTACGAAGAAATTGCCGAGCGCCGCTTTGGTGGCTGGACCATGGGGCAGGTCAACCTGTCCAAGATCAACCACTCGATCCTGCTCAAGTATTCAGAGAAGCCCGAACTGGACCCGTATGCGGTGTCGGGCAAGGTGTCGTTTGCGTTGCTCGAAGAGTTGATGGCCACGGCCTCCATCATCGGAAGAGCTTAGAGATCACCCCCCTGAGGCGCTGCGCGCCTTCCCCCCGCTCTCGCACCGCTGGGCGGTGCGGGCAGGGGGACGCCACCAGTGCGGCGGGGCGGCCCTTGCACGGTGGCTCCCGGCTTGGGTCGCGCCAGTTGCAGATGCCTTGAGCGATATTCAGCCCTTCAATCGATCGACCCTTTCGCGCCCTCCAAGCCGCAGCCGCTACAGCGCTGCGGCTTTTTGCATTCAAAAGCCCTCTCTCTTTCTGAACCGTGACCTTCACCGCCTTCGCCCTCATCATCCTCGCCGGCCTCATCCACGCGTGCTGGAACATCGTGGCCAAGAAGGCCGGGGGGGACTCGCGGTTCGCGTTCTTCACCTCGGTGATCATGATGGTCGTCTGGGCGCCGCTGGGCTGGTGGCTGGGGCGCGATGCGGTGCCGCAGTGGGGCGCGGTGGAGTGGGGTTTTGTCGCCGCCAGCGGGCTGCTGCATGTGGCGTATTTCGTCATCTTGCTGCGCGGTTACCGCGTAGCGGACCTCACGGTGGTGTACCCGCTGGCGCGCGGCTCGGGGCCGCTCTTGTCGTCGCTGGTGGCCATCACGCTGCTGGGCGAGCAGATCTCTGCGCTGGGCGCTTTGGGCATCGTGGGTGTGGTCGGGGGCGTGTTTCTGATCGCGGGTGGCCCGGGCCTGCTGCGCGCCGCGCACGACCCCGCTGCGCGGGCTCGGGTGCACAAGGGCATGTTGTATGGCTTGCTTACGGGCGCTTTCATTGCCAGCTACACGGTGGTCGATGGCTATGCCGTCAAGTTCTTGCTCATGTCGCCCATCCTGGTGGACTACATGGGCAACTTTGTGCGTGTGGGCCTGCTCGCACCCGTGGTGCTGCGCGACCTGCCCACGGCCCGCACGCTCTGGCTGGCGCAGTGGCGTTTTGCGCTGCTGGTGGCGGTAGTGAGCCCGGTGGCCTATGTGCTGGTGCTGTACGCCATGCAGCAGGCGCCCCTGTCGCATGTGGCCCCGGCGCGCGAGGTCTCCATGCTGTTTGCGGCGCTGATTGGCGGGCACCTGCTGGGCGAGGGTGACCGCGTGGCGCGCATCTTCGGGGCGCTGTGCATTGCAGCTGGCGTCACGGCGCTGGCACTGGGATGACGGCCGCCGCACCACAATCCCTGCTGTTGGGCTGCGACTTCTCCAGCAGCCCCACGCGGCGCAAACCCATCGTGCTGGCGCTGGGCCAGCGCCAGGGCGCGCGCGTGTCGCTCACCACGCTGCAGCCGTTCGACGCCCTGGCCGCGTTCGGCCAGTGGCTGGCCCAGCCCGGCGACTGGGTGGGTGGCTTTGACCTGCCCTTTGGCCTGCCGCGCGAGCTGGTGCAGGCGCTGGGGTGGCCCACCGACTGGCATGCCTGCATGCTGCACTACCGCAGCCTCAGCCGCGAGCAGATCCGCGCGCAGTTTGCGGCGTTCTGCGATGCGCGCCCCGTGGGCGGCAAGTTTGCCCACCGCGCCACCGACGGGCCTGCAGGCTCCAGCCCCTCGATGAAATGGGTGAATCCGCCCGTGGCCTACATGCTGCACGCAGGCCTGCCGCTGCTGCTGGATGCCGGGGTGCACCTGCCCGGCCTGCACCCTGGCGCCCCTCACCGCGTGGCGCTGGAGGCCTACCCCGGCCTGCTCGCGCGTGAGGTGCTGCAGCGGCGCAGCTACAAAAGCGACGACCGCGCCAAGCAGACGCCGGACCGCCTCATTGCCCGCAAGGACCTGGTCAACGCGCTGGAGCTGGGCCAGACCCGCCTGGGCCTGCGCCTCAAGCTCAGCCATGCCCAGCGCGATGCGCTGGTTCAGGACGCCAGCGGCGACAGCCTGGATGCCGTGTTGTGCCTGCTGCAAGCCGCCTGGGCCGAGCAGCGCCATGCCGAGGGCGATGCGCTCTATGGCCTGCCTCCAGGGCTGGACCCGCTCGAAGGCTGGATCGTGACGGCTGAAAAGCCTTAACCAACCATTCCACCGCTTTTCCCGGCATCGGCCCGGCGCAGGCTGCGTAGCATGGGCGGTACACGCTGGATGCTTTGTTTGCCCATGCCTTTTGCCCCCCGCCTTTTGTTCGTGCTGGTCCTGCTGGCCCCGCTGTTGGTGCAGGCCGCCCCCGCGCCCTGGTACTACTGGCGCAGCTTGGTCGATGGCCAGCGCGTGTGTGCACAAACCTCGCCCGGCCACGGCTGGGAGCGCGACAGCGCTGCCTATGAAGGCCCTGGCTGCCAGCCCCGGCGCAAGGTGCTCATCGTGCCCATGCGGTAGCTGTGGCTGTCCGCCTATGGCTTCTGGTGATTGCGGTGCTTGTTATAAAAATAATAGCTGCTAGCGCTTGCTGGATAAGCGCTAGAGGCCAAAATTGCTTGCATTAATGTGTGTACATTCGATAATGACATGCATGACCGAACTCATCCTGATCCGCCACGGAGAGACCGACTGGAACCGCGAGCTGCGCTTTCAGGGCCATGTGGACGTACCCCTCAACGCCACTGGCCACGAACAGGCCCGCCGTCTTGCAGAGCGCCTGGCTGCAGAGCGCCCCGTGGTGCACCACCTCATCTGCAGCGACCTCATCCGCACCCAGCAGACTGCCACGCCGAGCCTGCAGGTGCTGTTCCCCCAGGCCCGCATCGACACCCTCACCGACAGCGCCCTGCGCGAGCAAAACTTTGGCGTGGTGGACGGCAAGCGCGTGGACGACGTCAAGCTGGAGCACGCCGACGCATGGAACCAGTGGCTGCGTTTTGAAGCCGACTACGGCATGCCCGGCGGCGAGACCACCCGCCAGTTCCACACCCGCGTGATGGACGCTGTCTACCGCATCGCGCAGCAGCACAGCGGCCAGACGGTGATGGTGGTCACCCATGGCGGCGTGCTCGACATGATCTGGCGCACTGCGCGTGGCACCGGGCTGGACGGCCCGCGCCAGAGCGACATTCCCAACGCGGGGCTCAACCGCGTGCGGGTGAGTGGCGATGCGGTGGAGGTGCTGGACTGGGCCGACGTGCGGCACCTGGCGGATTTGCCGGAGCAGCCGGTGTATGACCAGACGAAGTTGGTGGTGCGGTGAGGTCGAAGTTCAGCGACCGTCAATGGGTGCTCTGAAATGAGCTTGCGGGCTTTCTATGGCAAGAGGAGATCAGCCGTCCAAAGCGCGCCAACAACTGCCATCTGGTGATTCGGCGCCTTCGGCGTACCAGCGACCACCATATTCCATAGAAGACTGACGTCGCTTACCAAGGCAGGATTCTGTTTCAGAAGATCCATGGCTATTAGTGCGTATTCCTTGTTCTTCTTCGACCGTGTGTAGGTTCCGGCTGGTACGCCTTTCACCCGCCCACTTTCGCAGAGGCCTAGGAAGGCGCTGCGAGGACAACCTTTTTCCTGCGAGGACTTGCTGTGTGGGAAAGCTTCCACTACCGCGGTGTCCCACGCGCGAACCGGTGATTGATCATCGCCCTGACGAACGAGCGCCACCGCTCTTACAGCGGCATCTCCATAGCAAGCCATATTTTTTCCAAGCAAAATTTATCTACTAGCAAGTGGTGTGCGATGTGAACGAGACCAGCATTCGCATTTATGGGCGGTTGTCCGCAAAGCCTGCAGACGCCCTCTCGAACAGACATTGAGGCGCCAAAGCATGCCTTGATGAGTCATTGAAAGGCCCGTCCGCCGCAACCCTCCGGCAATCCCAACACCCCATTCACCACCCCCACCTGCCGCGCCAGCCTCTTCGATTCCGGCTGCCCATTCACCAACGGCTGCAACAAATTCTGCACCGCCGCCCACTGCCCATTGCGCTGCAGTGCATCCAGCCAGATCTGGTGAAACAAATCCCGCTGCGCGTGGCTGCCGCCAATCTCCACCAGCCGGGGCAGGGCCGCGCCCAGTTGCTCCGCTGCAGTCGCCCAGTCGCCCTGCGCATGCGCCAGCAAGCCCTGCGCTGCGGGTACACACACCTGTTGCCACACGGTGCGTTCATGCGCCTCGGTGCGGGTGGCGGCGTGGGCTGCGATGTTGTTGTGCAGCGTGTGCACGGCCTCCATGCGCCCGGCGCGGGCCAGGCCGTAGAGGTATTGCAGGTCCAGGAATGGCAACACGTGGTCGGCCAGACGCAGTGCCAGGTGGTCGGCCACATCGGCCCAGCGGTTGCCCACGTCTACGCCCGCCAGCTCCAGCCGAGCGAGCAGTGACACGGCGCCGATCTGGTCCTGCGTGTATTCCTTGACCACCCCCCAGACTTGGCTGTCATACAGCGCCAGCACTTCGGCGTGCCGGTCCTGCTCCAGCAGAAAGAGCGCCTGGTGCCACCAGTTGTGCGTGACCATGAAGGAGTTCAGGCCCGTCCAGGTGTCGCTCATGCTGGCCATGAAGTCGGTACCTTCGCGGATGCGTCCCTGCGTCAGCATCACGTGGGCCAGGGCGTGGTGGGCCCAGGGCTCCTTGCGGCAAAGGGCGATGGCGTGGCGGGCGGAGGCCTCGGCGCGGTCGAGCAAATGGCATTGCTCCCAGCCAAAGGCCAGCATGCCGTGCAGGTAGGGCACATCGGCGGCGGCAGGCACAGCCTGCAGCGCCAGGCGCAGCATGCCGGGCGAGTCGCCCCGGTTGAACAAATGGTATTGACCGAGCTTGAGCGATGCCAGGTCGCGTGGAAACAGGCGTGCCTGCTCCTCATGCAGCGCAATCGCACGGGGCAGGTCGCCATCCACCCAGGCAGCCACGGCAGCGACAAAACGTTGCTCGCGGTCACTGGCTTGTGGGGCGTTGGCCAGCGCCTGGTTGATGAAGGGGCGTGCGTTGCGCGGTGCGTCGGCCGATTCGGCAAACATGTGCAGCGCCGCGCAACTGGCTTGCACGATGGGGCTGGTGTCTGCGGCTGCGTTCAGCACATTCACCGCGCGGGCTTCGCAGGCGATGAAGCCTTCGACAAAGTCATTCAAGGCCGCCGCGCTGGCGGTGTCCTGCAAGGTGACGGGGTTGCCCAGGCTATCGGTCGTGCGGGTGTGCGTGGAGGATGGCATGGGGCATTGTTAGGGGTGGTGGATCAGCCGCCCTTGATCAGCGTCAGATAGGCTTTGCGGGTGTCGGCAGACGCCGAGGCCACGAGCTGCTCGTGCGGCGTCTGGTGGCGCGCCAGCATGCGGGCGGTGGCAATGGTCTTGGATTTGCAGAACCAGTGGCAGGTGTGCTGCATGAGGAACAGTTCTGCCGTCATCATGAAGGCCCGGTCCTTGGGCGCGAGGTGGCTGGTGTTCTGCACCACGTGCGCAATGCCGCGCGCGTGGATGGCCAGGGCCTTGCGCATGTCGAAGGTGAAGCTGGGCAATATCTTCTCGGCAAAGGGGATCGCCATTGCCAGGCGGCTGACGCGTGTGGTGGCCTCGGGCTCCTTGGCAAAGTCGGCGGCAAACCGGCTGAATTGCTCGGTGAGTTGCGCCTCGGTGGTGCTCAGCAGACTCCAGATCTGCTGGCGGCGCTCGTCCGTGCTTTCGCCCAGGGCGCGCAGGTAGCCGTCGGTCAGGGCCTCCATGAGCTTTTCGATCTGGTAGTTGGCCAGGTGGCTGCCCAGCAGCGCAATGCGCTTGCGCTGCTCTTTGGCGTTGAGCATGTAGGTGCCGGTGGCAATCAGGATCGCCAGGATGAGGATGTCCATGCGGTGTGGTGCGTTCGTACAGGGGGTGGGAGAGTGGTGGCCCAGGGTGGCCCGGTGTCTGCCAACAAACCCCCAAGGTTACCAACAACCTCCGGCCATGCTTTCAGCCCGCTGGCGGCTGGGGCCATGCCCGCTGGGGTTCACGGATCAGCTCGAACGCGTGTGCCACCTGCAGCACGCCCAGGTCGTCAAAACGTGCACCCGCAATCTGCAGGCCAATGGGCAGGCCGCTTGTGGTGTAGCCGCAGTTGACCGACGCGGCGGGCTGCTCGGACATGTTGAAGGGCACGGTAAACCCGATGTGCTCCAGCGGGCGCAGCGGGTCGTTGGTGGGCGAGGGCAGTTCGGCCTGGAAGGCGGGCATGGGCGCCACGGGGGAGATCACATAGTCAAAGGCACTGCAGGCCTTCACGGTGTTGACCCGCGTCAGGTGGAACTGGTGGCTGGCGTTGAAGACTTCGGTGCCGCTCATGCCCGCTGCGCTGTCGGCCCAGGTGCGGATGTAGGGCAGCACCTTGTCGCGCCGCGCGGCGGGCAGGGCCTGCAGGTCGATGTGCGAGCGCATGCGCCAGAAATGGTCCATGCCGTTGAGCATGGCCTGGGTCATGAAAGGCGCCATGGGCACGATGGTGGCGCCCGCGGCCTCCATGAGTTTTGCTGCGCGTTCTACGGCGGCTTTCACCTCGGGCTCCACCGGCAGGCCGCAGCCCGCATCCAGCAGCAAACCAATGCGCAGGCCGCGCAAGCGTTCGGCGCCCTTGTTGAACTGGCTCCACGCGATGTCCTGGTAGGGCAGGCTCATGCTGTCGCGCGCGTCGGGCTGGCTCAGCACCTGCATCATCAGCGCGGCGTCGGCCACGGTGCGGGTCATGGGGCCTGCGGCGCGGCCGGTGTAGGGTGGATCGATCGGAATGCGGCCCAGGCTGGGCTTCAGGCTGAAGATGCCGCACCAGCTGGCGGGCAGGCGCAGCGAGCCGCCGATGTCGGTGCCAATGTGCAGCGGGCCGTAGCCTGCGGCTGCGGCAGCGCCACCGCCGGCGCTGGAGCCGCCGGGGCCCTTGCGGGTGTCCCACGGGTTGCGCGACAGGGGGTGAAAGGTGGACAGGCCCGAGGACAACATGCCGTAGTCGGGCATGGTGGTCTTGGCCACGATGACGGCGCCCGCCTCGCGCATGCGGGCGGCGGGCGGTGCATCGGCAGCGGCGGGCACCAGCTCGACGGCGGCCGTGCCCAGGGGCGTTGGATCGCCTTCGGTGGCGATGTTTTCCTTGATGGTGCTGGGCACGCCATCCAGCGCGCCCTTGGGCTCACCACGCAGCCAGCGGGCTTCCGATTCGCGGGCTTGCGCCAGGGCCATCTCAGGGCGCAGCAGGTAGGTGGCGCGGATGTGGGGCTCCCACCGCTCAATGTGGGCCAGCACGGCCTGCGTGACCTCGACGGGGGACAGCGTGCGCTGGCGGTAGGCGGCAAGGAGGTCGTGGGCGGGCAGGTCGTGCAGGGCTGTCATGGCGGGGTTTGGGGAGTTTTATCAATAAAAAAGGCTGCTAGCGCTTATTGGTAAAGCGCTGGCAGCTATTAGTTTAGGAGCTTTCTGCTTCTGCGGGCTTCAGCTATTCACTGCGCTGTGCGCTGCCCGCGAAACTGGCGCGGCCCAGGCGCGGGCAGCCGAGCAAGGGCCGCCCCGCAGCGAGGGCTGCGTTCCCCTGCCCGCATTGCGCAGCAATGCGAGAGCGGGGGGAAGGCCCGAAGGGCCTCAGGGGGGAGCCCATCTCAAGACCAGGACAGCGCGGAGATGTCGTTCACGAACACAGGCATGTCTTTCCACAAGCCCTTGAGGTTCTTGTTGGCCACCGTGATCCATTGGTTGGAGTACAGGAAGGCGTGCACTGCGTCGTTGGCCAACAGGCGCTGGGCATCGCCCAGCAGCTTGGCGCGGTCGGCGGGGCGGGCGGCGTTCTTGATCTGGGTGAACAGGTCGTTGAACTTGGGCGAGTTGTAGGCCCAGTAGTAGTCGGGCTTGGCAAAGTTGCCCAGGTCGAAGGGCTCCACGTGGCTGATGATGGTCAGGTCGTAGTTCTTGCTGCCGTAGGTGCCGCTGAGCCACTGCGCCCATTCCACGTTCTGGATCTTGGCGATGATGCCGACCTTGGCCAGCTGGGCAGCCACCACCTCGCCGCCCTGGCGGGCGTAAGGCGTGGGGGGCAGCGTCATGGTCAGCTCCAGCGGCGTCTTGATGCCGGCTTCGGCCAGCAGCTTCTTGGCCTTCTCGGGGTCGTAGGGGTTCACGCCCGTGGTGTCCACATAGCCAAAGGCGCCAGGCACGTAGTGGCTGCCAATGGGCGCACCGTAGCCGTCGCCCGCGCCTTCGATCACGGCCTTGCGGTCAATGGCTGCGGCAATGGCGCGGCGCACGCGCACATCGTCCAGCGGCTTCTTGCCGTTGTTGATGGCCAGAATGGTCTTGGCGCGCGAGCCTGCCACGATCACCTGGTACTTCGGGTTGGCCTTGAACTGTGCCACGCTGCGCGGTGTGACGCGCGGGAAGGCGTCCACGTCACCGGCCAGCAGGGCGGCCACCTGGGCGGCGGGGTCGGAGATGAAGCGGAACGTGGCGCGCTTGATCTTGATGGCCTTGGCGTCGCGGTAGCCGTCCCACGCGGTCAGCACCACGGATGATCCCTTGTTCCAGGCCTGCAGCTGGTAGGGGCCGGTGCCCACGGGCTTGTTCGCGTTGGTGTCGGCGCTCTTGGGCTCCACGATGATGGAGGTGGCCTGGCCGAGGATGAACAGCAGGTCGGGGTCGATCTCCTTGTTGAGCAGCACCACGGTGTAGTCGTCCACCACCTGGGTGGTGATGCCTGCAAAGGTGCGCTTGTCCTTGTTGGTGCTCTTCTCACCGCCCGCGCGGTCGTACGAGAACTTGACGGCCGCAGCGGTGAAGGGCTCGCCGTTCTGGAACTTCACGCCACGGCGCAGCTTGAAGGTGTAGGTCTTGAGGTCGGGCGAGACCTCCCAGCTTTCGGCCAGCAGGGGCGACACGCTGCCGTCGGGGTTGATCTTGGTGAGCGTCTCGAAGATGTTGTATTGAACGATCTCGGCGATGGCAGATGCCGCACCGGCGGTGGGGTCCAGGCCTGGGGGCTCCAGCGTCATCGCCAGCGTCACCGCATCTTTGCGGCTTTGCGCCATGGCGCCAAGCGAGGTGGACAGGGGCACAGCGGCGATGGCGCCAGTGGCAAGGACGGTACGGCGGTTCAGCATGTTCGGACTCTCCAGACAAAAAACCAGACGAAGACCCCGGCGCCTTTGCAATGGGTTGCCGGGGAGCACAAAAGCTTTTTACACCATCACATCGGTATTTGGTTACACGATTTTTGCTGCGGCCGCAGCAGCGGCACGGCGCGCCCTTGCACGGCCCGGCAGCACCTGCGGCACCGCACCCACCAGCGATTGCGTGTACGGGTGCTGCGCGTTGCGGAACAGCTCTCCGGGAGAGCCCCGCTCTACGATGCGGCCCTGGTACAGCACCACCACCTCGTCGCACAGGTGATTCACCACGGCGAGGTCGTGGCTGATGAGCATGTAGGTGATGCCGAACTGCTGCTGCAGGTCCTGCATCAGGTTCAGCACCTGGGCCTGCACCGACACGTCGAGCGCGCTCACGGGTTCGTCCGCCACGATGAGGCGGGGCCGGGTGATGAGGGCACGCGCTATGGCGATGCGCTGGCGCTGGCCGCCAGAAAATTCGTGCGGGTACTTGCCCAGGTCGTTGGTGCGCAGGCCCACCTGGGCCAGCACCTGGGCGGCCTGCTCGCGCTGCTCGGCGCGCGTGGTCTGTCCTTGCGCCTGCAGTGGCTCGGTCACGATGCGCTCGACCGTCTGGCGCGGGTCCAGTGATCCATATGGGTCCTGGAACACCATCTGAAAGTCGCGCCGCGCCTGGCGCAGTTGCTCGGCGGGCAACTGGTGCAGGTTGCGGCCCAGCAGCTCGACCGTGCCGGAAGTGGGGGTATCGAGCGCCATTACCAGCCGTGCCAGGGTGGACTTGCCCGAGCCCGATTCGCCAACGATGCCCAGGCTGCGGCCCGATGCAATGGAGAAGTTCACGCCGTTGAGGGCATGCACCTTGCCGGGTGGCTTGAACAGATGGTCGCGCGGCAGCGTGTATTCACGCACCAGGTCTTTGACCTGCAGCAGCGGCGTTTCTGCGGGATGGGTGCTGTGCAGCGCCTGGGTCATGCGGCCACCTCGACGATGTTTACCACCTGGGCACTCTGGGCTTCGGCAATGGCCTCGCGCCGCAGACAGCGCACCTTGTGGTCGCCATCGGCATCGGTGGCCACGAGCGTGGCCTCGGGCTGGTTGTGGTGGCAGGCATCCACCGTGTAGCTGCAGCGGCCCGCAAAAGGGCAACCTGAAGGCAGGTCGACCAGCTCAGGCACCGTGCCCGGAATGGTGGACAGGCGCGGGCGCTGGCCGGGCGCGTGCACGGCGCCCAGGTGAGGCCGGGCGGCAAACAGGCCGCGTGTGTAGGGGTGGGCCATGGCCGAGAAGACCGAGGCGGTGGAGCCGCTTTCGACCACGCTGCCGCCGTACATCACCATCATGCGGTCCACGTTCTGCGAGATCACGCCCAGGTCGTGCGAGATCAGGATGAGCGCCATGTTGCGCTCGGCCACCAGATCGCTGATGAGGTCCAGGATCTGCTGCTGGATCGTCACATCGAGCGCCGTGGTGGGCTCGTCGGCAATCAGCAGATCAGGCCCGCAGGCCAGCGCCATTGCGATGGTGATGCGCTGGCGCTGCCCGCCGGAGAACTGGTGCGGATAGGCGTCAAAGCGCTGCGCGGCGTTGGGGATTCCCACGCGGTCCAGCAGGGCAATGGCTTCGGTGCGTGCGGCTGCCGCATTCATGCCCCGGTGCAGGCGCAGCGGCTCTGCCACCTGGCGGCCGATGGTGTGCACGGGGTTCAGGGCCGTCATGGGCTCCTGGAACACCATGCCAATGCGGTTGCCGCGCATCTGGCACATCTGTGCATCGGTGCGGCCCACCAGCTCTTGGCCATCAAAGCGAATGCTGCCGGTGACCTGCGCGCTGTCAGGCAGCAGCCCCATGAGCGACATGGCGGTGATGGATTTGCCACAGCCCGATTCACCAATCAGGCCCAGGGTTTCACCGCGCGCCAGCGAAAAGCTCACGCCGCGTACGGCATCGGCCGGGCCACGGTGCGTCTGCAGGCGGATGCGGAGGTTGGAGACTTCGAGCAGGAAAGACATGGAGAACAGTTCGTGCAAGGTTCGGCGGAGGTTTCAGCGCTTGCGCGACAAGCGTGGGTCCAGCAGGTCGCGCAGACCATCGCCCAGCAGGTTCAGCCCCAGCACGGCCAGCGCAATCGCCACACCAGGCCAGACGGCCAGCAGCGGGGCCTGGAACATCAGCGTCTGTGCTTCGCTGAGCATGCGGCCCCAGGAGGGTTGGGGCGGCTGGGTGCCCAGGCCCAAATAGGAGAGGGCGGCTTCGGCCAGGATGGCAATGGCGAACTGGATGGTGGCCTGCACGATGAGCACCGACAGGATGTTGGGCAGCACATGCTCCAGCGTGATGCGCAAGCTGCCCTTGCCGCAGGCGCGCGACGCCAGGATGTATTCACGCGACCACACTGCATTGGCCGATGCCCGGGTGACGCGCGCAAACGTCGGTATGTTGAAGATGCCGATGGCAATGATGGAGTTGACGATGCCCGCGCCGAACACAGCGGTGAGCATGATGGCGGACAGGATGGCCGGGAAGGCAAACGTAAAGTCGGCCAGCCGCATGATGAGTTCTTCAACCCAGCCGCGCTTGGCCGCTGCCAGCAGGCCCAGCGCCGTGCCAACAGTCAGCCCGATGCCCACGGCGATCACGCCCACCAGAATGGAATTGCGCGCACCCACCAGCAACAGCGACGCCACATCACGCCCAAAGGCATCGGTGCCCAGCCAGTGTGTGCCGGTGGGCGGCTGCAGCTTGGAGGCCAGGTCCATCTCGTAGGGCGACCAGGGTGTCCAGACCAGCGACAGTGCAGCGGCCAGCAGGAGCAGCAGCGACAGGACGGCGCCGATCACGAAGCTGCGGTGGCGCAGCGCGCGGTGCAGCCAGCTGGGGGCAGAGGTGACAGAAGGCGAAGGAATGACAGCGTTCATGGGGGGATCAGATGTCGGAGGCCTTCACGCGCGGGTCGATCACGGCGTAAAGGATGTCCACCACGAAATTCACGATGACCACCATGGCGGCGAGCAGCATCACGCAGTTGCGCACCACGATCAGGTCGCGGTTGGAGATGGACTGGAAGATCAGCCGCCCCAGGCCGGGCAGGTAGAACACGTTCTCCACCACGATGGTGCCGGCCAGCAGGTTGGCAAACTGCAGCCCCATCACGGTGATTACCGGGATCATGGCGTTGCGCAGCACATGGCCCCAGAGCGCCGCGCGCTGCGACAGGCCCTTGGCGCGGGCAGTGCGCACAAAGTCTTCGCGTAGCACCTCCAGCACGGCCGAGCGCGTGATACGCGCGAGGATGGCGGCCTGCACCACGGCCAGCGCAATGGCGGGCAGCAGCAGGGCCTTGAGGGCTTCGAGTGGACTACCGCCAGCGTCTTCGGTCCAGCCGGGGAAGCCACCGGCCGAGAACCACTGCAGTTTCACGGAGAACAGCAGGATCAGCAGGATGGCGAACCAGAAATTGGGGATGGCAATTCCGATCTGCGCCAGCCCCATCACGCCGACATCACCGATCTTGTTGTGGCGCGATGCTGCATACACACCTGCCACCAGGGCCAGCACGGTGGTGATGACCATGGCCATCAGTGCCAGGGGCACGGTGAGCGCCAGACGCTCCAGCACCAGGTCCAGCACAGGCGAGCTGTAGGCGTAGCTGTCGCCCATGTTGCCCACCACCAGCCCGCTCACCCATTGCCAGTAGCGCAGGCTGGCGGGCTGGTCCAACCCCAGCTTGCTGGCCAGCGCAGCCACGGCTTCGGGCGAGGCGTCGGGTCCCATGAGCATCTGGGCGGCGTTGCCCGGCAGGATCTCGAGCACCAGAAACACAACAATGGACGCGCCGATAAGCGTGGCCAGGAGGGTAATAAACCGCTTGAGAAAAAACAGGCCCATGGGTGAGGTGGGTGAGGAGAGGGGTAGGGCGCGCGGGCGTCAAAATTAATGTGTATACACAGCATAACGGTAAAAACATCCCCGTCAGCGGTGGTGGGTTGCAGTGTGGCATGCAAGGCACATGCCACCAGCGCGGGATAATACGGAGCATGAACCGCGCCGCGTACCCCTTCTCCATTGTTTTTGGCCCTGTGCCCAGGGAGGTCGTATGGCGCTGATGATCACCGACGAGTGCATCAACTGTGATGTGTGCGAGCCCGAATGCCCTAACCAGGCCATCTATCTGGGGCAGGAGATCTACGAGATCGACCCGAACAAGTGCACGGAATGTGTGGGGCACTTTGACGAGCCCCAATGTGTGCAGGTCTGCCCCGTCGCCTGCATCCCCGTGAACCCGCAGCACGTCGAGAACCGCGAGACGCTGTGGCAGAAGTTCCAGTGGTTGCAGGCGCCAGCTTCGAGTTAATTTGTAGTGTTTTTTGGCTCTAGCGCTTATCCATCAAGCGCAAGAAGCTATAAAAATAATAGCTATTGACCGAAGGGGATGCGACGGACCGTCGTTACCCTTATTCCAGCCGCGCCGCTCAGTCTTCTGCAGGGCGGGGGGGCTTGGGGCGCGGCGGTTTGGTGGTGTGGATGAGCAAGGTGGCCTTGTCCATCTCGCCCGCCAGCATGGCCGGGTAGGCCTTCAGCGAATGGACGATGCTGTCTTCGATCAGCGTGCGCTGGTCGGGGGAGGGCTTTTTGAGCACCCAGTTGGCGACTTCGCTTTTCACGCCCGGGTGGCCGATGCCCACGCGCAGGCGCCAATAGTCGGGGGAGCCGAGCTGGCCGTGGATGTCCCGCAGGCCGTTGTGCCCTGCATGGCTGCCGCCGCGCTTGAGCTTGACCTGCCCTGGCGGAATGTCCAGTTCGTCATGCACCACCAGGATTTCTTCGGGCTGGATCTTGAAGAAGCGCGCCAGCGAAGCCACCGACTTGCCCGAGAGGTTCATGAAGGTCTGTGGCTGCAGCAGCCAGACGCTTTGCCCATGCACCGTCGTGCGCGCTACCAGCCCGTGGTAGCTGCGCTCGGGCACCAGCGTGGCCTTGAGTTCGCGCGCCAGCGCATCAATCCACCAGAAACCGGCGTTGTGGCGGGTGGCTTCGTAGTCTGGCCCGGGGTTTCCAAGGCCTACAAACAGCTTGATCATTGGCGGGATTATCGGTGGGTGTGGGGTGGTTAGAGCCAGACGGTTTGCAGATGCGAATGGCTTTGCGCCAATGAAAACGGCCCACACAAGGTGGGCCGTTGGGGGTCAACGCCGCAGGGCGGGCTGACCGGGTGAAGTGATCGAGGTCGTTGACCGGCGAATTACTTCTTGCCCTTGCCCTTGCCCTTGGCGTCGGCAGCAGGAGCTGCTTCGGCAGGGGTCTCAACGACCACCACTGGAGGCACCACGGACACCAGCACGGGGTTGTTGTTCTGACCGCCACGGATCTTGGCCGTCACGCCCTTGGGCAGCTTGATGTCCTTCAGGTGCAGGGATGCGCCCTTTTCCAGCTTGGACAGGTCCACAGCGATGAACTCAGGCAGGTCCGAAGGCATGCAGGTCACGTCCAGCTCGTTCACGATCGGGTTGACCATGCACTTGTCGACCTTGACGGCGTTGGACTCGTCAGCACCGCTGTAGTGCAGTGGCACCTTCATGTGCAGCTTGGTCTTTTCGTCCACGCGCTGGAAGTCGATGTGCAGCACGAGTTGCTTGTAGGGGTGGTATTGCACGTCACGCAGCAGAACCTTGGAGGTCGTGCCGGCAACTTCCATGTCCAGCACGCTGGAGTGGAAAGCTTCCTTCTTGAGGGCGTGCCACAGTGCATTGTGGTCCACCTCGATGAGTTGGGGTTCGGCGGTGCCACCGTAGACGATGCCAGGCGTCTTGCCCGAATTGCGCAGACGGCGGCTCGCACCCGTACCTTGCTTGGCGCGCTCAAAAGCGACGAAGTTCATAACTAGCTCCTGAAAAGGACAGACCGCGACCAGTCTTGCCCTGTTTTAAAAAGGCCTGCGATAGCAGGCCACACTTCGTTCCCGAACCAACAGACAAGCCTCCCGAAGGAGGCTTGGTGTCCTGTTCAACCGTCTTTCCAAGCCGAAGGCCTCTTGCGAGCCCCGCGTTTGTCAGAACAGGTTGTCTTGGTCCGAGAACAGACTCATCACCGACTCACCCTTGGCAATGCGCTGGATCGTCTCTGCGATCAGCGGGGCCACGGAAAGTTGGCGAATCTTGGCGCATCCCCGGGCGTTGTCGCTCAGCGGGATGGTGTTGGTCACCACCACTTCATCGAGGGCCGAGCCCTTGGCGATGCGTTCGATGGCAGGACCCGAAAAAATAGGGTGCGTACAGTAGGCGTACACCTTCTTGGCCCCACGCTCCTTGAGCACTTCAGCGGCCTTTACCAGCGTGCCGGCGGTGTCGATCATGTCGTCCATGATCACGCAGTTGCGGCCTTCGATTTCGCCGATCACGTGCATGACTTCGGACACGTTGGCTTTGGGGCGGCGCTTGTCGATGATGGCCAGGTCGCAGTTGAGCTGCTTGGCCAGTGCACGGGCGCGCACCACGCCACCCACGTCGGGCGAGACCACAATCAGGTCTTCATAGTTCTTCTGACGCAGGTCGCCCAGCAGCACGGGCGACGCGTAGATGTTGTCCACCGGGATGTCGAAAAAGCCCTGGATCTGGTCGGCATGCAAGTCCATGGTCAGCACGCGTGCCACGCCCACGGCTTGCAGCATGTTGGCCACCACCTTGGCGGTGATAGGCACGCGCGTCGAACGCGGGCGGCGGTCCTGGCGGGCATAGCCGAAGTAAGGGATCACGGCGCTGATGCGCTCAGCCGATGCACGCTTGAGCGCATCAACCATGATCAGCAGTTCCATGAGGTTTTCGTTGGTGGGGGCGCAGGTGGACTGCACCACGAAAACATCGCGTGCGCGCACGTTTTGCTTGATTTCAACGGTGACTTCACCGTCGGAGAATCGACCCACATCAGCCGCACCGAGGGTGGTGCCGAGGTGTTGGGCAATTTCAGCTGCCATGCCAGGATTGGCATTGCCGGTGAAAACCATGAAGTCGGGGTGGTTGGCTTGCATGAGCGTCCCAGCAGTCTGAAATAAAAGCCCGTACGCGGAAAGCGTTTGGCAGGGGAAGAAGGATTCGAACCTTCGCATGCCGGAATCAAAATCCGGTGCCTTAACCAGCTTGGCGACTCCCCTACACAGGTCAACTACCGAAGGCAGCTAACCTTAATTCTTGCCTGATGCCCAACCTGCCAGAGGATGGACCATCAGATTTTCACATTCCTTGACTTGCCAGCCCTGTGGGGCTCCACTCAAGTCAACTGCATGTGACATATGCGCAAACACTGCACTTCCTGAGCCTGTCATCCTGCCTTGCAATCCTCGGACATCGAGCCATTCAATGGCTTCGGTAACCTCGGTGCAAAGTGCCTGGGCAACTGGCTGCAAGTCGTTTCGACCGAAGTCAAAGTGTGCTGCAGCAAAGCCTAAGATTGTAGCACTATCTGAATCGCGTTTCAAACTTGGTGACGAAAAAATTGCTTTTGTCTCCAAACCTGCAGCGGGCTTCACTATGGCAAAGCGCGCTTGCGGTAGTTGCTGTGCTTTCTCAAGCGGCGTGATTGTCTCACCAATTCCTTCGACCCAGGCGTTGTGGCCGCGTAAAAAAAATGGAATGTCTGCACCGAGCTTCAGGCCAATAGCTTCCAGTGCCGATTGCGACAGGTTCAGACCCCACAACCTGTTAAGGGCAAGCAGGGTGCTGGCTGCATCGGAAGAGCCACCACCCATGCCCGCCTGGGAGGGGATGGTTTTCACGACGCCAATGTGTGCACCCTGGGTGCAGCCGGTGGCTTGCTGCAGTGCGAGCGCGGCCTTGATCGTCAGGTCTAGCTCTGGCAGTGCCGTGCCCAGGTCTTCGCGTGTGATAGCGCCACCGGCGCGGCGCTCGAAATGGAGGGTGTCGCACCAGTCGATCAACATGAAGACCGACTGCAGCAGGTGGTACCCGTCCGCGCGTTGGCCTGTGATGTGAAGGAACAGGTTGAGCTTTGCCGGAGCCGGCACGTCATACAGGGATTGCATGGCAACGAATAGGGCGCGTGAGGAGGGCGGCTAGCGGGTCAGTGCAATGCGCAAAGTGGCCTGGGGGGCGGGGTCGTCGCGGTGTGCCACCAGCCGCCCCTGTTCCAGGGCCGAAAGATCGGCCCTCCAGCCTGGCACGGTGGTTTGTACACCCTTGAGCCAGGCGAACAGGGCGGCCACGGGGATGCGCGTGCCCGTCACATCCTGCAGCAGTGCGTCGAGTGAATCAGAGGTCCGCGATTCCTGCGCGCTGGTCAGCTGTGCATGGCCATCTTTCCATTCCAGCTGTGCGATGCGGCTGCCGAGCGGGCTGATCAGTGCAAGCCCCCCGGCCTGCGCATTGCCCCGCAGTTCAAATATTGCAGAGAACGACTGCGATGCCTGTCCTTCCACCTGCAGGGCGATACGCCCATTCCAGGCATCTTCTTCGCCTGCAGGTACCTGTGGCGGCTGCGCGCAGCCGATCAGCCACAGTGCGCAGGCCACCCACAGCAGCAGCCCGGCGACACGTGGGCCGACCATGAGGCGCGCAACGCGTTGAAAAGGAGTTCCTGAAACTCCGTACATCAAAGGCTCACCCCAAGGCGCTTCAGCGTTTCTTTCAGCGTTTCATTGTCAGGGCTTGTCCGTGCGCCTTCTTTCCAGACCTTGAGGGCAGCTTCCTTGTCACCCAGGTTCCAAAGCACCTCACCGAGATGCGCTGCGATTTCTACATCCGGGCGAGCTTTGTAGGCGGTTTCCAGGTGCCGCTTGGCCTCTGCCTTGTTGCCCATGCGAAATTCCACCCAGCCCAGACTGTCGGTAATGAAGGGATCGGAGGGGGCGAACTCCAGTGCTTTCAGAATCAGCTGTTTGGCTTCGTCCAGTCGCACGCCCCGGTCTGCCAATGAATAACCGAGGGCGTTGTAAGCATGGTGGTATTGAGGCTTCTGGGAAATCACCTGCCTCAGCAGCTTCTCCATAGTCTCCGGGTGACCCGCTTTTTCGGCCAGCATGGCTTGGTCATACACCAGTTCGGCGTCATCAGGTGCGAGCGCCACAAGCTCGCTCTGGACTTGGTAGGCTTCCTGGTAAAGCCGCAGGTCACGCAGTAGCTGCACCTCGGCCAGCAGCTTCATGCGTTTGTCGTCAGCAGAGGTTCCTGGCAGGTTTCGCAGCAGTTCCCGCGCCTGGGCCACTTTGCCCTGCCGTGCCAGCAGGGACGCGCGGCGGCTTTGCGCACTGAAGGCTTCGTCCACGTTGTCGATGCGGTTGAGCCACGCTTCTGCAGCGGCAAAATCGCCCTTCTTCTCTGCGAGCTGTGCGGACAGCAAATAGGCTTGCGTAAGCCCTTTCTGACGCACTTCAGGATCGGTCGCGGCGGAGGTGAGCTCCATGAAGCGCTGCAGCGCATTCTCTGCAGCGGAGAGCCTGTTGTCTTGCAACTGCAGGGTGGCCAGCACCAGCCAGGCCTCTACCAAGTCCGGTTTCTCTTTGGTGACGTATTCCAGTTGACGGGCAGCATCGGGGTAGCGCTGCAAACCCAAAAGAACCCGCGCATAGCCCATCCGCAACTCTGGCACGGGTTGTTTGGCAAGTGCTTGTGTTACCAGTGGTTCGGCCTCGGGCGTGTTCTCTTCCATCAGCTCCAGCGCCAGCCTGGCGGCCCCCTCGTTAGCGTCGTCAAGAGCCTGCGCGCGCCGAGCGGCATCCAGTGCCCCCGATTTATCGCCCGCCGCGAGGCGAAGGCGACCCAGGGATACCCAGGCCACAGGGCCGGTGGCAGGGTGGGAAAGCTCGTCCACGAGGGCGGCTTCCACCACCTTCGCCGCCAGCGCCTTGTCGCTGGCACGCCCGTACATCTGGGGCAGTGCAGACAGGGTCGAAGCCTTTGCGCGGGGGGATGATTGGGCGAGTTCCTGGCGCAGCAGATCGGGTGTTTCGCCAATACGGTTCAGTGCAACAAGAATTTGCAGTACATAGCGATTCGCCTCGCGCGACTGTGGCAGGGCCTCTTTCCATGCCTTGGCAGCTGCCAGTGCATATTCACCCGATCGTGACTGCAAGGCGATATCTGCGGCCCTTTGGTAGAGTTGGCCATCTGCACTGCGGCGTGCAGCCTCCAGCATGAAGGCATAACCAGCACCGGGGTCGCCTGTTCGGGCGCTGATTTCGCCCAGGAAAATCTCGTAGAACAATTCAGCATCCAGTGCCGGGTTGGATACCACTGGAGATTCATCTGTGGCGGGGCGGCTGTCACTGCCGGTCTGTTGTGCCCATGCTGAGTGGGCGGATACCGCGATCACGGTCGTCAATGCGGCAATCCGAAAGCTGTGAAATAGCACCATTGGGTCATAATAATCCATGCCTGTTAACCCATTGCCGGGGTCTTTGTATGCCTGAGTTGCCCGAAGTGGAAGTGACCCGCCGCAGTTTGGTTCAGGCCATCACTGGCGCCCGCATTGAGGCGGTCACGCTCGGCAAACCCTTGCGCTGGCCTCTGGGGTGTGCGCCACAGACTTTGGTGGGGCAGCAGGTGATGGGCCTGCGCCGCCGCGGAAAATATTTGCTGGCCGATACCAGTCGAGGAGTTCTGCTCGTGCATCTTGGGATGTCGGGCAGCCTGCGCTTCAGCCAGGGGTTACCAGCGGCCGGAGTCCACGATCACTTTGACATGCTGACAAGCCAGGGAACGCTGCGGCTGCACGATCCGCGCCGATTCGGTGCCGTGGTGTACGTTCATGGGGAACAAGACCCTGTTGCAACCAAGCTTCTGGGCGGGCTGGGAATGGAGCCGCTGTCTGACGGATTCTCTCTTGCTGTTTTCCAGGCTGGTCTGAAAAAGAGCCAGATGCCCATCAAACAGTTGCTCCTGGCTGGCCGAGTGGTGGTGGGGGTTGGCAATATCTATGCGTCAGAAGTGCTTTTTCTGGCTGGAATCCGTCCCACAACGAGTGCGTCTCGTATCGGGCCTGCGCGGGTGCTCAAATTGCACGCTGCCATTCGGTCTGTATTGGCGCGGGCCGTGGATATGGGGGGCAGCACGTTACGCGATTTTTCCAATGCAGATGGAATGGCAGGCCACTTTCAGACCCAGACCAACGTTTATGGACGCGATGGAGCGCCGTGCCATGTTTGTGGCACTTCGGTAAAGGTGCTGCGCCAGGGGCAGCGGAGCAGCTATTTTTGCCCTATGTGCCAGCGGCCTTGAATCAGGTCAAGCACCAATTCGCCGTGGCATGACGGCCCGCGAGCGGTCGATGCTATATTTTGTGTATGCCTGCCCTGCAGGCCATTCTTAGATCTCTGGGAGCAAAGTGGGACCTTCATTCAACGAACAGTTCGACCAGCATGGTGCCTGGCGGCGTGAGTTCGCCCAGCAACTCAAGCGGCTGGCCGAGTGGATGTCCTCGCACGAACTCATGGACGCAGCAGTTCAGGAGCGGCTGCAACGCCTGGAGGAGCAGGTTCGCAGCGACAAGGTCATGGTGGCGTTTGTTGCCGAATTTTCGCGCGGCAAATCTGAGTTGATCAACGCGATCTTCTTTGCAGACTATGGCCGCCGCATCATGCCTGCGAGTGCAGGGCGCACCACCATGTGCCCCACCGAACTTGGGTACGACGCCAGCGTGGCGCCCAGCCTTCGTCTGCTGCCCATTGAAACCCGACTGCAGATGCAGAGCTTGGCGGAGTGGCGGGTTAAAACGGACCGGTGGCAGGAGATCCCCCTGGATGTCGGAAACGCGGACCAGATTGCCAAGGCGCTCGAAAAGGTGGCCGAAGTACGAAAGGTCAGCCTGGACAATGCGCGGGCATTGGGCTTTTGGCACGATGATCTGACCGATGAAAACCCTGTGCCTGATGCCCAGGGCTTGGTGGAGGTGCCCATGTGGCGCCACGCCCTCATCAATATTCCCCATCCTTTGCTGAAACAGGGGCTGGTGATTCTGGACACGCCAGGGCTGAATGCCGTGGGCGCTGAGCCTGAACTGACCGTCAACCTGATTCCGCAGGCGCATGCGGTGGTCTTCATTCTGAGCGCTGATACCGGAGTTACCCGCTCTGATTTGTCCATCTGGCGCGAGCACCTGGCCATTTCGGCGGACAGCATGGATGCCCGGCTGGTGGTGCTCAACAAGATAGACACCTTGTGGGACACGCTCAATTCTGCAGAGCAGGTGCAGGCGCAGATGGAGCGCCAGTGCAGTACGTCTGCAGAAATGTTGGGTGTTCCGTTGGATAGGGTTGTGCCCGTGTCTGCGCAGAAAGGGCTGGTCGCCAAGATCACTGCTGATGATCTGCTGCTGGAGACCAGCGGCCTGCCTGTTCTGGAAGAGGCGCTGGCCAAAGGAATCATGGGGCGGCGGCAGTCTATTTTGCGGGCGGCTGTGGCCAACGGCGTGGCCAGTTTGCGCACTGAGACTTCTCGGGTCATCAATATCCGGCGCCGAGATCTTGACGACCAGATGGCCGAATTGCGAAGCCTGCGCGGCAAGAATGCGTCTGTGATCGAATCGATGCGGCACCGCATTGAGCAGGAACAGCGGGAGTTTGACCTGAGCACTTCCAAAATCCAGGCAGTGCGTGCGGTCCACCTGAAGCTGCTTCGAGATGTATTTCAGCAGTTGGGCGCCAAGGCGCTCAAAGTCGAGCTTTCTGAATTGGCGCAGACCCTGCAGCAAAAAGGGCTCAAGCTGGGTGTGAAGAAAATCTATCTTCAGACTTTTGACAAGTTGCGCGGTACGCTGGACAAAGCACAAGCGTCAGGCACTGAGATTCAGGCCATGTTGGGTGGCACCTTCAGGCAACTCAATGCCGAGTTTGGCTTTTCTCTGCAGGTCCCTTCGCCTCCGCAACTGGAGCACTTTACGCACGATCTGAATCAGATCGAACAGAGCCATCTCCAATACCTCGGCATGGGTAACGCGCTCAAGCTGGCCCAGCCCGAGTTTGCGGAACGTCTGGTCCGGGCCCTGGCCATGCGTTTGCGTACCGTGTATGAATCGGCCGCGAACGATCTTGAACTGTGGAGCAAATCTGCTACGGCCCAACTGGATGCGCAGCTGCGTGAGCGTCGCCGTAGTTTTGCGCGTCGCATCGAGGCTGTGGATCGCATTCAGCAGGCTGCCAGCGGTTTGGTGGAGCGCATTGCGGAAATTGAAGCGAGTGAGGATGAGTTGGTCCAACTGGAGCAAAGGCTGCAGGAGCTGACCTCCCAGCTTGTTGCTCTGCCCGGTCTTGACTCCGTGACCTCGGGTAGCCATCTGGTATCTGCATGAGCGACGGTGGGCGGGAGGATGTGGCTGGGCTCGTGGTCGCATGGCAGGCGTCTCATGGCCGCAATCACCTGCCTTGGCAACAGACGCGCGATCCGTACCGGGTCTGGCTGTCCGAGATCATGCTGCAGCAAACGCAGGTTACGACGGTGCTTGACTACTACGGGCGCTTTCTGGAGCGTTTTCCCGACGTAGTGGCCTTGTCGCTGGCAGAGCAGGACGAAGTGATGGGTCTCTGGAGCGGGCTGGGCTACTACACCCGGGCCCGCAACCTGCATCGCTGCGCCCAGCAGGTTGTGGCAGAGCACGGAGGCACCTTTCCTCGCACCGCCGAGATGCTGGCTACCTTGCCGGGGATTGGTCGCTCCACCGCTGGAGCGATTGCCGCATTCTGTTTCTCTGAACGCGTGCCTATTCTTGATGCCAACGTGCGCAGGGTTTTGACGCGTTTGCTCGGCTTTGAAAAGGACCTCGCGTCGTCGGGAAACGAGCGTCTGCTCTGGAAGGAGGCGGAGTCACTGCTGCCGCAGAAAAATCTGCTTACGGCCATGCCCCGCTATACCCAGGGACTCATGGATCTGGGAGCGTCGATTTGTACGCCACGATTGCCACGCTGCGACCGGTGTCCTTTGGCGGGCCGCTGTGTGGCATTCAAAGACGGAGATCCACAACGCTACCCTGTCAAGACGCGCAAGCTGGCACGCCGGTCTGAATCCTGGCAGCTTCTGGTTCTTCGAAATCCTGCTGGGCAGGTGTGGTTGCAACGTCGCCCCTCTGCTGGGATATGGGCTGGCATGCATTGTGTGCCGGTCTTCGCCGACGGCGCCTCTTTGAACGGATATGTCAAATTCCTAGGTGATGCTTCTCGCATTGCCTGCAACGAGCTCCAGCCTTTTCTCCATGTGCTGACACACAGGGATTTGCATCTTCACCCCGTGTTGGTCACGGGGGAGGTTCCGGATCAGCCCACTGAAGAAGGGGCGTGGTTTGGGGTCAATGAGTGGTCCTCTATCGGCCTGCCTGCTCCCATCCGCAAGCTGCTTGATTCGACCCAAGCTCAGTTGTGGTGAGCGTACCAGGGCTTTGTTGCGTAGATATCAACGTCCATCCAGCTCTCGGTGTCTCTTCAGGGTTGCCCAACGGCTGCTCAAAACATCGGCAAGTCGTTCCACCAAGTAGACCGAGCGGTGCTGGCCGCCAGTGCAGCCCACCGCGACCGTGACATAACTGCGGTGGTTCCGGTCAAGCATTTCCAGCCAGTGCGCGAGAAATTGCTCAATATGCGCCTGCATCAGCGACACATCGGGTTGCTGGCGCAGGAAATGGGCTACAGGTTCGTCCAGCCCCGTCAGATCCCGCAGCGCAGGTTCATAGTGTGGGTTCGGCAACATTCGCACATCAAAGACGTAGTCAGCGTCCATCGGTATGCCACGCTTGAATGCAAAAGACTGGAATACCAGGGTCATCTGTCCCCGGGTGGTGACAAGCAAACTCTTCACGTAGCTTTGGAGCTGTGAAGCCCGTATGGTGCTTGTGTCGATCACATGCGAATGTTCTCGCAGTTCCGCCAGCAGCTCGCGCTCCAACTCGATAATCTGCACGAGCGCTTTTCGACCCTGTTGGAGATCGTCGTGCGACAGCGGGTGGCGTCTGCGTGTTTCTGAGAAACGCCTGACAAGCGTATCGATGGTGGCGTCGAGGAAAACCGATTGCACCGAAACGCCCTCGCTCCTTAGCCGACTCAGCTCCTGTGGAACCTGATGCAATGAGGTGGCACTTCGAACGTCCATCGCGATAGCAACGCGGTTGCCGTGGTGACGGTGTTCCAGCGCCACAAAAGCTGGCAGCAGTTCTGGGGGCAGGTTGTCTACGCAGTAATACCCTGCGTCCTCCAGCGCATGCAGCGCCACGGACTTTCCTGATCCCGACATACCCGTGATCAAAACGATTTCAAGTGCCATCAGCCATGTCCTTCTCGTGCAACGGCCGCGAGATCCAGCATCTCGCTCGCGTGGGCGAGCGTAGTCTGGGTGGATCGTTCGCCGCCCAGCATGCGGGCAATTTCTGCCACACGGTTCTCGCCCTGTACCGTCGATACGGCGCTGGTGGTGCCATTCGGGCTCTTGCGTTTGGCCACCTTGAGGTGGTGGTGTGCGCAAGCCGCCACCTGCGGCAGGTGGGTGACCGCGAGCACCTGACGGTCGCTGCCAAGCTGCTGCATCAGCCGCCCCACTGTTTCAGCCACCGCCCCACCTACGCCAGAGTCCACTTCATCAAAGATGAGCGTGGGAGCCATACCCAATTCACTGGTTGTTACAGCGATGGCCAGCGAAATGCGGGAGAGTTCGCCGCCCGATGCGACTTTGCCGATGGGTTTGGGTGTCATCCCGGGATGGCCCGCGACGAGGAATACCACGTCATCGATACCGTGGTGCGAGGGCTCTGAGGCCTTGGTCATGGAAACCTCGAATTTTCCTCCCTCCATGCCCAGGCCCTGCATGGCTTGGGTAATGGCGTGAGACAGTTTCGGGGCGGCTTTGGCGCGACCCAGAGACAGCACGCGTGCCGACGCGTGGTAGGCCTTGGCACTGGCGGCCTCGGCGGCCTCCAGTCGTTCCAGATCTGTCGCTGCGTCCAGCCGGCGCATCTCCTCCTTCCAGCTCTGGTGTAGAGCCGGCAGCTCTGCTGGCGTGCGCTTGTAACGGCGTGCCAAGGTCATCCAGAGCGAAATGCGGGTGTCGAGTTCGGCCAGGCGCTGTGGATCTATTTCCACGTGCCTCAAATACAGCTGCAGCGAGTGGAGCACGTCGCTGGCTTGTGCGAGGCTGGAAGAAAGTATGTCTGCGAGCGGTGCGAACTCGGGCTCAATATGCTCATGGCTTTGGAGAAGATCGTGCGCGCGTGCAAGCCCAGTCAGTGCACCAGCATCTTCATCTTGGAGGGCTTGGATGGCGCCCTCGGCCCCTTCCAGCAGCGCCTGTGCATGTGAGAGGCGTTTGTGTTGTGCGTCGAGTTCTTCCCATTCGCCATCAATGGGTGCGAGCTTGTCCACCTCGTTGATCTGCCATTGCAGACGCTCACTTTCCTGCTGCAAATTAGCCTGGGCCAGGCGTGCTTGCTCCAGGGCTTTTTGATCCTTTCGCCATTGGGTCCAGAGCGCTGCGGTTTCTGCTGTGTGCACCCCTGCAAATGCGTCCAGCAGGCCGCGTACCGAGTCTGGTCTTGTAAGGCTTTGCCAAGCATGCTGCCCGTGGATGTCTAGCAGGCTGTCTCCTAATGCCCGCAGCTGGGCAGCAGTGGCTGGGGTGCCATTGATCCAAGCCCTGCTTTTGCCCTGAGAGTCCACGGTCCGACGCAAAAGCAACAGCTCATCAATGTCAAAACCCGCTTCCTCCAGCCATGGCTGGAGATGGGGTGGGCAATCGAACTCAGCGCAAAGATCCGCTTTGTCAGCGCCTTCGCGAACCACACCTGCATCGGAGCGTGCGCCCAGAACGAGTTGCAGTGCATCAATCAGGATGGATTTTCCAGCGCCTGTTTCTCCCGTCAGCACGGTGAAACCGGAGCTTAGTTCAAGTTCAAGCGCTTGAACGATCACAAAATCGCGCAGGGTAATCCGCCGGAGCGCCATGGTCAGGAGCCCCCTTCATTCCAGCGCAGCTTTTTGCGCAGGGTGGCAAAGTAGTTCCAGCCTTGAGGATGGAGAAACCGCACGCAGTGCTCTGACCTTTTCACCAGAATGCGGTCGCCATGCAGCAGTGAGGCCAGTGACTGCATGTCAAAGTTGGCACTGACATCCCGACCACTCACAACCTCAACCGCCACCTCGGTGGCATCCGACAGAACAATCGGTCGGTTGGAGAGCGTATGAGGGGCGATGGGCACCAGCACCCATCCGGGAATGGAGGGGTGAAGCATGGGACCACCGGCTGACAGCGAATACGCCGTTGACCCTGTGGGTGAGGCGATGATGAGTCCGTCTGCGCGTTGGTTCGCCACAAATCGGCCGCCGACCTCGACCCGCAATTCCACCATGCCTGAAGTCGCGCCTCGGTTCACAACGACATCGTTCATCGCGAGGGCTTCGAAGACGACGCGCTCGTCGCGCACGACCGTAGCGTGCATCAGCGGTCGCAAGTCTTCCTCGTATTCGCCCTGAAGCATGGGGGGAAGAGTGGCCTGATAGGTATCGAAAGGAATGTCGGTGATGAAGCCAAGCCGTCCCTGGTTGATGCCGATCAGGGGCGTCCCAAACCGGGCGAGCCGCCGACCTATGCCCAGCATGGTGCCGTCACCCCCGACCACCAGGCCCAGATCGCATCGACTGCCTATCTCGTCTACATTCAGGACTGGATAGTGTGTGAGCCCGGTGTTGCTTGCGGTCTCAGCTTCCAGCATCACTTCGCAACCCTGGCGTTCAAGAAAATGGGCGATGTCTTCCAGGGCCTGGCGGGAGCTTTCACCGATGGAGCCCGCCGAAGAAGCTTGGTACTTGCCTATCAGTGCGACATGGCGGAAATTGGACGTCATCGCGAAATTACATCATTAAAATCATTCCATGCTCGATGACCGTGCCAAGTTGTTGCTCAAAGCGCTGGTCGAGCGCTACATCGCCGATGGGCAGCCCGTCGGATCCCGCACGTTGTCGCGCGCGTCTGGGCTGGATTTATCTCCAGCCACTATCCGTAACGTCATGGCGGATCTGGAGGAGTTAGGGCTGATCGCGAGTCCCCACACCTCAGCCGGTCGCATTCCTACTGCACGAGGTTATCGGCTGTTTGTGGACACCATGCTGACAGTGCAGCGGGACCCTCTGACCCCTCCCCAGCTTGCGCCCGAACAGCCGCAAAAGGTGATCGCCAACGCTGCCCAGTTGCTATCCAATCTTTCGCAGTTCGTCGGTGTCGTTATGGCACCACGCAGAACATCGGTGTTCCGCCATATTGAGTTCTTGAGGCTGTCCGAGCGGAGATTTTTGGTCATCATCGTTTCGCCCGAGGGCGACGTTCAAAATCGCGTGATCTTCACGGACGTGGACTACTCCCAGTCACAACTCATTGAGGCTTCCAACTTTCTGAACGCGCATTACGCGGGGCTTGCGATGGAGCAAGTGCGTGAGCGCCTGAAATCTGAGGTGGATGTGCTGCGCGGCGAGATCGCTTCGCTCATGCAGGCTGCGGTGAATGTGGGGTCTGAGGCTTTGTCCCAAGCGCAAGACGAGGTCGTGATTTCTGGTGAGCGCAACCTGCTGGCGGTCAGTGATTTCTCCAGCGACATGGGTAACTTGCGACGTGCCTTCGATCTGTTCGAACAGAAAACCCAGATTCTGCGGTTGCTGGATATCTCCAGCCAGGCCGAGGGAGTGCGCATCTACATTGGTGGTGAAAGCCATGTCGTGCCTTTTGAGGAGCTGTCCATCGTCAGTGCTCCGTATGAGGTAGACGGCAAAGTGGTCGGGACGCTAGGCGTGATCGGCCCCACGCGCATGCCATACGACCGGATGATTCAGATCGTGGACATCACATCAAAGCTGGTGTCCAACGCACTCAGCCATCGCAAGTAAAGCCCCTACAATACGGCGCTTGCCCCGTTGTATAGCGCTGGAGCATGGCCTGGGGCGTTAGCTCAGTTGGTTAGAGCAGAGGACTCATAATCCTTTGGTCGTTGGTTCAAGTCCAACACGCCCTACCACCCATCCATTCGAATGGGCGATCATCACGATCACGGCCAGTTTTCTTGTCGCAATGTGCGCCTTTCTTCTTTTGGAGTCTCTGGAGTGCATTACAATTGGGGCTTGCGTTGAGTTGAGCTTTTGCTGATCAGGCCCATGCGGCAGGTTACAGTAAAAAAGTTGATTTCAAAGATTGCCAAGAAATCATGCTATAATTCAAAGCTTAGCGGCTGTAGCTCAGCTGGATAGAGTACTTGGCTACGAACCAAGGGGTCGTGGGTTCGATTCCTGCCAGCCGCACCAATGTTTAAAGCCTGCAATCGCGAGATTGCAGGCTTTTTCATTTGTCAAAGCGTTTCTCGCTGACGGGGGAGATCTTCCATGAGCAAGGCCTTTACCAAAGAAACCGATGCTTCCGATGAGGATGAATTGGTGTTGCCTGCGTTGCCTGCGGGCGGTAAGAACTACATCACTCCGGCAGGATACGCGCGCCTGCGTGATGAGTTGCTGGACCTGATTGACAACGAGCGGCCCAAAGTGGTCGAAGCCGTGCACTGGGCTGCCAGCAACGGAGATCGGTCTGAAAATGGCGACTATCTCTACGGCAAGAAACGTTTGCGAGAGATTGATCGGCGCATCCGCTTTCTCACCAAGCGGCTCGAGATTGCCGAAGTGGTGGATCCCAGCCTGCATGCGGGCAGCAATCAGGTGTTTTTCGGCTCCACAGTCACGTACATCGATGATGAAGGTATAGGGCGCACGATCACCATCATGGGCATCGATGAGGCAGACAGCCGGGAATCGCAGGTGAGCTGGATCTCGCCGGTGGCGCGTGCGCTCTTGAAGGCCCATGTGGGTGACGAGGTGCTGCTGCCTACGCCAGGAGGCGTGCGAAGCCTTGAAGTGGTGGCAGTGCAGTATCCGCAGCGCGCCGCGCATGCGGACTGAGCGGGGTCCGCGACGCCGCTTTACGCCAAGCCCAGCATGGGTTGATGGCGCCGCTCAGCGCTGTGAAGTGCTTACGTGGCCTGCGGGGTGATGCGTGCAGCGCGAATGACGGCCTGGGTGCGCCGCAAGTTGCGCAGTGCGGTTTCGAGGTGGGTCTGATCTCGCACCGCCACAATGAAGCGCAAGTCCGTGGTGTCGAGGGCCGCCTCGTCATCCATATCCACATGGGTGATGTCAGCTTCTGAATTGGCCAGTTCAGCGGCCACGCGGGCGAGCACACCTTTGCCGTTGGTGACAGTCACCACGACCCCGGTTTCGAACATGCGCGTGGGCTCGTCCGACCAGTCCACCGCAATGAAGCGCTCGCTGTCCTTGTGCTGCAGCCGCTTGGCCACCGTGCAGTGGGCGTTGTGAACCACCAGGCCCTCGCCACGGCCCAGATAGCCCACGATGCTGTCGCCAGGTACTGGGCGGCAACAGGATGCGTACTGCACCGAGGCATTTTCGCTGCCATCCAGAGTTACCGCTCCTTGCGAAAGCGTCTCGTGGGATGTGTAGCGCTCCCGTGTCATGAGCAGCGCATCAGGACGATGGCCGTGTTCGGACATCAGCACCATGAGTCGCTTGGCCACGATGCTGGCGATGCGCTTGCCCAGGCCCAGGTCCGTCATCAGTTCGCTGCGGGTGCGGTTTCCTGTAAAGCGCAGCAGTTTGTCCCACATCGGTTGGGTCTCTGCGTCCTGGGGAGGGAGCTGCTCCAGGCCTTCCGCCCGGATGGCCTGGGTCAGCAGCTTCTCGCCCAGGCCTTCCGATTCGGTCTGTGCCAGCGTTTTCAGGTAGTGCCGGATCTTGGAGCGTGCGCGGCCCGTGCGCACAAAACCCAGCCAGGCCGGATTGGGCGTGGATACCGGGGCTGTGATGATCTCCACCACATCGCCATTCTTGAGTTCGGTGCGCAGGGGCACTTGCTCATTGTTGATTTTTGCCGCCGTGGTGCGGTCGCCAACGTTGCTGTGGATGGCGTAGGCAAAGTCCACCACGGTAGCTCCGCGAGGCAGGGCCATGATCTGGCTCTTGGGGGTGAAAACGTAGACAGCGTCCGGGAACAGGTCCACCTTGACATGGTCCCAGAACTCGGCGGCATCGCGGGTCTCGTTCTGGATGTCCAGCAGGGACTGCAGCCACTTGGTCCCTAGTCGCTCGGCCGATGTGCCATCGCCGTCCTGCGCCTTGTACAACCAGTGTGCGGCCACACCAGCCTCGGCGATGACATGCATCTCGTCCGTACGCATCTGGAATTCGATGTTCACGCCGGAAGGGCCCACCAAGGTGGTGTGCAGGGATTGGTAGCCATTGAGCTTGGCGATGGCGATGTGGTCCTTGAACTTGCCAGGAACCGGCTTGTACATCTGGTGGAGCACGCCCAGGGCGGTGTAGCAGTCTGTCACCGTGGGTACGATCACCCTGAATCCGTAAATATCGGTGACCTGGGCAAAACTCAGGTGCTTGAGGTCCATCTTCTGGTAGATGGCATACAGCGTTTTCTCGCGGCCGGCAAGGCGGACCTTCATACCGATCTTGGAGAAGGCGGTGTCCACCTCGGCCTGAACCTTTTGCACCAGATCGCGCCTGCGGTTGCGTGATTTGTTGACTGCCTTGGATAGCGTGGCGTAGCGCCATGGGTGCAGGTGCCGAAAGGCCAGATCCTGCAATTCCCGGTAAGTCTGGTTAAGGCCCAGGCGGTGGGCAATGGGTGCATAGATCTCCAGCGTCTCCGAGGAGATGCGGCCCCATTTGCTGCGCGGCATGTCCGACAGCGTGCGCATGTTGTGCGTGCGGTCCGCCAGCTTGATGAGGATGACGCGCACGTCGCGCGCCATGGCCAGCAGCATCTTGCGGAAAGACTCGGCCTGGTTCTCTTCGCGGGTGTTGAACTGCAGCTTGTCGAGCTTGGTCAGCCCATCTACCAGTTCAGCCACGGGGGCGCCAAAGCGGTCTATTAGGTCTGCTTTGGTGACGCCACAGTCTTCCATGGCATCGTGCAGCAGTGCGGCCATCAGCGCCTGGGCGTCCAATTTCCAGGTGGCGCACTGTGCAGCCACGGCAATGGGGTGCGTGATGTAGGGCTCACCGCTGTTGCGCAACTGACCCAGGTGGGCCTCGTCAGCGAAGCGATAGGCTTGGCGCACCTGTTCGATGCTGGTCGCGTCCAGGTAGTCGAGGCTGTCTGTCAGCGCAGCAAAGCTGGCCGCAGCCGCATTGGCTGCCGCTGCGGCTGCCGACAAAGTTCCCGCCGTTGGTACTTCGCCGGGGCGGGCTTGCGTTGCAGAAGGTGAGTTGAGCACCGCGTTCATGCCTTAAATGTAGCGCGGGAGCGCATCAGGAGACTTTGGGGCAAAAAAAAGCACCGCTGTCGCGGTGCTCTTTGCGGGCTGCGCCCAGAAAAAAGCTCAACCAGGAACCTTCTTGAGCATTTCCAGGCCAACCTTGCCTTCGGCGATTTCGCGCAAGGCGGTCACGGCAGGCTTGTTGCGGCTTTCGATGCGGGGGGCGTGGCCCTGGCTCAGCATGCGGGCACGGTACGTGGCGGCCAACACGAGCTGGAAGCGGTTGGGGATCTTTTCCAGACAGTCTTCTACAGTGATGCGTGCCATCGTTTTACTCCGGGGATTCAGGTGATATTGAGCGACTGGAAGGTGTCAGCACGGGCGCGGCGCTGGGCGGCGTACTTGAGTCGCTGGGCGTGAACTACGGCTTTCAGGTCGAAAAGCGCGCGCTCAAACAACTCATTGATTATAACGAAGTCAAATTTGCTCACCTGGGCCATCTCGGTAGCCGCGTTCTTGAGACGGACTTCGATGACATCGGGGGAGTCTTCGCCCCGTCGTTCCAGGCGCGAACGCAGTTCTTCCCAGCTGGGGGGCAGGATGAACACGAGGATGGCATTCGCGAAGGCTTCCTTGATCTGCAGCGCGCCCTGAAAGTCGATCTCCAGGATCACGTCCGAGCCTTGGGCAATGCGCTCCTCGATCGCCTTCTTGGAGGTGCCATAGCGGTTGCCATGTACATGCGCCCATTCCACGAAGGCGTTGCCTTCCACCATGGCATCAAACTCGGATTGCGACGCAAAGTAGTAGTCGCGGCCATGTTTTTCTTGCCCGCGCGGAGCGCGGGTGGTGTGGGAGATCGACAGGTGGACGTGGGAGTCCAGTTCCAGCAAGGCCTTGACCAGGCTGGATTTGCCTGCGCCGCTGGGGGCCGCAACTACGATGAGATTTCCGGGATAGTCCATAGTTGATGTGCGCGAAGCGCTATCAAAAAATGAGTGTTATTCGATGTTCTGTACTTGCTCGCGCATCTGCTCGATCAGCACTTTCATGTCCACGCTGATGCGGGTCAGGTCAAGGGCGGCAGATTTGGAGCCCAGCGTATTGGCCTCGCGGTGGAGTTCCTGGATCAGGAAGTCCAGGCGCTTGCCCACCTCGCCGCCCTTCTTGAGCAGGCGTTCGATCTCGTCCAGGTGGGAGTCCAGCCGGGTGATTTCCTCGGCCACATCAATGCGGATGGCAAACGCCGTGGCTTCGGTCAGGGCGCGGTCACGGGCGGCCTCGGGCAGGGTGGCACCGTCGGTCAGCGCCATGGCTTCCTTCCAGCGCTCCATGAAGCGCAGCCGTTGCTGCTCGACCAGCAGCGGCACCATGGGGACGGCCTGTTCGGCCAGGGCGCGCAATTGCTTGACCCGGTCCAGCAGAATGGTGGCCAGGCGCTTGCCCTCCCGTTCGCGGGCGGCCATCAGGGCGGTCAGGGCTTCTTCGGCCAAAGCAGGAACGGCATCGCTCCAGTCCTCAGAGCCCGATGGGGCGTTGGCGCACAGGCGCAGGGCGTCGGCTACCGTGAGGGGCGCCGCGGTCGGCAGCCATGCCTTGACGGAATCTTGCAAAGAATTGAGCCGTTGCAGCAGCCGCGCGGGCGGGTCTTGCAGGGTGTTGCTGTCCTCGTTCTCCAGGGCGGCGCGGACTTCAACCTTGCCGCGCTTGAGGCGGGCGGTCAGCAGGCTGCGCAGCGCGGGCTCCATGGCACGCAGTTCATCGGGGAGGCGGAACGAAAGGTCCAGGAAGCGGCTGTTGACCGAGCGGATTTCCAGCCCCAGTCTGCGTGATTGGGGCGCGCGGGTGTCGTTTTCAGCGCCAGTGGCAGATGCGCCATGCTGTGCGCTGGCGTATCCGGTCATGCTGTAAACTGGCATTGGACTTTTTGATGGTTGCTTGCGATCCGGCGATTATCCGGGTTCCGCTCCACCCCCGAGTCATCTTCGCAAAATATGTCAAAAATCAAGCCGGCTCCTTTGCCGCCCGATACCGCAATTGGCGGCTACCGCGTGGTGCGCCGGTTGTCTTCTGGCGGCTTTGGTGTGGTCTATCTGGCCCTGGATGCCGAAGGGCAGCAGGTCGCCATCAAGGAATACCTTCCTTCGTCGCTGGCCACGCGTGCACCGGGCGAGCTGCTGCCCAAGGTTCAGTCCGAAAAACTCTCGCTCTACCGCCTGGGGCTCAAGAGCTTCTTTGAAGAAGGCCGGGCGCTGGCCCAGATCTCGCACGCCTCTGTGGTGAGCGTGCTCAACTTCTTCCGCGAAAACGAAACCGTCTACATGGTGATGAACTACCTGGAGGGTGCGACCCTGCAGGACTTCATCATCACCGCGCGCGACCTGAAAACGCAGAAGGTCTTCCGCGAATCCACCATCCGCTCGCTGTTCGACGAGGTGCTGCGCGGGCTGCGCATCGTGCACCAGCACAAGATGCTGCATCTTGATATCAAGCCGGCCAACATCTTCATCACCGACGACAACAAGGCCGTGATGATCGACTTTGGCGCTGCGCGTGAGGTGCTGTCCAAAGAGGGCAATTTCATCCGCCCGATGTACACGCCCGGCTTTGCCGCCCCCGAGATGTACCGCCGCGATTCGTCCATGGGCCCCTGGACCGATATTTACGCGATAGGTGCCTGCATCTACGCCTGCATGCAAGGCTTTCCGCCCAACGAGGCGCCCCAGCGCATCGAAAAGGACCGCCTCTCGCTGGCCTTGACCAAGCTGCGTGGCGTGTACTCCGACAACCTCATCGAGGTGGTGGAGTGGTGCATGGCGCTCGATCCGCTGTCGCGCCCGCAGTCGGTGTTTGCTCTGCAAAAGGAACTCAGCCGCGAGGGCGAGCGCCGCTACACCAAACTGACGGTGGCCGAGAAGATGCGCCTGCAGCTCGACACCCTGGTGTCCGACACCAAGAAGAATGTGCAAAAGGTGGGTGAAGCCACCGGTATCGGAGCCAAACCCAAATGAACCCGAAGCCCTCTTTGCGTGAGTCGCTATGAAATTCTCGGTTTTCCAGATCAGCCGCCGTGGTGGCCGCGAGAAGAACGAAGACCGCATGGGCTATTGCTACACGCGCGAATCGGGCCTGTTTGTGTTGGCCGACGGCATGGGTGGCCACCCGGAAGGCGAAGTGGCTGCACAGATTGCACTGCAGACCATCTCGGCTTTGTTCCAGCGCCAAGCCAAGCCGCAGCTCAAGGATGTGCAGGAGTTTCTGTCGGGCGCGCTGCTGGCGGCGCACCACCAGATCCTGCGCTACGCCACCGACAAGGGCATGCTCGACACGCCGCGCACCACGCTGGTGGCTGCTGTTTTGCAGGGCGGCACGGCCACCTGGGTGCATTGTGGCGATTCGCGGCTGTACATGGTGCGCGACGGTGATTTGCTCACCCGCACCCGCGACCACTCCTACATGGAGCTGCGCAATTCCCCACCGCCGGGCCTGGAGCGCATCAATCGCAACGTGCTGTTCACCTGCCTGGGCTCGCCCACCAAGCCCATTTATGACATCACCGGCCCGGTTTACCTGGAGCAGGGCGACCGCATTCTGCTGTGTTCGGATGGGCTGTGGGGCACCCTCAGCGACGAGGAGATTGCCACCCAACTCGGCCGCAACACCGTGTCGCATGCTGTGCCCGAGCTGGTGGAAGACGCACTGCGCAAGGCGGGGGACAGCAGCGACAACGTGACCGTGATCGCTCTGGAGTGGGAGACGCCCGACGCGTTCGAATCCACCCAGGGCGTCTCGACCGACAGCATCAGCGACGACGTGTTTGCGTCCACTATCCAGGCAGGGCCACTCGATGGCCTGGTGGATGACCTGGACGATGCCGCCATCGAGCGGTCCATCGCCGAAATCAACGAAGCCATTCGCCGCTCGGCCGCACGGAAAGCATGACACCCCCCTGAGTCGCTGCGCGCCTTCCCACTTCTCTCAAATCGCTGTGCGATTCGGGAAAAGGGACACTGCCAGTGCACGCAAGGGAGACACAGCTGCGGCTCTCGCACGGCGATCGCTGACCTTGGCCGCGCGTTTCCGGCGAGCCTTTGGTCATGCATGAGGCACGCCCATTTTTCTACTGAAAATTCTATGACCACCTTCACCCGCACCGGCGACCGAGCCGCCCACCAGCTGCGCCCTGTGCGCATCACCCGCCACTACACCATGCATGCCGAGGGCTCGGTGCTGATCGAGTTCGGCAACACCAAAGTGCTCTGCACCGCTTCGGTGGAAGAGCGCGTGCCGCCCCACAAGCGCGGCAGCGGCGAGGGTTGGGTCACGGCCGAATACGGCATGTTGCCCCGCGCCACCCACACCCGCAGTGACCGCGAGGCCGCGCGGGGCAAACAGACCGGCCGCACGCAAGAGATCCAGCGCCTCATCGGCCGCAGTCTGCGCGCGGTGTTTGACCTCAAGCTGCTGGGCGAGCGCACCATCCAGCTCGACTGCGACGTGATCCAGGCCGATGGCGGGACCCGCACCGCTGCCATCACCGGCGCCTGGGTCGCGGCGCAGGATGCGGTCAACCAGCTGCTGGCTAGTGGCAAGATCACGCAGTCCCCCCTGGTGCAGCCCGTGGCCGCCATCTCGGTCGGCATTGTGCAGGGCACGCCGCTGCTGGACCTGGAATATGTGGAAGACGTGGACTGCGACACCGACATGAACGTCGTGATGACGGGCGCAGGCCACTTTGTGGAAGTGCAGGGCACGGCCGAAGGCGTGGCGTTTACCCGGACGGAGATGGACCAGCTGCTCGCGCTGGCCGAAAAAGGCATCGCAGAGCTGGTGCAGTTGCAGCAGCGGGCGCTGCTGCAAACCCCCTAACCCTCTAACCTGATATTGCTCACTAATTGATAGCTGTTTGCGCTTGCTGGATAAGCGCTAGATGCCAATTTGAATCATGAAAATCGTTCTAGCATCCAACAACCGTGGCAAGCTGGCCGAGCTGCAGTCCATGTTCGCGCCACTCGGGGTCGAGCTGGTTCGCCAGGCCGACTTGGGCGTGGGTGAGGCCGAAGAGCCATTTCGCACCTTTGTCGAGAATGCCTTGGCCAAAGCCCGCTTTGCCTCGGCCCACACCGGCCTGCCCGCCTTGGCGGATGACGCCGGCATGTGTGTGGATGCCTTTGGCGGCCTGCCGGGCGTCGATACCGCCTACTACTGCACCCAGTTTGGCTACGAGAAAAGCGACGACAACAATGTGCGCGCCCTGCTGGAGCAGTTGCACGGCGTCGCCAACCGCCGCGCCGCCATGGTCAGCACCCTGGTTGCCGTGCGCAGCCCGCAAGACCCCGAGCCGCTGATTGCCGTGGGCCGGGTGGTGGGCGAGATCACCACCGAACCCCGGGGCAGCAACGGATTTGGTTTTGACCCTGTGATGTTCATCCCCGAATTCGGTAAGACCTTTGCCGAGCTGCCTGTGGAAGTGAAGAACGCCCACAGCCACCGGGGCCGCTCGGCCGCGCAGATGCTGGCGCTGATGCGCGAACGCTGGCTGTAGAAGGGACGACAAGAACGTGGCCCACATCCCGATCACGCCGCAGGCTGAGGCCGAACCCGCCGTGGTGCGCGACATCCAGCACTACATGCGCCCCGGCCTGCTGCAGCTGCCCAGCCTGCCGCCCCTGTCGCTGTATGTGCACCTGCCCTGGTGCCTCAAAAAATGCCCGTACTGCGACTTCAATTCGCACGAGGCCCGTGGCGACGGAGCGGGTGACAACGGGGTGCCCGAGCAGCGCTACATCGACGCGCTGATGGCCGACCTGGAGGCCGCGCTGCCGCTCATCTGGGGCCGCACGGTGCACAGCATCTTTATCGGTGGGGGCACGCCCAGCCTGTTTTCACCAGCCGCCATTGACCGGCTGATCGGCGACATCCGCGCCCGCCTGCTCCTTGCGCCCGACTGCGAGATCACCTTGGAGGCCAACCCCGGCACGTTCGAGAAAGACCGCTTCCGCGCCTTCCGCTCTGCGGGCGTCACGCGCCTGTCGGTGGGGGTGCAAAGCTTCAACGACCAGCACCTCAAGGCCCTGGGCCGCGTGCATGACCGCAGCCAGGCCTTGGCGGCGGTGGAAGAGGCTGCCGCGTCGTTTGACACCTACAACCTCGACATCATGTACGCGTTGCCGGGCCAGACGCCGCAGGAGCTGGAGCAGGACATGTTGACGGCATTGGCCTTCAAGCCGCCGCACATCTCCATCTACCACCTCACCATCGAGCCCAACACCTACTTCGCCAAGTTTCCGCCAGCCATCCCCGAGGACGACCAGGCCTACGCCATGCTCGACCGCATCACCGAGATGACTGGCCAGGCGGGCATGGCGCGCTACGAAATATCGGCCTATGCGCAGCCCGGCCACCAGTGTTTCCACAACACCAACTACTGGCAGTTTGGTGACTACCTGGGCATTGGCGCGGGCGCACACAGCAAACTCAGTTTTGCGCACCGCGTGGTGCGCCAGGTGCGCTTTCGCGACCCAGGCCGCTACATGGACAACGCCCTGGCCGGCAGGGCTGTGGCGCAGGATGAAGACGTGCGCCGGGCCGAACTTCCGTTTGAATACATGCTCAACGCCCTGCGCCTGCGCGGTGGTTTTGCGCTGCAGGATTTCATGGATCGCACGGGTTTGCCGCTGACCACCATCGCCAAGGGGTTGAAGGCGGCCGAAAGCAAAGGTTTGATCGAGCGCGACCTGACCCATGTTCGCCCGACAGAGCGGGGCTTTGATTTTCTGAGCGACCTGCAGGAGCTGTTCCTGGCGGACTGACCGGGGCTACCGCCGATGCCGTGGCGCCGCCGCACCTGCCTATGGTTGGCGCTGTGTGCAGCGCACCGTCCCCCGCGTGGTCAGCCGCAGCGCACCGCCACAATGCGGCCGTTGGCATCCACCTCCAGATTGAGCCGCTGGGCATTGAATTCCTTGGTGATGATCTGGCCGGGGCGCAGGACGCGGGCCATTTGTGCGCCCGACCGCACCCGGGCCAGTTCCACCACCGATGCCGTGCTGTTCTGCCCCACCGCCGACTGGGCCGGCTGGGCGTTGCACAGGCCGCCTGGCGCGGGCTCTGCCGGCGCCGGGCTGCCAGAGGGGGCCGGGGGCTGGCCTTGGCTGGCGCAACCCGTCATCAGCGCCGCAACCACCAGGCTGCCAGAGATGCCAAAAGGGATTTTCGTCATGGGTGAGGCTCCAGAAAACAAGACCCTCACCATACCGGAAGCCCTGTGAGCGCGGGTGTCCACGCGTAACACGGGGGGAGGGCGGTTGTCCCTCCAGCTGGTTGGATGACTTGATGAGGGTCAAGAAAATGTTGACTGAATGCGACAGGCAGTGCGCCTCCCTTGCACGAAGGGTGCCCGGCGATGGTTTGCCGTAAGGCCCTGTCCGCACAATGGACTGTTGGTGGTCTGCGCCCCGCACTGGGTAGGCAGAACACCGGGGCCAGTGTGGAGCGCACGGGCTTCTGGCAACCGAGTTTGTGCATCCCCGAACCACCATGTCCGACGATCCCATCTTCAGCCTCATCCACTCTCTCGGCGACACCCTGGATGGTCTGGACGTCGCCTTGTGCGCGTTTGACGAAAACGATTGCACGCTCGCATGGAACCGTACGTTCTTCAAGTTCTTCCCGGAGCATGAGGGGCATGTCTACGTGGGCGAGCCCTACCACGCCAATCTGCGGCGCTTTTACACCGAGCGGCTGGATGCGCAGGAGCTGCCCAATATCGACCGCTACATCGCGGCAGGCGTGGAGCGGCACCGTGCACAGACGCGCCCCTACAGCTTTGAGCACCGGGGCCTGCGGGTCCACGTATCGTCGTTGCCGATCGCCGGTGTAGGGCGCGTGCGGGTCTGGCGTGCAGAGGCGGTCCAAAGTCCACAAGAACAGGAAAAGCTGGAGAAGGTGGGCGATGTCAACATCCACGAGCCCGGCTATCCGCGCAGCCCCATGGTGGAAAGCACAGAGCTTTTTGACCGCATTCCCGATGGCTTGATGATCTGTGGGGAGGACCAGCGCATTCAATGGGTCAACGAGCCGTTCATGCAGATGTACAGCCTTGTTGATCGCGCCGCTGCAACGGGCCTGAGCTTTGAGGACATTTACCGGGGGGCCTGGGCTGCGGATGGGCCGGGTGACATGGCGCCCTTTTACGAGGGGCTCACCATCCTGCACGAACACATGCGGTTTGCAGGCGCACCGTTTGAGGTGCCCTTGCCCCGCAACCGCTGGAGCCGCGTGATCGCCAAGCAGGGCTTGGACGGGACCGTGTTCTATGCACATGTGGATATCACCGAGTTCAAGCGCCAGCAACGTCGGCTTGCCCAGGCAGAGCGCAGTGCCCGCGACAGCGAGGCACAACTGCGTGAGAAGTCCATCCTGCTGGAGGCCACGTTGGAAAACATGGACCAGGGCGTGGCCAAGATCAGTGCCACGGGCATTGTGGAGCTGTGCAATCGTCGCGCGCTAGAGCTGCTGGATTTGCCCGTCGAACTGATGGCCTCCAAGCCCTCGCTGGTGAATGTACTGGCCTACCTGCGCGCACGGGGCGAGTTTGACGGGGCCTCGCAAGAGATCCAAGACATGCTGCTGAACAGTGACGGCGGGGTCGATCAGCAGCAGGTCTATGACCGCCCCCGGCCCGACGGGCGCATCCTGGAGGTCCAGACCGTGCCCATCAAAGGTGGAGGTGCGCTGCGCACCTTCACCGACGTGACGCAGCGCAAACAGGCCGAGCACCGCATACGGCATGTTGCCGAACACGATGGACTCACGGGGTTGCTGAACCGCTCGGCCTTCCTGCAAACCCTTCAGGCGGCGGTGCCCGATGCGCGGCGCCAGGGCCAGGGCTTTGCCGTGTTGTATGTGGACCTGGACGGCTTCAAGCCCATCAACGACCGCTTCGGACATGCTGTGGGCGACCAATTGCTGGCGTGGGTGGCCCGGCAGCTCGCCCAGGCGGCGCGCGAAAACGACGTGGTGGCGCGGCTGGGGGGCGACGAATTTGCCCTGCTGCAGCGTGGCGTCTCTGACCGCGACAGCGCTCTTCGGCTGGGCGAGCGCCTGGTGCAGGCCATTGCCCAGCCGACGGAGATTGAATCGCATTTCATCCAGATCGGAGCCTCTGTAGGCATCGTGATGTCGTCCGCCGACGCCACGAACGCCGAAGAGCTGCTGCGCAAGGCCGATTCCGCGATGTACCTGGCGAAAGCCTCTGGGCGCGGTTGTGTGCGGATTTATGGTGCGTGACCGTTCAGCGTGTACGCGCCGGGTCAGCGGGCCTGGAAGACGTCCTTCAGAAAGTCGAAGATGTCCTACACACCTCGGTCACGGGGCGGCCTATTATTTGTCCGTCGATACCCCGTCGACATCCCTCCCGCTTGCACAAGCAAGTGTTCAGCCCGCACCCAGCGGGCTTTTTTTTGCCCGTTTCCCGTCCTGCCAGTGCCTGCACCGCTAACCGCAAGACATGGGACTTGTCATGAATGAGCAGGTGAATACTGGGTTCTTTGACTCCATCCTCTGCACGTTGCGCTAGGGGGCTGCATCATTCACAGCCAGGTGGGGTGTCATCGTGGGGCCACCGCTTTTGATTACAAAACCAGAATGATTCTGTACAAGCCCGGGGCGCAATTCATCTACAAGGGCCGACGTGTCAGCGTGGACTACGTCATCATCCGAAGAACGGGCCTGTGGGTCCGATTGGCTGGCAGTGATGAGGTGTGCCGACCAGAAGATCTGACACCCATTTCGCCCCATGCTTCTGGCTTGCCCGAAGGCCGCCACTGACGGCGGGAAGGGGGTGGCGCACAAAGCACAACGGGCCGTGAAGGCCCGTTGTGCAGGATGTTTTGGCGGAGACTGTGAGATTCGAACTCACGGACGGTTGCCCGTCGGCAGTTTTCAAGACTGCTGGTTTAAACCACTCACCCAAGTCTCCGGGAGGGAAGGCGCGAATTCTAGCCGACTGCGGGTGCTGATTTTTTCAGCATGCCCCGGGTCTCGATGAACTTCACCACATCGGCCACGCCTGCCAGGGTTTTGAGATTGGTCATCACAAACGGCTTGAGGCCCTGGGCGTTGGTGCGCATGCGGGTGGTATCGGCGTGCATCACGTCCAGGTTGGCGCCCACGTGGGGGGCCAAGTCGGTCTTGTTGATGATGAACAGATCGCTCTTGGTGATGCCGGGGCCGCCTTTGCGGGGGATTTTCTCGCCGGCGGCCACGTCGATCACGTAGATGGTGAGGTCCGAGAGCTCAGGGCTGAAGGTGGCGGCCAGGTTGTCGCCGCCGCTTTCTACAAACACGATGTCGGCGTTGGGGAACTCGCCCAACATGCGGTCGATGGCTTCGAGGTTGATGGAGCAATCTTCGCGGATGGCGGTGTGGGGGCAGCCGCCGGTTTCCACGCCCAGGATGCGTTCGGCGGGCAGGGCACCGCTCACTGTCAGCAGGCGCTGGTCTTCCTTGGTGTAGATGTCGTTGGTGATGGCGATGAGGTCGTATTCATCGCGCATGGTCTTGCACAGCATTTCCAGCAGCGTGGTCTTGCCGGAGCCCACGGGGCCGCCGATGCCGACGCGCAAAGGGGGCAGTGGTTTGGTGCGGTTCGGGATGTGGTGCAGGGTGCTGGTGGTCATGATCGGAAGAGGCGGGAGTATTGGGTTTCGTGCTGTGCCGACAGGATGGCGAGCATGGGCGAAAAGGCCTGGCGCTTGCTGTCCATGAGGCCGATGGCGTGGTCTGCCGCAGGGGGAATGGCGTCGGCCAAGCGCGCCAGGATGCGCTGGCCTGCGCTCTGACCCAGCTGCATGGACTTGAGCGCGGCCTGCACCATGTTTTCGGCCCAGCCGAAGGCGTAGGCCAGCAGAACATCGCGCACGGGCGCCTGGGTGGTGGAGGCGGCCAGTGCAAATGCCACGGGGTACGTGGGGGGCAGGGCGGCCAGGTGGCGGATGGTGGACAGGGACTCTTCGTCACCCTGGTGCTGGTTGCGCAGCCAGTCGGCCATCGAGCGGCCCATTTGCTCGGTCTGTAGGCGCAGTTCGCTGGTTTCGCGGGTGTGCAGCACCCAGTTGTTGAGTTCGCGAACATGGTCCCAGTCGGCGCGGCGCCAGGCGCCCACGGCTTTGGCGATGAGGGCCATGTCGCCGCGCGCCTGCGTGATGTGCAACTGGTCAAGCAGCCAGTCGCCCACGGCGGTTTCGCTGGCGAGGCCCGCGTTTTCAATGGCGCTTTCCAGCCCTTCGGAATACGAGAACCCGCCCACGGGCAGCGCGGGGGAGGCGAGCCACATCAGCTGCAGGAAGCTGGCGGCGGGCAGGGGCGCGGGGCGGTCCAGGCGCATGGAGCGGGGAGTCAGTGGTCGTGGTTGCAGTGGGGGCCGTGCACATGACCCTGGGCCACCACGGGGATGGACACGGTGCGCCCGGGGCCTGGGGCTGCGGTGTTTGCTGCTGCGTGGCTGTGATCATGGCTGTGATCGTGCCCATGGTCATGTCCATGGTCATGCCCACCATGGTGGTGGTGCCCGCCACCGTGTCCCGCCGCATAGGCCCCGCCTTCGGGTTCAAAGGGCAAGTTCTGCTCGGTCACGATCAGGTGCATCGCGTGCAGCATGTCGGCCAGCACGTGGTCGGGTTCGATCTTGAGGTGGTCGGGCTGCAGCTCGATAGGCACGTGCCGGTTGCCCAAGTGGTAGGCGGCGCGGGTCAGGTCGAAGGGGGTGCCGTGCTGTGTGCAGTGCGTGATGACCAGCACGGGCTGCGGTGCGGCGATGACGCGGACCATGGAGCCGTCTTCGGCCACCAGCACGTCACCGCCGCGCACCAGCGTGCCGCGCGGCAGGAAGATGCCCAGCTCGCGCCCGGCAGAGTCGGTGGCGGCAAAGCGGCTTTTCTGGCGCACGTCCCAGTCCAGCTCGATGGTGGTGGCGCGCTTGACCAGTACGGGCGCAAGGCTCTTGCCTTGGGGGATCAGTTTGGAGGCTTGGATCATGGAGACTCTTTGTTGCAGCGGGCAAACGCGCATTGTGTGCCAGGGGCTCAACCCTGGGCAGCGCGTTTGTTTACAGCGTACGGGTCATGAAGAAGCTGTAAGGGTCGAGGCAGTAGTCGGCAAAAGGGCCGCATTCGACGAAGCCTTTCTGCAGGTAGAGCTGCCGCGCGGGTTCGAAGAAGGGTTGCGTACCGGTCTCCAGGCTCACGCGGGCAAAGCCGCGTGCGCGGGCCTCTTGCAGCAAATGGTTCAGCAGCTGGCGCGCAATGCCCTGGCCGCGATGGCGGGTGCTGGTGCGCATGGATTTGAGTTCAGCGTGGCCTGCATCGAGCCGCTTGAGCGCGCCCGTGCCCACCAGCATGTCGCCATCCGCTCCGGTCAGCCAGGCAGACCAGAACGCGATGTTCGGCTGGCGCAGCTGGTCCATGTCCAGCGCGTGCACGCTTTCAGGCGGTGAAACGGCGCGCATGTCCACCAGGTGCTCTTGCATGAAGGCTTCAATGCGCGGGTCGCTCAGGTCGTCCAGGCGGATCATCAGGTCTTGCAATACGGCGCTCATGGGACGTGGGCCTCAGAACAAAAAGTAGCGCTGCGCCATGGGCAGCACGGTGGCGGGCTCGCAAGTGAGCAGCTGCCCATCAGCGCGTACCGAATAAGTCTGCGCGTCGATTTCCATCTTTGGGGTGTAGCTGTTGTGCACCATGTGCTGTTTGCGCACGCCCCGGATGTTGCGCACGGCGCTCAGCGTTTTGCGCAGGCCGAAGCGCTCACCGATGCCCGCCGCCAAACCCGCCTGCGAGACAAAGGTGAGGGAGGTCTTGGCAATCGCTCCGCCAAACGCGCCAAACATCGGCCGGTAGTGCACGGGCTGGGGCGTGGGGATGGAGGCGTTCGGGTCACCCATCGCCGCCATGGCGATCAGGCCGCCCTTCAGGATCAGCGCGGGCTTCACGCCGAAGAATGCGGGCTTCCAGATGACGATGTCGGCCCATTTGCCCACTTCGAGCGAACCCACTTCATGGCTGATGCCGTGCGCAATGGCGGGGTTGATGGTGTACTTGGCCACGTAGCGCTTGATGCGCGTGTTGTCGTTGCGGGCGGTGTCACCTTGCAGGCTGCCGCGCTGCACCTTCATCTTGTGCGCGGTTTGCCAGGTGCGCAGGATGACTTCGCCCACGCGGCCCATGGCCTGGCTGTCGCTGGACATCATGCTGATGGCGCCCAGGTCGTGCAGGATGTCTTCCGCGGCAATCGTCTCCTTGCGGATGCGGCTTTCGGCAAAGGCCAGGTCTTCGGCAATGCTGGCATCGAGGTGGTGGCACACCATGAGCATGTCCACGTGCTCGTCGAGCGTGTTGTGCGTGTACGGCATGGTGGGGTTGGTGGAGCTGGGCAGGAAGTTGTCCTCGCCCACCACGCGCAGGATGTCCGGTGCGTGTCCTCCCCCCGCGCCTTCGGTGTGGAAGGCGCAGATGCCGCGCCCACCCACGGCGGCAATGGTGTTCTCCACAAAGCCCGATTCGTTGAGCGTGTCGCTGTGGATGGCCACCTGCGTGTCGGTTTCTTCGGCCACGTCCAGGCAGTTGCTGATGGCCGACGGCGTGGTGCCCCAGTCTTCGTGCAGCTTGAGGCCGATGGCGCCTGCGTTGATCTGCTCATGCAGGGCATCGGGCAGGCTGGCGTTGCCTTTGCCGAGAAAGCCCAGGTTCATCGGGAAAGCGTCGGCCGCCTGCAGCATGCGCTCCATGTTGAAGGGGCCTGAGGTGCAGGTGGTGGCCAGCGTGCCCGTGGCGGGGCCGGTGCCGCCGCCCAGCATGGTGGTCACGCCGCTGGCCAGGGCTTCCTCGATCTGCTGCGGGCAGATGAAGTGGATGTGGCTGTCGATGCCGCCTGCGGTGACGATGTTGCTCTCGCAGCTGATGACCTCGGTGCCGGGGCCGATGATGATGTCCACGCCGGGCTGCGTGTCGGGGTTGCCGGCTTTGCCGATGGATGCGATGCGGCCTGCGCGCAAGCCGATGTCGGCCTTGAAGATGCCGGTGTGGTCCACCACGAGGGCATTGGTCAGCACCGTGTCCACCGCCCCCTGGGCGTTGCTGCGCTGGCTTTGTGCCATGCCGTCGCGGATGGTCTTGCCGCCGCCAAACTTCACCTCTTCGCCATAGCTGCCTGCGCGCAGCGTGTGATCGGCCTCGACTTCGAGGATGAGTTCCGTATCGGCCAGGCGCACGCGGTCGCCCACCGTGGGGCCAAACATTTCGGCGTAGGCGCGTCGTCCAATGGTTGCCATGGTGGGGTGCTCCGCTTTCCGGTGGGCGATAAATACTATTGTTTTAATAGCTGCTAGCGCTTATCCATAAAGCGCTAGAAGCCAATTTGGCTAAAATCTTGGTGGCCCAGTGCTACAGCGCACCCTGCGTGAGGCCCTGAAAGCCGAACACGCGGCGGTCGCCGGCGTAATCCACCAGCTCCACGGTGCGCTCCTGGCCGGGCTCAAAGCGCACGGCGGTGCCCGACGCAATGTTCAGCCGCATGCCGCGCGCAGCCGCGCGGTCAAAGCCCAGGGCGTTGTTGGTTTCGGCAAAGTGGTAGTGCGAACCGACCTGGATGGGTCGGTCGCCGGTGTTGCGCACCACCAGTGTGAGGGTGCGGCGGCCGGTGTTGAGCAGGTGTTCACCGGGTTCGGTGAAGAGTTCGCCTGGGATCATTGCGTGCTCCTGGTGGGTCAACGGGTCAGGCCATTTGCGCGAGCAGCGCACCACCGAACACTGCCACGCCCGCACCTGCGGCGCGCGCCAGCCACACATGGCGGTGGCGCAGTGCCCAGCCCGCCGCGAGGCCCGTGCCATGCAGCAGCACGGTGGCGGTCAGCATGCCCGCCAATGTTTGCCAGGCGCTGTCGCTGCCTGCCAACTCGTAGCCATGGGCCACGCCGTGGAAGACAGCGAACACGCCCACACCCAGCGCCGCCAGCAGTCCGGGCACGCGCAGGCGCGACACGACCAGCAGGCCTGTGACCAGCAGCGACGCAGCAATCATCGGCTCCACCGCAGGCAGTGCCACACCTTGCAGGCCCATCACCGCGCCCGCCAGCAGCATGGCTGCAAAACCGACGGGGCCCCACAGCAGTTCGCGTCCTGCACTGCGCGCGGCCAGGGCGCTCCACAGGCCCACGGCCACCATGGCGGCCAGATGGTCCAGGCCGAACAGGGGGTGGGCAAGGCCGCTGAAGAAACTGTTGTGGATGTGGGATTCAGCGCCTGTATGGGCGTTGGCGCACGTGCTGATTGCGCTGGCAGCTATGAAAAGGAGAGCGGCTGTGTGGCGGTGTGAGAGTGCGATGCGCATGGGGGCTCCACAGAGAGAACGAGGGACAGAGAGAAAGGGGGTCAGACGATCGGCTGATGGACGGTGACGAGCTTCGTGCCGTCGGGGAAGGTGGCCTCGACCTGGATGTCAGGAATCATCTCGGCGATGCCGTCCATCACGTCCGCGCGGGTGAGCACGGTGCGGCCCTCGCTCATCAATTGCGCCACGGTCTTGCCGTCGCGCGCGCCTTCCATCACAGCGGCGCTGATCAGGGCCATGGCTTCGGGGTAGTTGAGCTTCAGGCCCCGGGCCTTGCGGCGCTCGGCCAGCAGGGCGGCGGTAAAGATCAGCAGCTTGTCTTTTTCGCGAGGAGTTAATTCCATTTCGTTTCACTCATTGCTGGGGTCGTTAGCTCGCGCGGCCGCGGCGCGGCCGAGCGCGAGGGGTGAGTTCCATGGTGTACCGGGTGATCTAGTGGAAGCAAGCCCATCTTAGGCAGCAAGCCCCGTGCCCGCCATACGTCATCTGGCGCAGGGGCTGTGCTCATGTGGGTTGGCAGTGGCATGGAAACTGCACCGGAAGGGGTTAACGCCGCCATTGCCCATGCCTCCTCACGCCGCCTCTATCGCCCCCGCTGACGCCGCACCGTTGCAGCCGACAGAGCCGGGCATGGCTGCACATGAACCCCAGCAGGCCCCGCAACAGGTGGTCAAGGTCCGGCGCGACTACAACAGCTGGGTCGCCACCGAGACCATGGAGGACTACGCACTGCGCTACACCCCCCAGCGCTTTCGCAAATGGTCTGAATGGCGGGTGGCCAACACCGCGTTTGGCGCGGCCTCCTTCCTGATCCTGGAAGCCGTGGGCGCCACGCTGCTGGTGCAGTACGGCTTCATCAATGCCTTCTGGGCCATCGTGGCCACGGGGCTCATCATCTTCCTGGCGGGGCTGCCCATCAGCGTGTATGCGGCGCGCTATGGGGTGGACATGGACCTGCTCACGCGCGGCGCGGGGTTTGGCTACATCGGCTCCACGCTCACCTCGCTGATCTACGCGAGCTTCACCTTCATCTTCTTCGCGCTGGAGGCCGCCGTGATGGCCTACGCGCTGGAGCTGGCGCTCGACATCCCGCCCACCTGGGGTTACCTCATCTGCGCCATTGTGGTGATTCCACTGGTCACGCATGGCGTGTCGGCCATCAGCCGCCTGCAGGTGTGGACACAGCCGCTGTGGCTGGTGATGCTGGTGGTGCCGTTTGTGTATGTGATCGTGCGCGATCCTGGTGCGTTTTCTGGCATCGTGCACTATGGTGGTGAATCAATGCGGGGCGCCACATTCCAGTTGCCCTTGTTTGGTGCGGCGCTCACGGTCGGTATTGCGCTCATTACCCAGATGGGGGAGCAGGCCGACTACCTGCGCTTCATGCCCGCATCCACCCCCGCCACACGTGGGCGCTGGTGGCTGGGCGTGCTGGTGGGCGGGCCGGGCTGGGTGGTGCTGGGCGTGCTCAAGATGCTGGGCGGCGCGCTGCTGGCTTATCTGGCGCTCACGCACATGGTGCCTGCCGAGCGTGCGGTGGACCCCAACCAGATGTACCTGGCCGCGTATGAATACGTGTTCCCCCACTACGGCTGGGCGGTGGCGGCCACGGCGTTGTTTGTGGTGGTCTCGCAGCTCAAGATCAATGTGACCAACGCCTACGCAGGCTCGCTGGCGTGGTCGAACTTCTTCTCGCGCCTTACCCACAGCCACCCGGGGCGTGTGGTGTGGGTGGTGTTCAACACCCTCATCGCCTTCATGCTGATGGAGATGAACGTGTTCCGCGCCATGGGCGAGGTGCTGGGGCTGTACTCCAACATCGCCATCGCCTGGATCATGTCGGTGGTGGCCGACCTCGTCATCAACAAGCCGCTGGGTCTGTCGCCCAAGGGCATCGAGTTCAAGCGCGCGCACCTGTACGACATCAATCCAGTGGGCGTGGGCTCGATGGCGCTCGCGTCCATCCTGTCCATCAGCGCGCACCTGGGCCTGTTCGGACCGCTGCCGCAGGCGTTCTCGGCGGTGATTGCGATGGCGGTGGCCTTTGTCACCGCACCGCTCATTGCCTGGGCCACTGGAGGGCGCTACTACATTGCGCGCCAGCCCGATCCCACTGCGGTGACCGATGTGGTGGCGGTGCCCATGCACGGTCCGGTCAGCGGCAAACAAGGTGCTGACCTGGGCAGCTATGTGCGCTACACCGTGCAGCGCTGCGTGATCTGCGAGCGCGAGTACGAAGCCCCGGACATGGCCCAGTGCCCTGCTTACCGGGGGGCTATCTGCTCGCTGTGCTGCACGCTCGATGCGCGCTGCGGCGACCTGTGCAAACCCCACGCGAGCATGGCGGTGCAGTGGTCGGCCGCGCTGCGCTGGGTGCTGCCGCGCGCCATGTGGCGCTACCTGGACACGGGCCTGGGTCACTTCCTGCTGCTGATGCTGGTGATAGCGCCGCTGCTGGCCTCGGTGATGGGGCTGCTGTACCACCAGGAGCTGAACACCATCGCCCAGGCGGCCACTGACACCGAGGTGATGGCGGCACCCGAAGTGGCGCTGCGCTCGGGCCTGCTCAAGGCCTATCTTGCACTGCTGGTCATTTCGGGCATCGTGGCCTGGTGGCTGGTGCTGGCGCACAAAAGCCGCCAGGTGGCGCAGGAGGAATCCAACCGGCAGACGGGCCTATTGGTGCGCGAGATCGAGCTGCACCGCCAGACCGACGAGGCCCTGCAGACCGCGCGCAGCGTGGCCGAGCAGGCGCGCCAGGTGGCCGAAGAAGCCAAGCGTGCTGCCGATCAGGCCAACCACGCCAAGAGCCGCTACATCAGCGCCATCAGCCACGAGATCCGCACGCCGCTCAACTCCATCCTGGGCTACGCGCAGCTCATGGGCGAGGACGCGGGCGTGCCCCCGCACCGCAAGCAGGCGGTGCATGTGATCCGCCGGGGCGGCGAGCACCTGCTCTCGCTCATCGAGGGCACGCTCGATATTGCGCGCATCGAATCCGGCAAGCTCACGCTGGACGTGACGCCCATGCGTTTTGCCGATGGCCTGCACGAGATGGCCAGCCTGTTTGAACTGCAGGCCGCGGCCAAGGGCCTGGCCTTCCAGTTTGATGTGCTGGGCGTGATTCCGGAAGTGGTGCGTGCCGACGAAAAGCGCCTGCGCCAGATCCTCATCAACCTGCTGGGCAACGCCGTCAAATTCACCGCGCACGGCACCGTCACGCTGCGCGTGCGCTATGCACGCGAAATGGCGCGCATCGAGGTGCAGGACACCGGACCAGGCCTCACGTCCGAGGAGATCGAGCGCATCTTCGAGCCCTTTGCGCGCGGCGGCTCGGGCGGTGGCAACACCGCGGCCGCGCCGGGCGCAGGCCTGGGCCTGACCATTGCCAAGATGCTCACCGCGCTCATGGGCGGCGAGCTGACGGTGAGCAGCACCCCAGGCGTGGGCTCGGTGTTCCACGTCAAGCTGTTTCTGCCCGAGGTGCATGGGGATGCGCTGGGCAAGGCGGCGGCGCCTGTGGCTGTGCGAGCCCAGCGCGCGCGCAGAGGGTATGCCGGCGAGCGCCGCCGCATCCTGGTCGTGGACAACGAAGAGCCTGACCGCGAACTGCTGGTGCAACTGCTCGAACCCCTGGGCTTTGAGCTGCGCCAGGCGGCCAGCGGCCACGATGCGCTGGACCTGCTGGCCACCGGCTACCGGCCGCACGCCATCTTCATGGACCTGGCCATGCCGGGCATTGATGGATGGGAGACGCTGCGGCGCGTGCGGCAGATGCGGTTGGCGGATGTTCGTTCGGCGACGGGCCGCCCCAAGCCGGACGGAGCCCCCTCGGGGGGCAGCGACGACACGCAGTGCGGAGCGTGGGGGTCAATCCATTGCGCCATCGTCTCCGCCAATGCCTTCGACAAGGCGCTGGACAATGACGTGGAGATCAGCCCCGAAGACTTCATCGTCAAGCCCGTGCGCCACAGCGAGCTGCTCGACTGGCTGGAGCGCCGTTTGGGGTTGCAGTGGCAATACGGCGAAGCCGATATGACCCCCGCCTTGCCTGCGGCAGCGGATGCGCCCCTCACATACCCCGACACCACCGCCCTTGCCGCCTTGGCCCAGGCGGTGGCGCTGGGCTACTACCGTGGCATCCTCAACACGCTGGACGACATTGAACGCAGCCAGCCCGCGCACAGCGCTTTTGTGGGCACCATGCGGCAGCTGGCCAAGCAGTTCCAGTTCGATGCCATGGGCCAGATCCTGGAGCAGGCACCCTCGTGATGACCACCGCCAACCCATCTTCCTTGCACGCGTCTGCAGCGCCCGGTGCAGCGCTGGACCGCACCGACAGCGACGTGGTGCTGATCGTGGACGACGTGCCCGACAACCTGGCCGTGCTGCACGACGCGCTGGATGAATCGGGCTACACCGTGCTGGTCGCCACGCATGGCGAGGCGGCCTTGCAGCGTGCCGCGCAGGCCCTGCCCGACATTGTGCTGCTCGACGCCATGATGCCCGGCATGGACGGTTTTGAAGTGGCGCGGCGCCTGAAGGCATCGCCCGCCACGGCGCACATCCCCATCATCTTCATGACCGGCCTGACCGAGACCGAGCACCTCGTGGCCGCGCTGGAGGCGGGTGGCGTGGACTACGTCACCAAGCCCATCAAGCCCCGCGAGGTGATGGCGCGCATGGGCGTGCACCTGGGCGCAGCCCGCAAGGCCCGGCAGGACGCCCGCCAGGCCCGCGAGGCGCGCAACGCGCTCGATGCGTTTGGCTACGCCAGCATCACCGTGCGTGCGTCGGACGGCCGCATCGTCTGGCAAACCCCGCTGGCGCGCGAGCTGCTGCAAAGCTACTTTGGCGAAGTGAGCCCCGATGGCACGCCCACCGCCTTTGGCCAATGGGCGCCCGAGCCGGTGCAGGCCTGGCTGCGCCGCCATGTGCTGGCCGACAACGCCGCCGAGCTGCTGGCCGCATCGCTGGCCGAACCGCCACGTCTGGCGGTGGAACAGGGCGCGCGCCGCCTCACCTTCCGCCTGCACCAGCAGGCGGGGGACAGCGCCGGCGGCGGCGACTGGCTCATCGTGATGCGCGAGGTGTCGGACGCGAAGATCATCGAATCCATGAGCCTGTCCTTCAAGCTCACCGCGCGCGAGGCCGAGGTGCTGTACTGGGTGGTCAAGGGCAAGATCAACCGCGACATCGGCGACATCCTGGGCGCGAGCCCCGCCACGGTGAAGAAACACTTGGAGCGCGTGTTCGCCAAGCTGGGGGTGGAGACGCGCACTGCGGCGGCGGCGATGGCGATGAACCGCATCCGGCAGCTGCACCCGCAGTTTGAGGGATAGATTTTTGGTGTTTTTGGCCGCTAGCGCTTGTTGCTAAAGCGCTGGTAGCTATGAATTTTGAAGAGCCAGTGTGACCGCCGTAGGCCGCGCGTCAGCGGCCCACAGCCTTCTCCAGCTCTTGCTTGTTCATTTTTGAGCGCCCCTTGATCCCCTGCCGTTTGGCGTCTTCGTAGAGCTGATCCCGGGTGCGCCCCTGCGGGCCACGGTGCGAGTTCCTGCCTCCGCGCACGGGCGCAGGTGTGGCATGCAGGGTCTGGGGGGTTGCGGTTTTACTTTCGCCGTGCTGTGCGCGTTCCTTGTTGACCGTGCGGGCCGCGATTTCCTCGGCCGTGTCTTCGTCCTTGCCGCGTTCCAGCAGGCTGTCCTTGATGTGTTCGTACTGGCGCTCGCGTTTGGCGCTCCAGGTTCCGCGTGGCATGGTGGGCTCCTTCGAGTGGCAGGGTGATGAGCGTTTCAGCTTAGGCCCTGGCCCGGCGGCCCCGGTCAGTGTTGCGCGGGGGCGGGTGTAGGACGCATGCCCCGCATGTCTTCTGAAGGGAGTGATAGCCCTAGTCCACTGAAACCGAGAAATCGGCTGTGTGTGAGGGTCTGGCAGCAGGCGCATCGCGACGTTGCGGACTTTGCCAAGGCGGTCAGCCTTGGCCGCAGCCCGCGCCTTGCGCTGCACCCGCTGCCACCTCGGCGCACAGCCGATTTCTCGGTTTCAGTGGACTAGTTGGGTCAAAAAACGGCCATAGCACTTATTTGACAAGCGCTTATAGCTATTATTTTTGAATCAACTACATCCCCAGCGACTTCAGCAGCGCGTCTGTGTCGTCCTGCCCCGCAGGCGGCGGCGCGGGCACGGGAGGGGCTTCTTGCGACTGGGCCATCAGCGCGTCGGCATCCGGCACTTCCTGCGCCTCGAAGTCGTAGAGCTTGATGAACTCGGTGCGGTCGATGGCCAGTTCCAGGTAGAAGATGTTGTTGTTGCTGGTGTAGAAGGTCACACGCCGGGCTTCGGGCTTGTCCAGGTTGGCGTCCACGCTCAGCATCACCTGCTTGTTCAGCACCAGCATCTTGGGCTGGTTCTGGGTGATGTGGGTCTGCAGCTCGCGGCGCACCTTGCCGGTGAAGTCGCCCACCACCTGGTTCATCAGCTCGCCCATCACGTTGCTCACTTCGTCCGACGTGTAGGAGCTGACCAGATCGTCCTTGGACATGCCCATGTTCAGCAGGTAGTTGGCATACAGCTCCATCGCGGCCTGGGCCGAGAAGTTGATGATGACCAGGCCCGAGAAGCCGCCATCGAACAGCACAAAACAGCCGATGTCGGGCTTCAGGCACGTCTTGCTGATGCGCTGCACCATGCCGGAGTAGTGGATCTGGCTGTGGGTGGCCACGTTCAAGACCCGGGTGACGGAGTTGCACAGGCTGATCAGCAGATCTTCGGTGCCGTAGACGGGGGATTTATCGGTGAGGCTCATGGTGTGGGTAGGCATCTGCCAGGAAAAACAACAACAAAACTGCAACGCAGACAGAGCATAGGCGATGGCGCACCGCGAGGCCAGAGTGCTTTCCGCCCTGGTGCGCTCTGCTGTGGGTATTGGCCGTGCGGTTCTTGGGCGCAGAACTTGCGTGCCCTTGATCCGGGTCATACCACGTTGGTGCCCTGGCCCCGCATGGGATGCAGCGGATTGACAACCAACCGGGCAGGCGTATCGTGCCTTCCATACCAAAAGAGAGGGGCGCCAGATGGGTGTTGTCTATAACTATGGGTTGGCCGATTTCCAGTCGATCGCGGCGGGTGCTGCCGTGCTGGCCAGCGGAGGGGGCGGCAGCTACCACGACGCTTGTTCGATCCTTCAGGAGCTGGCTGGTCAGGGCTGGAGCGGCACGGTCACGGTGCAGGACTACGACGGCGCCACCAACGCCTGTGTGCTCGCCATCATGGGCTCGCCCGATGCGGCCGACAGCCTCACTCTGGCGGCGGTGCAAAACTCGGTCAGCAACACCGTGGCCGTGATGGAGGCCAGTACCGGTGCCCTGCTGGGCGCCTTGATCCCCGTGGAGATCGGGCCCATCAACTCGCTGGTGCCGCTCATTGGCGCGGCCATGTCGCAGGGCGCGGTCTGGGTGGTCAACGGCGATGGCGCCGGCCGTGCCGTGCCCGAGCTTCCCCAGACCACCTTCACCGGCGGTGTGCAGCTGGCGCCGTGCCCCGCTGCGCTGGCCAGCGACGCCTCTACGCTGGTGGATCTGGAATCCGCCGTGCTGGGTGCTTCTACCGCAGCGCGCGTGGAGACCCTGGCGGGTGGCGTGGTGGCCGGGTTTGGGGGGTATTCGGGCATTGCCATGTGGCCCTCCAACGCGGGCAACGGCTTTGCGTTGTCGGGCAGCTACATTCCGGGCACGCTGGAGCAGGCGCGGGGGCTGGGGCAGTTTCTGCTGCAGGCCGCCACGCCGCCCGCCACTGCTGCCGTGGCGGACGTGATCACCATGATCACCGGCCGCCCAGCTGGCGCGGTGGTGACCAATTTTTTCATCACCTCGGTCACGCAGTCCACCTCCAGCGCGTCGCTGGATTCGGGCATCATCCGCCTGGACAACACACGGGACCCGAGCCTGAGCACCGAGACGCACTATCTGTACAACCTGAACGAGAACCTCATGATGTACTCGTCTGCGAGCGTGGCGCCCGATGTCATCGCCCCCGACTCCATCTGCTACTACTCAGAAAGCACGGGCCGCGGCTTCTCCAACGCCAGCGACGACCTGGCCCTGTACTTCGATCCCACCACGGGAAAAAGCACGGGCCAGATGGTCAGCGTGATCGCCGTACAGACAGCGCCCCAGCTTTACAACACCCCGGGTGTGGTGGCGTCGTTTGCCGGTTTGCTGCGCAATATGGGTTACGCCGGGGCCATGCCGTCGGCCTGAAGAATCAAGGGTTTTTGCCGCCATGGGTGATGAAGCAGACCTGAACAAGGAGCGGCTGGAGCTGGTGCTGGAGGCCGCCGGGCTGGACCTGTGGGAGAACGACCTGGTCAGCGGCCAGGTCACCCACAAGGCCAGCAAGACCTTTGAGGAGCTGGGTTTTACCCAGGACGAAATCGTGACGGGCGTGCAGGACATCTTTGGCCTGTTCCACCCTGGCGACCTGGACAAGGTCAAGCAGGCGGTAGCCGACCACGTGGCGGGCATCACGCCGCAGTACCGTGCCGAGTTCCGGCTGCGCTCCAAGGCGGGAGAGTGGATCTGGTTTGCCAACTACGGCCGCATCATGGACCGCAGCAGCGCCACCCCCGGCAAGCGGCTGATAGGTGTCACCTTCAACATCCATGACCGCAAGCAGAAGGAAGACGAGATTGCGCAGATCAACCAGCAGCTGCTGGAGCAGAACAAGCTGCTGCAAGAGCTCAATACCGCGCTGGAGCTGCTGGCCGCCAATGACTCGCTGACGGGCCTGGCCAACCGGCGCACGCTGATGGAACTGGGCGCGAACGAATGCAAACGCACCGAGCGTTTTGACCACCCGCTGTCCCTGCTGGTGGTTGATATTGACCTGTTCAAGACGGTCAACGACGCCTGGGGGCACCTTGCGGGAGACCGCGTGATCTGCGCCGTGGCCCAGGCCTGCGCGGCGCGCAAGCGCAGCGGTGTGGACATCGTGGCGCGGTTCGGGGGCGAGGAGTTTGTGATCGTATTGCCCGAAACCGATGGCGTCAGCGCCTTGCGTGTGGCCGAATCACTGCGCCACGATGTGGCCGCGTTGAGCGTGCCCGTGAATGAGCAGGGTGCGAGCGCTTCGGTCACCGTGAGCATCGGTGTGGCCACGATGCACAAGGGCTCGGGCATCGGCTTTGAAGAGCTGGTCAACCGTGCCGATAAGGCCCTGTACCGCGCCAAGGGCACGGGGCGCAACGCCGTGTACTGCGCCGATGTGCAGCAGGGTGGGGCCCCTGCGGTCCATGTACTCATCGAGCCGGACGAAGACGCAGACGCAGACGGCGTTGTCACCGCCTGAGCACCGTCCGCTCCTCACTCCTCGCTCGTCCACTCCACCTGCACGCCCAGGCTGCGCAGGTTCTCCACGAAGTGCGGGTGGGCGCGGCGGATGGGTGTGGCGTTGCGGATCTCCGAGCGCCCGGGGGTGCTCGCCGCCACCATGAAGAGCGCAATCGCCACGCGGATGATGTAGGGGCTCTCCACCACCGCAGGCGTCAGCGGGTTGCCGCCAAAGGTCACCAGCCGGTGCGGGTCGGACTGGAACACATGCGCGCCAAACTTCGACAGCTCGCCCGCCCAGCCCAGGGCGCCGTCGTACACCTTGTTCCAGAACAGCGCATTGCCCTGTGCCCGCACACCGAGGGCGATGAAGATGGGCAGCAGGTCCACCGGAAAATACGGCCAGGGCGCGGCCTCCACCTTGGTCAGCACGTTGCTGGTGAACGGCGTCTGCACCTTGAGCGGGCCCGCGCAGTGCGCGCGCGACCAGCCGTCTTCGTGTGTGATGGTGACGCCGAACTTGGCAAACGTGCGGTCGATGAGCGGGAAGTTCTCGGGCGCACTGTTCTTCACCACCACGTCGCCGCCGGTGATTGCACCCAGCGCGAGGAAGGTCGTGATCTCGTGAAAATCTTCGTCAAAGCGAAACTCGCCACCGCGCAGCTGCGTGCCGCCATGGACCGTGATGCGCGAGGTGCCCATGCCCTCGATGCGCACGCCGATCAGCGCCATGAACCGGCAGAACTCCTGCACATGCGGCTCCGACGCGGCATTGGTCAGCACCGACGTGCCCTCGGCCGTGGCGGCGCACAGCACAAAGTTCTCGGTGGTGGTGACCGATGCGTAGTCCAGCCAGTGGTGGTTGGCCTGTAGGCGGCCTTCGCAGCGGATCAGCAGCGAGCCCTCGGCCCGCTCCACGCGGCCACCAAAGCGGTGGAAGACCTCCACATGCGGGTCGATCTCGCGCACACCCAGGGTGCAGCCCTTGACGTTGTCCTCCAGCCGCGCCACGCCAAAGCGCGCCAGCAGCGGCGGCACCAGCATGATGGAGGAGCGCATCTCCTCGGGCAGGCGGTGGTGGGCCGCGTCGAACGTGGTGGCGTGGTGGTGCAGGTCCAGCGTGCCGGTGGCGTGGTCCATCTGCACATCGCTGCCCAGCGTGCGAAAGATGTCGAGGATCTTGCGCACGTCGGTGATGTCGGGCACGCCCAGCAGGCGCAGCGGCTCGTTGGTGAGCAGCGTGGCGCACAGCACGGGCAGCACCGCGTTCTTGTTGGCAGAAGGAATGATGCGGCCCCGCAGCGGGGTGCCGCCGTGGACGACGAGGTTGGACATGGGGAGGGAGGCTGAAGAGGCCTGGGCGGGCCAGGGGTTGCGCGAGGTCGATACTCTAACTGGGTTGGGGTTTTGGTGTGTTTGGGGGCGGTGTGCTTGTGTTGAGTGCGGAGGCCGGGTTGTCGCCCCGGCAGGCGACTCACTTTTCTTTGCTTCGCCAAGAGGGTGTAGAAGAAATAAATTAAAATCCTGTCGCACTGACCAAGCAGGAGCAATGCAATGGCAAAGACAGGCCGACCGCCCGTGATATCCACTGGGGAGTACGCAGCCTTGCGTGAGGTAGTGCGCGACAACCCCCAGGCGACACTGCCGGAGTTGGCCCTGGTCTGGGGCGAACGCATGGGCCGCAACGCCCCCAGCACAGTGACCCTGCGTGCAGCGCTCAAGGCCGCTGGGTTACAGCGGACACGACCCAAGCAGCAACTGGCACGCGCCAACCCCCAGCAGCCTGGCACCCGCTACGGCTACACCGCCCTGCATCGCCCCAGCAGCGACTCGGGCATGGCCCTTGCCCTCACAGACGCTGAATGGGCACTGGCCCAGGACTTGTTCGAACCAGAGCCCGGCGCGCGAGGTCGGCCTGCAACGTACTCTCGACGCAGCGTGGTTGAAGCGTGCTGCTACGTGCTGCGCACCGGCTCGTCCTGGCGCAACCTGCCCACCCAGATCTATCCTCCCTGGCAGTCGGTGCAAAAAGCCTTTGTACGCTGGGCCCGTCAAGGCAAGTTTGAAGCGCTGCACGAGCGTCTGCGCCAGCAGTGGCGTCAACGTGTGGAGCGCGCAGAGCAGCCCAGTGAAGCCGTGATCGACTCCCAATCCAACCGTGGCTGCCCTCAGGGCGGAACGCTGGGCTTTGATGCGGGCAAGAAGGTTCAAGGGCGCAAGCGCCATCTGGTCGTGGATACGCTGGGATTGCTGCTGGCGGTGGTGGTCACCAGCGCCGCTGTACCGGACCGCGCAGCGGCTGGGCAAGCAGTGGCACAGGCGTGCGCACGCACAGGCGGGTCGTTGAAGGTGTTGTGGGCCGACAGTGCATATGCCGGGCAATGTGCTCAGGAGATCGAAAAGGTGCACCGGGTGCAGGTGCAGATAGTGCGCAACAGTGGCCGTCACCGTTGGGATGACGCTCAGCAATCGTTGTGGAGCGAAGAGCAGCCGGTGGCCATGCCCAAGAAGCGTTGGGTGGTGGAGCGCACCCATGCATGGCTGGAGCGTAACCGAAGGCTTGTGATGCACCATGATCGCAAGCCGTTCTATGCGCAGGCATGGGTGTGGCTGGCGCAGGCGCGGATGCTGCTGGGGCGGTTGAAATAGATTTCTTCTACACCCTCTCGGCGACGCAAGAGAAAGTTACTGCGCCGCCGGGCGCACACCCCGGCCTCTGCCCTTCAAGTAGGCATGCAGCTCAGATCAGCGAGCGAAACCAAAAATCAACCCCGCCCCTCAGCGGCCCGATGAATCGCCGCCCGTATTCGCGGATACGTCCCGCAGCGGCACGCATTGCCACCCATCGCAGCATCAATGTCCGCATCGCTGGGCTTCGGGGTTTTCTTGAGCAGCGCGCAGGCCGACATCAGCTGCCCGCTCTGGCAGTAGCCGCACTGCGCCACATCCAGCACCGTCCATGCGGTGCGCAGGGCCGTGGCCTCGGGGCCTTGCAGGCCTTCAATGGTGGTGATATCGGCATCGCCCACGGCCGACAGGGGCGTGATGCATGCGCGCACGGGTTCGCCGTTCAGGTGCACGGTGCAGGCGCCGCACAGCGCCATGCCGCAGCCAAACTTGGTGCCGTTCATGTGCAGTTCGCCGCGCAGCACCCACAGCAGGGGCGTGTCGGGTTCGGCGTTGACGGAGATGGCTTTGCCGTTGATGCGCAAGGTGGTAGGCATGGTTTCAATCCAGTCAGGCAAGTTTCAGAGGCAGGGCGCGCAGGCGCTGGCCAGTCAGGGCGAACAGCGCATTCGCCACCGCAGGCGCAATGGGCGGCACGCCGGGCTCGCCCACGCCCTCGGGCGGTTCGGCGCTGTCGATGATGTGGGTCTCCACCTGCGGGCAGTCGGCCATGCGCAGCAGTGGCACGTCGTGAAAATTGCTCTGCTGCACCTGTCCGTCCTTCAACGTGATCTCGCCATACAGCGCCGCCGTGAGCCCAAACACCACGCCGCTTTCCATCTGCTGCGCAATCAGGTTGGGGTTGATGGCCGCGCCGCAGTCGACAACACACACCACGCGGTGCACGCGTATGGCCTTGTCCGCCCCCACCGACACTTCGGCCACCTGCGCCACGATGGAGCCGAACGACTGGTGCAATGCCACGCCGCGCGCACGCTTCTCGCCCGCTGCACCCGGTGCCAGCGGTTTTCCCCAGTCCGCCAGCTCGGCCGCCTTTTGCAGCACCTTCAGATGGCGCAGGTGCTTTTGCAGCAGTGCGGCGCGAAACGCCACCGGGTCCTGCTTGGCCGCTGCTGCGGCCTCGTCCACAAAACTTTCCTTGAAAAACGCCTGGTGCGAGTGCCCGACCGAGCGCCAGAAGCCCACCGGCAGCGGCAGGTCGACGATCTCGTGCGCAATGCGCGCATGGGGCCATTCGTAGGGCTGGTCGAACGCGCCTTCGGACGTGGTCTTGTCCGGCCCCGCGCCTGCGAGGCCAAAGGTGCGCACCAGCACCTGCGGCACGATGGCTTGGCCGACCGAGATGTTGTGCCAGGCCACCAGCTGGCCCTGTGCATCAAACCCAGCCTTGGAGCGCGCCAGACACGCAGGACGGTAGAAGTCGTGCTGCGTGTCCTGCTCGCGGCTCCACAGCGTCTGCACGGGTGCGCCGCCGGCCACCTTGGCTATGGCGGCGGCCTGGGCCACGTAGTCGGCCTCCAGTCGGCGGCCAAAGCCACCGCCCAGCAGCAGCTGGTGCACGGTCACTTTCTCGTCGTCGATGCCTAGCGCCTTGGCCGCCGCGCGGCGCGCCAGGCCCGGCACCTGGGTGGATGTCCACACGGTGGCAGCGCCGTCTTTGAATTGCACCGTGCAGTTGATCGGCTCCAGCGCGGCGTGGGCCAGGTAGGGCGCGCGGTAGTCGGCGGTGATGGTGGTCGCAGCGCCTTGCATGGCCGCGTCCACATCGCCCGCGCTGTGGTAGCCAAAGCCTTTGGCCTGGTCCAGCGCCTGGGCCAGTCGCGCCATCACGGTTTCGCTCGACAAGGTGGCGGCGGGGCCGTGGTCCCATTCCACGGTGACTGCGGCGGCGGCCTTTTTGGCGTGCCACGGCGTGTCGGCAATCACGGCCACGCCGCCCGTGCCGCCGTGGTAGGGCGCCACTTCGAGCACGTGTTTCACGCCGGGCAGTTTCTGGGCGGCGGCTGCATCAAAGCGGGCCACCTTGCCGCCGCGCGTGGGGCACATCACCAGGCTGGCGTGCAGCAGGCCGGGCGGGTTGGCGTCGATGCCGAACACGGCCGTGCCGTCGAGTTTGGACGGCGCCTCGATGCGCGTGAGCGGCTTGCCGATCAGCTTGAACTGCGCGGGCTCTTTCAGCGTGACCTTGCCCGGCATGGGCTGCTGCGCGGCCATTGCCGCCAGCTCGCCAAAGGTGGCGCGCTGCCCTGCGGTGTGTTCCACCCAGCCTGCGTTGGCCGTGCACTCGGTCGCTTGCACGCCCCACTGCGCAGCGGCAGCGCGGATCAGCATCGCACGCGCATGGGCGCCAGCTTCGCGCATGGGCAGCCACAGGTCCTTGATGCTGCTCGATCCGCCCGTCATCATCACGCCCACCTCGCGCATCGTCTTGGCAGTCAGCCAGCCGGCCACGGCCTTCATCGAGCCATCGTTGTCGGGGTGAAAGGGCAGGCCGTCCACCACCGTGGCGAGGTTGTTGTAGATATCGTCGATGGGCGTCATCTCCAGCCGCACCTGCGCCCAGTCGGCGTCCAGCTCTTCGGCCAGGATGGCGGCCAGGCCCGTGTGTGCGCCCTGGCCCATTTCGGACTTGGCCATCATCACCGTCACGGTGTTGTCGGCCCCCACTTTGACCCAGCCGTTCAACGCGGCCTGTCCGCGGGTCTGCGGCAGCGGGTCGGACGGGTGCAGGCGCTGGCGCGGCGGCATCACGCCCCAGCCAATGACCAGCGCGCCCGCTGTTGCGGCGCCGCCGAGGAGCACTGTGCGTCGTTTCACCATGGGTTCATTCCTTATTGGGGCCTTAGCTGCCCATCGTAAATCCGAGGGGCGTTTCTCCACCACCGGGATTGCCGCAGATTTTGAGTGTTTTCGGCCTCTAGCGCTTATCCATAAAGCGCTAAAAGCTATTAAATGCATAGCGTTTCGCCTACCCGACACAACTGATTGACCCGGCCATTTACCTATGCAGCCGTGCCGCCGTGTACGCCACCCGGCGTATTTCCCAAGCAGGCCCCGCTCTCCAGAATCCATTCCATCGCTCGATCACCCAGTGCCCCGCAAGGGACCGGCGAGCGAAGCGGCTTGATTGATTGAAACCACCACCGGAGAAGCACACATGCAACGTCGTTATTCCCTCAAGGCCTTCGCGGCCGTCGCTACGCTCGCTGGCCTGTCTGCGCTGCCAGCCCACGCACAGGAGACCATCAAGGTCGGCATTCTGCACAGCCTGTCGGGCACCATGGCCATCTCCGAGACCGTGTTGAAAGACACCGTGCTCATGGCCATCGACGAGATCAACGCCAAGGGCGGCGTGCTGGGCAAGAAGCTCGAACCCGTGGTGGTGGACCCGGCCTCCAACTGGCCCCTGTTTGCCGAAAAAACCAAGCAGCTGCTCGGCCAGGACAAGGTCTCGGTCATCTTCGGCTGCTGGACCTCGGTGTCGCGCAAGTCGGTGCTGCCAGTGGTTGAAGAAATGAACGGCCTGCTGTTCTACCCCGTGCAGTACGAAGGCGAAGAGCTGTCCAAGAACGTGTTCTACACCGGCGCCGCGCCCAACCAGCAAGCCATCCCTGCGGTGGACTACCTGATGAGCAAGGACGGCGGCAGCGCCAAGCGCTGGGTGCTGCTGGGCACCGACTATGTGTACCCCCGCACCACCAACAAGATCCTGCGCGCCTACCTCAAGTCCAAGGGCGTGAAGGACAGCGACATCGACGAGAAGTACACCCCGTTCGGCCACTCCGACTACCAGACCATCGTGGCGGACATCAAGAAGTTCAGCCAGGGCGGCAAGACGGCGGTGGTCTCCACCATCAACGGCGACTCGAACGTGCCCTTCTACAAGGAACTGGGCAACGCAGGCCTGAAGGCCAAGGATGTGCCTGTGGTCGCCTTCTCGGTGGGCGAGGAAGAACTGCGCGGCGTGGACACCAAGCCGCTGGTGGGCCACTTGGCCGCATGGAACTACTTCCAGTCCATCAAGAGCCCGGCCAACACCGAGTTCATCAAGAAGTGGAGCGACTACGCCAAGGCCAAGGGCATTGCCGGCCACAAAGACAAGCCGCTCACCAACGACCCGATGGAAGCTACCTACATCGGTATCAACATGTGGGCCCAGGCCGTGACCAAGGCCAAGAGCACCGACACCGACAAGGTGATTGCCGCCATGGCCGGCCAGACCTTCAAGGCGCCCTCGGGCATCGTCAGCAAGATGGACGAGAAGAACCACCACCTGCACAAGAGCGTGTTCATCGGAGAGATCAAGGCCGACGGCCAGTTCAACGTGGTGTGGAAGACCCCCGGCCCGGTAAAGGCCAAGCCATGGTCGCCTTACATCGAAGGCAACGACAAGAAGAAGGACGAGCCGGACGGCAAGTCGAAGCTGTGATTCGGTACACCCCCCTGAGGCGCTAGCGCGCCTTCACCCCCTCTCTCGCCTCGCTGCGCGATGCGGGAGGGGGGACGATGCCAGCGGCCCGGCAAAGCCGGTTCCGCGGCATCCCTGGCCTGGGTTCGCGCATGTTCCGCGGCCCGCTGCTTCTTCAGACGCCACCGGCTTGTGCCATGCTTTCATCCATCTTTTCCCGCCTGATCGCCTGCCTGCTGCTGTGTGCAGCCGTGCAGGCGCACGCACTCACGGCCGAGGCGGCGCGGGCCATGGCCAGTGGCGATACCGACGAGCGCATCGCCGCGCTGCAGCAGGCCATTGCCACCCCCGACGACGCCACGCTGGCCTTCATTCGCGCCATGGGCGAAGACGCCGTCAAGATCGCAGGCGGCAAGGCCATCGTCATGAAGGACGACAAGGGCTACGACCCGGTGAGTGGCGCCGAGGTGCCTGTGCCCGACGATGCCGAAGATATCGTCAACAACAACCGCATGCGGGGCGAGTTCGACGCAGCGCTGGCTTCGCTGCAACTGCTGTCGCCCGATGTGGCCCAGCGCCGCACCGCCATCGACGCGCTGCGCGAAGAGACCGACGAGGCGCGTCTGCCTCTCATTGAAAAGGCCCTTGCCGCTGAAAAGGACGTTGCCCTGCAAGCCCGCCTCGAAGCCATCCGCGCACGCATCCTGCTTGCCAGCAGCGACGCGTCGCAGCGCCTGAAGGCCGCGCAGTATCTGGCCACCAGCGGCAACCCCGGCACGCGCACCGTGCTGCTGGAGCAGCTGCGCAATGAACAGGATCCTCAGGTCAAAGCCGCCATCCAGGCCGCGCTGACAGCGGTGGAAGGCCGCCTGCAGTGGGGCGAGAAGCTGGCCGCGCTGTTTACTGGCGTCAGCCTGGGCTCCATCCTGCTGTTGGTGGCGCTGGGCCTGGCCATCACCTACGGGCTGATGGGCGTGATCAACATGGCCCACGGTGAGCTGATGATGATCGGCGCCTATGCCACCTATGTGATGCAGGGTGTGTTCCAGCGGTACTTTCCGGGCGCGTTCGACTGGTACCTGGTCGCGGCCGTGCCGGTGGCGTTCATGGCGTCGGCCCTGATGGGTGCGGTGCTGGAGCGCAGCGTGATCCGCTTCTTGTATGGCCGCCCGCTGGAGACGTTGCTGGCCACCTGGGGCATCAGCCTGATGCTGCAGCAACTGGTGCGCACCGTGTTCGGCGCGCAGAACGTGGGCGTGGAAAACCCCGCGTGGATGAGCGGCGGTGTGCAGCTCATGGAGAACCTGCAACTGCCCTGGAACCGCGTGATCATCGTCGCCTTCGCGCTGGCGGTGCTGGCCGGTGTGGCCTTCCTCATCAGCAAAACGCGCCTTGGCCTGTTTGTGCGCGGTGTTACGCAGAACCGGCCCATTGCCTCGTGCATGGGCGTGAACACGGCGCGTGTGGATACCTATGCCTTTGCACTGGGCTCGGGCATCGCGGGCCTGGCGGGCTGCGCATTGAGCCAGGTGGGCAACGTGGGGCCCGACCTGGGGCAGAGCTACATCGTGGATTCGTTCATGGTGGTGGTGCTGGGCGGCGTGGGCCAGCTGGCCGGCACCGTGTATGCCGCGCTGGGCCTGGGCGTGCTCAACAAATTCCTCGAAGGCTGGACGGGCGCCGTGCTGGCCAAGATCGCCGTGCTGGTGTTCATCATCATCTTCATTCAGAAGCGGCCGCAGGGCATCTTCGCCGTGAAAGGCCGCACTGCGGACTGAAGGGCGATCCACACCATGACCACCAAGCTTTCCAATCTCCAACTGCCCGCACCCGCACCGCTGCTCACACGCGGGGGCTGGTCGGCCTTCATCGTGGCGCTCATCGTGGTGTGTGCCGTGGCCCCCGTGCTCAACCTGTGGGTGCCTGCAGGCAGCGCATTCCACCTCAGCGACTACGCTGTAGCGCTGCTCGGCAAGATCATGTGCTACGCCATCTGCGCGCTGGCCATGGACCTGATCTGGGGCTACACCGGCATTCTGAGCCTGGGTCACGGCCTGTTCTTTGCGCTGGGCGGCTACGTGATGGGCATGTACCTCATGCGCCAGATCGGCCGCGACGGCAACTACAAAAGCGACCTGCCCGACTTCATGGTGTTCCTCGACTGGAAGGAGCTGCCCTGGCACTGGGCGCTGTCCGACAGCTTTGTGGCGACGTTGATCCTCATCGTTGCGGTGCCAGGTTTCATTGCCTTTGTGTTCGGCTACTTTGCCTTCCGCTCGCGCATCAAGGGCGTGTACTTTTCCATCATCACGCAGGCCATGACGTATGCGGCCATGCTGCTGTTCTTTCGCAACGAGACGGGCTTTGGCGGCAACAACGGCTTCACGGATTTCAAGCGCATTCTGGGCATGCCCCTGGCCACGCAGAACATGCGCATGACGCTGTTCGTGCTCACGGGCGTGACGTTGCTGGTGTTCTTTTTGCTGGCCCGCTGGCTGGTGCGCAGCAAGTTCGGCCGTGTGCTGCAGGCGGTGCGCGATGCGGAGACGCGCGTCATGTTCTCGGGCTACTCGCCGCTGCCCTACAAGCTCACCATCTGGACCATCAGCGCCATGATGTGTGGCGTGGCGGGTGCGCTGTATGTGCCGCAGGTCGGCATCATCAACCCCGGCGAGATGAGCGCCGCCAACTCCATCGAGATCGCGGTGTGGGCCGCAGTGGGCGGCCGCGCCACGCTGATCGGGCCCATCGTGGGGGCGTTCATCGTCAACGGTGCCAAAAGCTGGCTCACGGTGACGGCGCCGGAGTTCTGGCTGTATTTTCTGGGCGCATTGTTCATAGCCGTCACGCTGTTCTTGCCCGATGGCGTGGTGGGGCTGGTGAAGAAGCTCAAGGCCAAGACCCAGGCAAAAACAAGCACGACGAAGGGAGCCGCGCAATGACGCCCGATCTGATGGAAGAAGGCGCGCGGCGTTTTCAGGAAAAGCTGGCGCCTGCTGCCCTGGGCCAGACCGAATCCGGCGGCCGCACTGCAGGCTTCTCGCGCATCGCCACGCCGGGTGAAGTGGATGTGACCCACGGCCGCATCCTGTACCTGGAAGACGTGAACGTGAGCTTTGACGGCTTCAAGGCCATCAACAACCTGAGCCTGGACATTGCGCCCGGTGAGCTGCGCTGCATCATCGGCCCCAATGGTGCGGGCAAGACGACGATGATGGACATCATCACCGGCAAGACGCGGCCGGACAGCGGCACGGTGTACTTTGGCTCGACCATCGATCTGCTGCGCCACAACGAGCCGGAGATTGCGAGCCTGGGCATCGGCCGCAAGTTTCAAAAGCCCACGGTGTTTGAGCAGCTCAGCGTGTTCGAGAACCTGGAACTGGCTTTGAAGACGCACAAGGGTGTCACGTCGAGCATGTTTTTCCGGCTGGACTCCATGCAGTCGGATCGGCTGGCGGAGATCCTGCACACGATTCATCTGGCCGATAGCGTGGCGCGTATGGCGGGGAACCTGAGCCACGGGCAAAAGCAGTGGCTGGAGATCGGGATGCTGCTCATGCAGGACCCGAAGTTGCTGCTGCTGGACGAGCCTGTGGCGGGGATGACGGATGAAGAAACTGCGCGCACTGCGGAGTTGTTTTTGACGCTCAAGGGCAAGCATTCGCTGATGGTGGTGGAGCATGACATGGGGTTCATTCGCACCATTTCGGAGATCGTGACGGTGTTGTGCGATGGGTCTGTGCTGGCGCAGGGGACGCTCGATCAGGTGCAGGCGGATGAGCGGGTGATTGAGGTTTATCTGGGGCGGTGATGGTGGCTGCTCGCTCTTTGCTCTGTGGCCGTGCAGCGGAACCTCGACGGTTCGGGCTGAGCTTGTTGAAGCCTGGGCTTGCGTGCTGGTTTGGGCGGTGTGCTTGTGTTGAGGGCGGAGGCCGGGTTGTCGCCCCGGCAGGCGACTCACTTTTCTTTGCTTCGCCAAAGAAAAGTAAGCAAAAGAAAGGCGACCCCCAGTCTGCGACCCCTGCGCTGCGCTACGGGGCGACCTGCGTCGGGGCGGTTGCGGGGTGCGCCGCGGAACTCGCTTTGCTGCTGTGCAGCGCCGCTCGGACAACCACGGCGAGTCAGATCACGAAGCACGCGCGCTCCGACGCGCGTGCCACCCCGCAACCGCCCCGCCGCAGGCGCAGCCAGCAGGGGGTGGGCAGCCGAACAGCCAAACAGCCATACGGGCCTTTGCTTCGCTCGGCCTCACCTCGCGGGCGCAAGCGCCACGCGCTGCGCAAACTGGGCCGAGCGAAGCAATGGCCCGTGTGGATGTCCGGTTGCGGGTTCCCTTCAGGATGCGCCGAGGAGCGCAGCGGCCAGCGGATCAGGGCTCGCGATTGTTTGAGCGCAACGCAGTGGAGCGAGTTGGAGCGAGACCCCGCTGGACGCGAGCACCGCAGGTTGCCCGCAGCGAAGCGAAGGGACGCAGCGTGTAGGGTCGCCTTCTCTTTGGTGACTTTCTCTTGGCGAGGCAAGAGAAAGTTACTGCGCCGCCGGGCGCACACCCCGGCTCCCGCCCTCAAACCAGGCACATCGCACAGATCAGCGAGCTTGCCTGCCCTGGCTTCGACAAGCTCAGCCCGAATGGGCAGGGGATGCCAGATACTATAAAAACAATAGCTGCTTGCGCTTGAAGGACAAGCGCTAGAGGCCAAAAACACTCAAAACCACCATGCTCACCGTCCAAAACATCAACCAGTACTACGGCGGCTCCCACATCCTGCGCGACGTGAGCCTCACCGCCCAGGCCGGCAAAGTCACCGTCCTCCTCGGCCGCAACGGTGTGGGCAAAACCACGCTGCTCAAAAGCCTCATGGGCCTCGTCCCCATCAAAAGCGGGGGCATCACGTTCGACGGCAAACCCATCGACAAAACGACGCCGTACGACCGCGCCCGCGCCGGCATCGGCTTTGTCCCCCAGGGCCGTGAAATCTTCGGCCGCCTCACCGTGGAAGAAAACCTGCGCATGGGCCTGGCCTACAAAAGCGGCTCCACGCCCGTGCCCCCGCACCTGTACGAGCTGTTCCCCGTGCTTAAGCAAATGCTCAAACGCCGGGGGGGAGACCTATCCGGCGGGCAACAGCAGCAGCTGGCCATCGCCCGCGCCCTGGCCCCCGGCCCACGTTTGCTCATCCTGGACGAGCCCACCGAAGGCATCCAGCCCAGCATCATCAAAGACATCGGCCGCGTCATTCGCATGCTGGCAGACAAGGGAGAAATGGCCATCCTGCTGTGCGAGCAGTACTACGACTTCGCGCAGGAGCTGGCCGATGACTACCTGGTGATGGAGCGCGGCGAAGTGATTGCGCGCGGCCCGGGCAGCGAGATGGAAGCCAAGGGAATTCGCAATCTGGTCGCCATCTGAATGAAGGCGACAAGACGCTCAGGCCTGGGCCTGCACCAGGCGGTTTTGTGAACCACGCCAGCGCGACACACTTTCCATGATCAGCACCGTGCACAGCACCCAGGTGCCCGCCAGCAGCCAGCCCGCCAGCACATCGCTTGCGTAGTGCACCTGCAGCACCACGCGGCTCCAGCCAGTGGTGAAGGTGAGCGCGCCCGCTGCCAGCACCGCAGGCAAGTGCCAGGGCCTTGGCAGCAGGCGGGTAGCCAGGTAGGCCAGCATGGCGAAGGCCGCCATCGACGCGCTGCTGTGCCCGCTTGGAAAGCTGAAACCGTGGGCCTGTGCAATGCCATGTTCGTATTCCGGCCGCACGCGTTCGAACAGTTTTTTCAGGATCTTGGTCAGTGCACCATTGCCCGCCAGGGCCACCAGCCAGCCGGTGGCCAGTAGGCGCTGCTGGCACGCCCACAGCAGCGCCGCCACCACCACGGTGCACCCAGTCAGCACCCACGAATCGCCCAGGTGCGTTAGCACTGCAAACCACTGCAGCACGGCCGTGTCGGCGTGCGTGCGCAGTCCTTGCGCAATGGCATCGTCCAGTGTTCCCCAACGGCCGCCCCCGCTCCAGCTTTCGGCCAGTTCGGCCATCGTGGCGCCCGCCAGCACCAGTGCGAATGCGCTGGCTCCCATGGCGGCCAGCACCACCCCATACGCCTGCGCGGGCAAAAACCTGCGCAGCGGCGGGCTGTGGTGCTGCGCGGTGCGCAAGCCGACCAAGGCCAGCGCGCCCACCAGGGCCGAGGCCACCATGCCTGCCACCCACCATTCCATCGGGTAGCGCGCCAGCAGCGCCCCCAGCGCGGCAAGGTCCATCGGGGTCGTGAGTGTCGTTGTCGTCATCGGGTGCTGGTGGCTTTCTGCGTTTTGTTTTGGAAGTCAATATGAGGGAGCCGGGCGTTGTAACCGAGTTCCCTACACCCCGCCACAGCGAAGGTGTATGCCCCCTTGCCATGGGCCGTCTGTCGGCAAACTCTGACAGGGCAAGGGCGCAGCTGCTGGCTGCGGCAGGGGCGCGGCGGGGCGATCATTCAGGTCACCGCATTACACAATTCAGGATGGCTGCAGGGGGCTCCCGGGCACAATCCGTGCCCGACGCTCCAGGCGTTGCCTCCTGACGCAGCCGTCGAACCATGACCCCTTCCGAGCATCCCCATCCTGTCCGTCCCCACGGGCCCATCCACCTGGTGGTGCCCAAGCGCCCCGGGGCCGACCTGGACCTGCTGCGCGCCAAGCTGGAAGGCGTGCCCGCCTTGCAGGAGCACGACGTGGTCTGGCATGTGCCCGACCAGCGCGGCGACATCGTGCAGCTGGCGCGCGATGCCGCGCAGGCTGCGCTGGCCGATGGCGGGCTGGTGGTGGCGGCAGGGGGTGACGGCACCATCAACGCCGTGGCCTCGGCGGCGCTGCTGGCGGGGGTGCCACTGGGGGTGGTGCCCATGGGCACGTTCAACTACTTCAGTCGCGAACACGGCCTGGCGCTGGACCCCGAAGCCGCCGTGCAAGACATGCTGCAGGCGCTGCGCAACGGCGACCTGCGCCCCGTGCAGGTCGGTTTTGTCAACCGGCGCATGTTTGTCGTCAACGCCAGTGTGGGCCTGTACCCCAAGATGTTGGCCGACCGCGAAATGGCCTCGCGCCGCTTTGGTCGAAAGCGCTGGGTGGCCGTGGCGGCTGCGGTTTGGAGCATGTTCCGCCCCTCGGCGGGCCGCCGCTGGCGCGTAGTGATGAAGACCGACCGTGGTGCCCAGGCGCAGCAAGAGGAGCACCTGGTCACCACGCTGTTTGTGGGCAACAACCCTTTGCAGCTCGACCGCATGGGCCTGCCGCAGGCGCAAACCGTGGCCGACGGCGGCAAGCTGGCCGTGGTCATGCTCAAGCCCCAAGGCCGCTGGGCCATAGCGCGCACCGTGTGGAACGCGGCCACCGGGCAGTTGCACAAAGACAATGCCGTGGTCAGCATGGCCTGTACCGAGCTGACCGTCACCCCCGCCAGTTGGCGTCCACCGCAAGTCAAGCTGGCGTTTGATGGCGAGCGCGAATGGATGGTGCCGCCCCTGCATTTCCGCCTGAGCGAGCGCCCGCTGTGGCTGGTGGCGCCCACCACCTTGATGCGTGATGATGAGCAGGAGGGCGAGACCCAGGGTGCGCCAGTTGCAGCGCCAGAGCCCGCGTCGGTGCCCGGTCTCGTGCCTGCATGACATTGGCCTGAAAGCACCGATGACCGTTTTGATGCACCTCTCGGATCTGCACTTTGGTGCACACGATCCTGCGGTGTGTGCGGCGGCCCAACGGCTGGCGCAGCGGCTGGGCGTGGCGATGGTGGTGGTGTCCGGCGACCTGACGCAGCGCGCCACCGCCGTGCAGTTTGAGCAGGCCGCGCGATTTGTCAAAGGCCTGCATGCCCGCTCTACCCTGGTGCTGGCGGGCAACCACGACCTGCCGCTGTTTGCCTGGTGGATGCGCTGGGGCCGCGCCTACGAGCGTTATGCCCACCAGTTCGGCATCGATCAGGAGCCTGTGCGGCAGACGGGCGCCTTTTATGTGGTGGGCGTGAACACCACCCGCGCCTGGCGGCACGAGCGGGGCAGCCTGTCGTGGGCGCAGATCGATCATGTGGCCATGCTGCTGGCGCGCGCCCCGCCAGATGCCTGGCGCATCGTGGCCAGCCACCACCCCCTGGTGTCCCGCGACGCCGCCGACCGCGCGCACCGGCCCCACCGGGCGGACGAAGCATTGCAACGCTGGCGCGCGGCGGGTGCCCATATGCTGCTGTCAGGCCACGTGCATGAACCCAGCGTGTTGCAGCCCCTGCCGGGCCTGTGGGCCTGCCGCGCTGGCACGGCGGTATCGCACCGCCTGCGCCACGGCAGCCCCAACAGCCTGGTGGTGCTGACGGTAGAAGCCTCAGGCGCCGCCGTGGGGGGCTGGGCCCGCTATGCCGCGCGCTGGGATTACGACGAAGCGGCAGGGGAGTTTGTGTGTGTGCAGCGGCAGGCGGTGGGGGCGGAGTGAATCGTGGACCCGCGGAGGCCGGGAGCGGCGCTTGATAAAAAAGGGGCGCCCAAAGGCGCCCCAACCTTGGGACTCTCCGTAAACCTTTCTGAAAAACGGATCAAAACCGGTGGCGCACCCCCACCGCAAAGCCGGTGCCCTGTGCGCTGACTACAGACGGCGGCGCAGGCAGTGTGCGGGTCTGGGTGCTGTCGCGCATCACCATGGCATACAGGTCCGTGCGCTTGGACAGGAAATAGTCATACCCCAGGGTGAACACCTTGCGCTCCACATTGCCGCCCGCCACCGTGGCAGGCACGGGGCCCACGGTGTCGCTGGTGCGGCGCACCGCGTAGCCCGCCAGCACACGGCCTGCACCCACGGGCACAGCGGCGCTCACATCCCACACCCGATACGACAGGTTGAGCGGCGCAGCGGCCGTGCCCCGGTTTTCAATGCGGCCCAGGTGGGCAAACAGCCTGACCACCTCGAAGTCGTACGACGCGGCCAGCTGCCAGGCGCGTGTGTCGTTGGGCGAGGTGCCGTCGGCAAAGGTGCCGGGGTTCTTCTTCACGCTCTGCCACGCCAGCGATGCGGCCCACGGGCCTTGGGCATAGGCCAGCCGTGCCGCGCTGTTGCCGCCGCCCTGGGCTTCCGAGATGGCATGTGCCACCGAGGCATTGAAGCCCGCGACGCTGGGGCTGTCATACACCACCGAGTTGGCCCATGCCGTGCCACCCGTGAGCGGGCTGCCGATGAAGGTGACCAGGTTCAGCGGCCCCAGCACGGTGGAGTCGCCAAACGCGTTGGAGGTGATGGAGTTCAGGAACAGCAGCGATGTGACATTGCCCAGCCGCACGCGGCCCCAGTCGCGGTGCGACACGCCCACCCAGGCGGCGCGCGAGAACACGGGGTCGGCAGCCACGTTCACGGGTGCGGGCAGCGCATCACTGCGGCCGGTGGCGCCCGAGTCGTTGCGCACAAAGGACGACAGCTCGAACTGTGCCGACAGCCCGCCGCCCAGGTCTTCGGTGCCGCGCACGCCCCAGTGGCTGGTTGACATGCCGCCACCGTCCAGTTTGGTCACGGCGCGGTCCTGCGCGTTGATGCCGGCGGCGGGGCCCGCAAAGCGGCCCACGGCGGCATCGACCAGGCCATACAGCTGCAGTCCGGGGCCAGATGCTGGCTGTGCCTGCGCGGCGAGGGTGGTGGCAGACAGGGCTGCAGCGGTGCCCAGGGCGCGTGTCCAGCGCCGACGGGCCCGAGGGTGGAAGAGGTGGGGCGTGGGGGAGGTGTGAGGTTTCATGGTGTCTTTCGATGGGTGAGGGGCAAGCGGAGGGCGAACCGGTCCACGGCGCAGCCAGGGCTGTTCCGAAAACGCAGTTCAACGGGGGAGGGCGTCAGCGCGTTGTGTGCGCCGGTTCGCGGCGGCTAAAGCGCGCCGGTCTGCCGCGCCGATGCCTGGGGTGGGGCGGCAGCGCAGGGCCCCAGCCACCTGGGGTGGCGGTGGGCAGGGGCCAGAAAAATGGGCGTGGCTGTGCCTGGCATGCGGCGCTCGCGCGGCAGTGCTGGTGATCGGGGCGGGGGTGTCAGCGGCTTGGCGTCAGTGCACCTGGCCTTCACAGGCGCCACGCATGCCTTGCGCGATGAAACGCACCAGCAGTGGCCCCGCTGCAGCCTCGTCGCCCGGCTGGTTCTGGCCGTACGACAGGCGCTCGATGCGCTGGTCGTTCACATGGTGCAGCAGCGCGCCCAGCGCGAACTGGTAGCACCACGCGGCTTGGCTGCGCGTGGCCTGGGGCAGGGCGGCGGCAATCGCATCAATGAACGCATGGGCCAGGGGGTCGAACAGCTCGCGGATGATGGGCTCGTCTTCTTCCAGGTGGTCGTTCATGCCACGTGACAGCAGGCGCAGAAAGTGGTGGCCCGCAGGCTGGCGGGCCACCTCCAGCACGGGCAGCACGAAGGCCTTGACGATTTCGTCCAGAAGCTGACCGGGTGGGGCCGCCTGCTGGGCTTGGGCCAGTGACTGCAGCCGCACATCGATGTAGCCCGCATGCGCGCGAAAGATGGCGTGGTACAGCGAGAGCTTGGGGCCGTAGTAGTAGCCCACCAGCGCCAGCGGCACACCGGCTTCGTCGGCAATGTCGCGGATCGACACGCCATGAAAGCCACGCGTGGCAAACAGCCGCTCGGCCGCCTGCAGGATGTTGGCCTGGCGGTTGGGGGCCAGCACTTCTTCGCTGGTGGCGCTGCGGGCGGCGGCACGCTTGCGCGCCGAGGCTTTCGCGGCAGGGGCGACGGGCACGGTGGCCGCAGTCTGGGGGGTGGATCGGGATTTGGGCATAGGCTGGTTTATACGGTTGTATAAATTTATTGAACACTCGTACAAACCCCAGTCGATTTCAATTTGTACGTTCGTATAATTTTTTCATGCCACCCGCTGCAGGCCCTGTCAGATTTGGCTTGCGGGGTGTCGCTGCAACGTCCATCCATTCCAACAGGAGACAGACACCATGATCACCCGCCGCCGTTTCACCCAACTTTCTGCCGCCCTGCTGCCCACTCTGGGCGGTGCTCCTGCCGCCTGGGCGCAGGCCAGCAAAGACGCCATGCCCGACATGGCGCGCATCATCTCGGGCTTTCCGGCCGGGGGCACGGCCGATGCGCTGGCGCGCCGTGTGGGCGACCGCATGCGGGGCCACTACGCGGCATCCTTGGTGGTGGACAACAAGCCCGGCGCAGGTGGGCAGATCGGCATCCTCAACCTGCGCGACAGCCCGGCCGATGGCACCAGCCTGCTCATCACGCCGTCGTCCATGCTGTCCATCTACCCCTACACCTACCCCAAGCTGCGCTACACGCTGGACGATGTGGCGCCCGTGTCACTGGGCGCCATGTTCGACCACGGCCTGGCCGTGGGCCCCGGTGTGCCCGACAGCGTGCGCACGCTGGCCGACCTGCTGGACTGGATGCGCGCCAACCCCGGCAGCGCCAACTACGGCAGCCCCGGCGCAGGCTCCATGCCGCACATGGTGGGCGTGCTGCTGGGGCAATTCAGCAAGATCGACATGCGCCACATCGCCTACCGGGGCACGGTGCCCGGCATGCAAGACCTGCTGGGCGGGCAGATTCCCGCGTTCTGGGGGCCAATTGGCGACTACCTGCAGCATGGCAAGGGCGGCAAGCTGCGCGTGCTGGCCATTGCGGGCAGCAAGCGCTCACCGTTCCTGCAGCAGGTGCCCACGCTGACGGAGTTGGGCTACCTCCTCAAGGTCAGCGAGTGGTACGGCTTCTTTCTGCCCGGCAAGGCCACGCCCGAGACCATCAAGCGCGCATCCGATGCCCTGCAGGCCGCGTTGAACCAGCCCGAGGTGGTGGAGTACGGCAAGCAGTACGGCCTGGAGGTCAAGCCCTCCACCGCCGCGCAGCTGGCGCAGATGCTCAAGGCCGATGCCGACCAGTGGCGCGGCCTCATCAAGCAAACCGGCTTCACGGCCGAATCCTGATCGCCTTGTTTCGACCTTTCCACCCGACCCCGCCATGACCACCACGCTCGCCACATCTGCGCGCCGCATCATCGATATGTCGATGCACCTTGAAAACGATGTTGTCTCTGACCCGCCCGGTCTGGGCCCGCGCATCAACTACATCGACCACCAGATGAGCTTTGCGGACCTGGCGCAGTTCTTCCCCGGCCTGCAGAAGGAAGACCTGCCCGATGGCGAATCCTGGGCTGTGGAGGAGGTACAGCTCAACACCCACAACGGCACGCACCTGGACGCGCCGTACCACTTCGCCTCCACCATGGACGGCGGCCAGCGCGCGCTGTCCATCGACGAGGTGGATCTGAACTGGTGCTTCCAGCCCGCCGTGAAGCTGGACTTTCGCCACCTGCCTGACGGCTACGTGGTGCAGGCCGCCGATGTAGAGGCCGAACTTGCCCGCATCGGCCACACGCTGCAGCCGCTTCAGATCGTGGTGGTCAACACCCGCGCCGGCAGCGCCTACGGCACGCCGGGCTACACGCGTGCGGGCTGCGGCATGGGCTACGAGGCCACCATGTACCTGCTGGAGCGCGGCGTGCGCCTGACGGGCACCGACGCCTGGAGTTGGGACGCCCCCTTTGCCTACACCGCGCAGCGCTATGCCGAAAGCGGCGATGCATCGCTGATCTGGGAGGGCCACAAGGCCGGGCGCGACATTGGCTACTGCCACCTCGAAAAACTGCACAATCTGGAGGCGCTGCCCGCCAGCGGCTTTTACATCTCGTGCTTTCCGGTCAAGGTGCGCGGCGCCTCGGCAGGCTGGACGCGTGCCGTGGCGATCTTCGACCCGGTGCTGCCGCTGCAACCCGCTACCGGGGCGAAGCCATGAAACTTGCGACACTGCGAAACGGCCAGCGCGACGGCCGCCTGGTGGTCGTGTCGGCCGATGCGCGCCGCTGCATCGACGCCAGCCCCGTGGCCCCCACGCTGCTCGATGCCCTGGAGCGCTGGAGTGTGGTGGAGCCAGCACTGCAAGACTTGTCCCGTACAGTGAACGCGCCCGCAGCCCTGGGCTCCATGCCCTTCGACGCCCGCGAATGCTCAGCCCCGCTGCCACGCACCTGGCAGTGGCTGGACGGCTCAGCGTTCTTGAACCACGGCCACCTCATGGAGCGCGCCTTCAAGGTGCCGCCCGTGGCCGACTTCGACACCATCCCGCTCATGTACCAGGGCGCAGCCGACGACTTTCTGGGCCCACACGACGATGTGGCCCTGCCGTCCGAATCCGACCAGATCGACTTTGAGGGCGAGTTTGGCGTGGTGCTCAGCGAAACACCCATGGGCGTCACCGCCGAAGAGGCGCTGCAGCATGTGCGCTTCATCGTGCTCATCAACGACTGGAGCCTGCGTGCCTTCGGCCCGCGCGAAGCCAAAAGCGGCTTCGGCTTTGTGCAGGCCAAGCCCTCCACCGCATTCGCGCCCATCGCCGTCACGCCCGACGAACTGGGCGCGGCGTGGAACGGCGGCCGCGTGCACCTGCGGCTGCAGACGCAGCGCAATGGCGAATGGTTTGGCCACCCGCATGGCGGCGCCATGCACTTTCACTTTGGCCAGTTGATCGCCCATGCAGCGCGCACGCGCAGGCTGTCGGCTGGCACCAGCATTGGCTCGGGCACTGTATCGAATGCGGATGTGAATGTGGGCTCGTCCTGCATTGCCGAGCGCCGCATGGTGGAAGCCTTGGCTGGCGGTGCGCCGCGCACGTCGTTTCTGCGCTTTGGCGAGCGGGTGCGCATGGTGGCGCTCAATGACCGCGGTGAGCCCGGGCCGTTCGGTGTGCTGGAGCAGACCGTGGTGCAGGCTGAGTAAACGGGTCGGTTGCAGGACAAGTGCTATATATTTTATAGCTACTTGCGCTTGATGAATAAGCGCTGCAGGCCAAAAGGGCTCATGTCGACGTTCCATGGGCCTGGGCGGTGCCCGTCCCCGAACACGGTGCCATAGCCCCGCCAGGTTTCCACCCAACCGCCCGCACCGGAGTGTTTTCACGGCTTGACCGCTTGTGCACAGCGCGCCTATCCTGCCTGCATCCCCGTTGGCAGCAGCCTTCGGCTCCACCCGCCGGACTCACGCACGATGCACAAAGAATTCCACCAAGATGCGGTGCGCCGCCTGCAGACGCTGATCGAGCGCGAGACCGGCACGCCGCTGCGCGAAGAAGCCCTCGCCGAGATGGCTGCCATCCTGCGCCAGGGCGACGGCCCGGAAGGTGCCGCCACCGATGACCGGTCTGTGGCCCCGCGCGAGGTCACCATCCTGCTGGCCGACCTGCGCGGGTTCACCGCACTGTCGGGCTCGCAACCGGCGTCGGTGGTGATTGCGGCGCTCAACCGCTGCCTGTCGCGGTTGTCCGAAGTGGTGTTCAAGTACCAGGGCAGCATCGACAAGTTCATGGGCGACTCGATCATGGTGCTGTTTGGCGCGCCCGTGGCGCGCGAGGACGATGTGGATCGCGCGCTGCTGTGCGCCGTGGAGATGCAGATGGCCATGCGGGAGCTGAACCTCGCCCACCTGCGCGAGCGGCTGCCCGAGGTTTTTCTGGGCATTGGCGTGAACACGGGCACGGTGATGGCAGGGCGTTTTGGCTCGGATGTGTATTCCGAATACACCGTGATCGGCGAGGCCGTCAACCTGGCCTCGCGCATCGAGGCGCTGAGCCTGCGCGGCCAGGTGCTCATCAGCGACACCACGTGCCAGCGCTGCTGGGGCCTGGTGTCGGCGTCCGAGCCCATGCAGGTGTACGTCAAGGGCCGCACGCAGCCTGTTTGCTTGCGCGAGCTGATCGCCATTCCGTCGCAAAAGCTCAAGGTGCCGCGCCAGGAGTTTCGCCGCAGCCACCGCGTGGACGCGCGCCTGCCGTGCCTGTGCCAGCGCATGCATGACAAGATCGTGGTGCCCCACATCGTGCATGGCGCCATTCGCGATATCGGCTACCACGGCCTGATGGTGGAGCTGGTGGAGCCGCTGGAGCCGCACGGCGAAATCAAGCTGGAGTTCGAGCTGCCCCTGGTGGACTACCGGGCGGCCGATGTGTATGCGCGCGTTGTCACGCTCAAGCAGGAGCGCGACGAGTGGGTGGCTGGCCTGGAGTTCACCTCCATCAGCGCCGAATGCCACGCCAAGGTGCAGATGTTTGTGCAGCTATTGGTGGCGCACTGACCTGCGCGGGTGCGATCCAGGGGCACCTTCAGCAGCCCAGCATCTGCGCCAGATCGTTCAGGTCTGTGGCGTGCAGGTCATTGCCCGGCTGTGGCGTGCCGTCCTTGGGCCGGGCGGCGCCCAGCTCCAGGGGGCGCTCAATGTAGGCCGTGCGCAGGCCGCAGGCGCGCGCGGCGGCCAGGTCGTCGTGGTGGGTGGCTACCAGCGCCACCTGTTTGGGCTGCAGGTCAAACACGCGCGCTACGCCCAGGTAGGCCTCGGGGCTGGGTTTGTAGGCCTTGAACACCTCAGCGCTGAGCACACAGTCCCACGGTAGCCTGGCGCGCTTGGCCATGTTGGTGAGCAGGCCGATGTTGCCGTTGGACAGCGAAGTGATGGTGAAGCGTGTCTTGAGCCGCGAGAGGCCTTCCACGCTGTCGGGCCAGGCATCGAGCCGGTGCCACACGCGGTTGAGGTGGCGGGGCTCGGCCTCGGGCAGGTGCGCCAGGCCAAAGCGCGGCAGGATTTCGTCGAGGATGCTTCGGTGCAGGTCGTCGACCAGTGTCCAGCCCTGCTCACCCCGCATCACGCGGGCCATTGCCGGCTGGTAGCCGGCGCGCCACGCCAGCGCAAACGCGTCTCCATCTACCGCAGGGTACAGCGACTGCATCTCGCGCACGATGCTGCCGTGCCAGTCCACCACGGTGCCAAAGATGTCGAATGCCAGCACCTTCACGGTGCTGGCGATGTGGTCTGCTGTGCTTGGGGTGTTCGTCATTCGCAGTCCTTGAAAAAGGAGGAAGGGCGTGGTCAGGGCGTCAGCGTAGCAGCCATTGCTGGAATGGCTTTGAACCTGGGTTACATATTTCCCCGCTTCAGCAAGGCGGTGCTTTGCATGCTATGGTTACAAAAATCGGGTTTACCCCCGTAACTGCGTTTCTTTCTCTCCTTCTCCCTGTCTCGTCTACCTCCTGCGCCCTGCCGTCGCTTGCCGGTGCAGCGTCTCCCCTGTTGTTGCCATGACCGCGCCCCTTTCCCCCACGTCCATCTCCGCCACTCCCACCGACGACCGCACTCTGGTGCGTGCCGTGCTGGCCCTCGGGGTCGGTGGCTTTTCCATCGGCACGGGTGAGTTCGTCATCATGGGTTTGCTGCCCGAGGTGGCGCGCGACATTGGGGTGAGCATTCCGCAGGCTGGCCACGTCATCAGCGCCTATGCCCTGGGCGTGGTGGTGGGCGCACCGGTGCTGGCAGTGCTGTGCGCCCACTGGGGGCGGCGCGCGTTGCTGATGGCGCTGATGGTGGTCTATGCGCTGGGCAACTTCGCATCGGCGCTGGCGCCAGGCTACGGCTCGCTCAGCGCCATGCGGCTGTTCACCGGCTTGCCGCACGGCACCTACTTTGGTGTGGCTGCGCTGGTGGCCGCTGCGTTGGCGCCGCCCGGGCGGCGCGCGCGGGCTGTGGGTTGGGTCATGCTGGGGCTCACCACCGCCACGCTGGTGGGCGTGCCCATTGCGGCCGCACTGGGCGAGGCGTTTGGCTGGCGAGCTGCGTTTGTGTTTGTGGGGTTGATCGCGGTGGCCGCAGTGGTCATGGTGCGCCTTTGGGTGCCCGCCATGCCCGCATCGCACGGCGCCAGCCCGCTGCGCGAGCTGGGCGCGCTGGCGCGCAAGCAGGTGTGGTTCACGCTGGGCATTGGCGCCATCGGTTTTGGTGGCATGTTTGCAGTGTTCAGCTACATCAAGCCCACCTTGATCGAGGTGGCCGGCATGCCGCCCGCGCTCATGCCCTTTGTGCTGTCGCTGTTTGGCCTGGGTATGGTGGTGGGCAACATCGTGGGCTCGCGCATGGCCGACAAGGCGCTGATGCCTGCTGTGGGCAAGGTACTGGTGTGGTCCATCCTCGTGCTGGCGCTGTTTGTGCCCGCCGCACACCACCCTGCCAGCGCCGCGCTGGCCACGTTCTTTTTGGGAACCTTGGTGGCCATCGGCCCCGCGCTGCAGATCCGCCTGATGGACGTGGCGGGCGACGCGCAGACCCTGGCCGCCGCGCTCAACCACTCGGCCTTCAACGCCGCCAATGCGCTCGGCGCGTGGCTGGGCGGCGTGGGCATTGCGGCAGGCTTGGGTTGGACGTCTACCGGGTGGGTGGGCGTGTTGCTGGGGCTTGGCGGCGTGGGCATGTTTGCGTGGGCGCTGGTTAGCGAGCGGAACACCAGGCGCGTCGCCGCCTGACGACCACGGGCCACTGACCTGTGTTGTGTCGCGGCGGTGCGACACTGCCGCAATCCACGGAGAAATGACCGCGTTGTGCCTTAAAGTGGCAGCGGGCCGGCCTTTCTGCCAGCCACGTCGCTCGGACGGTTCCGGGCGCTTACGTGAAAGTCACCACAGCATGTCTGCTTCTCAAGGCAAGCGCCGCTTTGCGCGCATCGATCGCCTCCCTCCCTACGTCTTCAACATCACGGCCGAGCTGAAACTCGCCGCCCGCCGCCGTGGCGAAGACATCATCGACATGAGCATGGGCAACCCCGACGGTGCCACGCCGCCGCACATCGTCGCCAAGCTCACCGAAGTGGCCCAGCGGCCCGACACCCACGGCTACAGCGCCAGCAAGGGCATCCCGCGCCTGCGCCGCGCCATCAGCCATTGGTACAAAGACCGGTATGCGGTGGACATCAATCCCGACACCGAGGCCATCGTCACCATCGGCTCCAAGGAAGGCCTGGCCCACCTCATGCTGGCCACGCTGGATAGGGGCGACACCGTGCTGGTGCCCGATCCGAGCTACCCCATCCACATTTATGGCGCGGTGATTGCCGGGGCCGACATCCGCAGCGTGCCCGTGGCGCCCGATGTGGACTTTTTTGCCGAGCTGGAGAAGGCCATCCGAGGCAGCTACCCCAAGCCCAAGATGATGATCTTTGGCTTTCCCAGCAACCCCACGGCGCAGTGCGTGGAGCTGAGTTTCTTCGAGCGCGTGATCGCCCTGGCCAAGAAGCACGACATTCTGGTGGTGCACGACCTGGCCTACGCCGACATCGTGTACGACGGCTACCGCGCCCCCAGCATCATGGAAGTGCCCGGCGCCAAGGATGTGGCTGTGGAGTTTTTCACCCTGAGCAAAAGCTACAACATGGCAGGGTGGCGCATCGGCTTCATGGTGGGCAACCCCGACCTGGTGGCTGCCCTGGCCCGCATCAAGAGCTACCACGACTACGGCACCTTCACGCCCCTGCAGGTGGCCGCCATCGCCGCGCTGGAGGGTGACCAGCAGTGCGTGAAAGACATCGCCGCCCAGTACCAGCGCCGCCGCGACGTGCTCTACAAAGGCCTTACCGAAGCGGGCTGGGCCGTGGACTGCCCCAAGGCCAGCATGTACATCTGGGCCCGCATCCCCGAGCCGTATCGCGCGCTGGGCTCGCTGGAATTTGCGAGGCAACTGCTGGACAAGGCCAAGGTGTGTGTGTCGCCGGGCATCGGCTTTGGCGACCAGGGGGATGAGTACGTGCGCTTTGCGTTGATCGAGAACGAGGCGCGGATCCGGCAGGCGGTTCGGGGGATTCGGGGGATGTTCAAGGCGGATGGGTTGCTCATGGCGCCTACGACAGCGGCGGCCTGACATTGGAAGAGGCCGTTTGGGGACTGAACTCCAATTGATTCTGAATGGGGATTGAGGCTTGCCCCCTCCTTGGGGCCATAGCGGTCTTGAAGTTCTCACTACTATTCGGTTGTGCGAGGAACCCATGCTTCAGAACTACGTGCTGCTCCGAGAATTCCTCCCGCGCGATCAGGAGGTGTTCTGTTCGCTGCAGGAAGATCAAGACGTAGGTCAGTTTGTAGATTGGTTGCCACGAACGCGCTATCAAGCGGAAGTTGCTTTCTGGGATGCGCTGGAGCAGCAGGTTATGCCGATCAGAAGCCGATTTTTCTACGCTGTCGAAGTGGACTCCATCGTGGCGGGGAGCGTGGGGTTCACGTTGCTCAGCGGTGGTAGCGCTGACTGTGGGTGGTTCTTGCGTAAGAACTTTTGGGGTAAAGGCATTGGCACGAAGGCTGTTGCCTTATTAGTAGAAGATGCCTTCGTAAAAGGCATTTCTAAGCTGAGAGCATCTGCTAGAAGCCAAAACATCGGCTCTATAAGGGTTGCAGAGAAGTGCGGCTTTCAGCGCCTTGGTGAGAAAAATGGGCGTGTATTTTTCGAGGTTATTGATAACCGAAAGATTTGACCTGCCGTCTCATAGACCGCCACCTCACATCGCCCAAATCCTAGGCGCTTCCCCGTCCAACCCCCACAACACCTCCCTCCAGGCCACCCGCACCGCCTTGAGCAGCTTCATCGCGGGCTCCACCTGCGGCGCCAGCACGCGCACCACCACCATGCGGTCGTTGGGGCTGGTGGCGCCTGCGGTGGCTTTGACCTGGGGGTGTTGATCCATCGCTGCGCGGGCCGCTTCCAGGGCCGAGTCGCGGCGTGTGCGGTCGAGGGGCGTGCCTGCGGCAAAGAACATGCTTGCCATGCAGCGGTGGCCTGCCAGGCCCAAGGGGCTGCTCAGCAGGCGCTCATCGGCGGCGTCGATCACGCCGCGCTCCAGCCACAGGCCGGGCACTTCCAGGTGCTGGGTGAAGCGGCCTTGTTCAAACGGCTGGCCCGCGTGCGGCAGGCCCAGGGCGGTCACGTCCCAGGCGATGCATTCGGCGCCGGGGGCGAGGTTCAGCGTGAGGTGATTTTCGGCGTGGCAGGCGCTGTAGCACAGGGCTTCCAGCGGCAGCCATTCCAGGCGCGCGCCTTCGGCCAGGGTGAGGTGGCTGCGCTGCAGCGCCAGCGGGCCGGTGGAGCGGTAGAAGCGCGTGGCACCGGGGGTGGTGACCAGGCCGTGGGCGCCGGGGCCCACGGTGGCCGTGATGTCCAGCGTGTCGCCGCCCACCAGGCCGCCGGGTGGGTGCACCAGCACGTTGTGGCAGATGGCGTCGCCCTCGGGGTACAGGCTTTGCAGGATGCGCAGCGGCCCGTTGTGCTCGTAGCGGGCTACGGTGCGGGCGTTGTTGGTTTCTGCCGTGTAGTCGAGCTGCAAGCGGGCGTGCCAGGACATGGAGGAGTCTTTGCTATCAAATAAATAGCTTATTGCGCAATGCAGATAAGCGCTAGGGACATTTTTTGCCGAATAATCGCGGACGGTGGGCGGGTGCTTGGCTTGTTCTCCCATTGCCAGAGAGGGTGGAGCAGAGGGGGCAACACCGCATTGGCTGTTTCTCCCTCTCGCCCACCCATCCCAGCGAGGGGGCGTTTCAGCGCAGTTTCCCGGAGTCGGATGTTATCTGTTCGATAGCGCATTCACTGCGACAGAGCACGGCCCTGGCTCCGCGCTCTGTCGTGGGCAGTACAACAAGCAGTCCAAGCAGCGCGATAAGGCCGGACAACGACCTGCAGGGTTTTTGTGAGCCGCTCTAAAACTCCAGGTTGTCAATCAACCGCGTGCTGCCCAGCCGCGCAGCCCCCAGTGCCACCAGCGAGCCCGCTGCATCGGCCGCTGTGGCGGGCAACAGATCGGCGCGGCGGCGCACGGTGAGGTAGTCCGGTGCCCAGCCCCGCGCGCGCAGGGCGTCCAAGGCCCGGGGCTCCACCGCGCTGCGGTCGTTAGGCGCAGCGTTCAGCCATTGCTGTGCCAGTTGCTTCAATGCCTGCGACAGGGCTACGGCTTCTTGCCGCTCTTCCAGGCTGAGGTAGCCGTTGCGTGAACTCAGTGCCAGGCCATCGGCCGCGCGGCAGGTCTCGCCCGCTACCACCTCAATCGGCAGCGCAAACTGCTGCACCATGTGGCGGATCACCATGAGCTGCTGGTAGTCCTTTTTGCCGAACACGGCGGTGCCGCCCGTCTGGCCGAGCACGCAGGCAAAGAGCTTCATCACCACCGTGCTCACGCCTGTGAAGAAGCCGGGGCGGAAATGGCCTTCCAGCATGTCGGCCAGTGCTGCGTCGGGGTGCACCTTGAAGGTCTGGGGCTGTGGGTACAGGTCGGCCTCGCGCGGGGCAAACAGCACATCGCAGCCCGCAGCTTGCAGCTGTGCGCAATCGGCCTCCCAGGTGCGGGGGTAGCTGTCAAAGTCCTCGTGCGGCAAAAACTGCAGGCGGTTCACAAAGATGCTGGCCACCGTCACGTCGCCCAGGGGCTTGGCCTGGCGCACCAGGGCGATGTGCCCGTCGTGCAGGTTGCCCATGGTGGGCACAAAGGTGGGGTGGCGATAGGAGGCCAGGGCCTGGCGCAGGTCTGCAATGGAACGGGCAATCAGCATGGGGTGGGAGAGGTCGAAAAGAAATGAAGAAATGCGGTGAAGGCTCACCAGGCGTGCAAGGTGTTATCCGGGAACTGCCCCTGCTTCACGGCCTGCACATAGGCCTCCATGGCGCCGCGTACGCTGCCTGCGTCCTGCATGAAGTTGTGGACGAACTTCGGCATCTTTCCGAGGTTCATGCCCAGCATGTCGTGCAACACCAGCACCTGGCCAGCCGTGCCGTTGCCCGCGCCGATGCCGATGGTGTGGCAGTGCAGCAGCTCGGCCGTCAGCTCGGCGGCCAGCGCGGCGGGCACCATCTCCAGCACCAGCATGGCGGCGCCTGCGTCTTGCAGCTCATGCGCCTCCTTGCGCAGGGTGCGGGCGTCATCGTCGCTCTTGCCCTGAACGCGGTAGCCGCCCAGGGCATGCACCGTCTGCGGTGTGAGGCCCAGGTGGGCGCATACCGGCACGCCGCGCCGCACCAAGAATTCCACCGTGGGCGCCGTCCAGCCGCCGCCTTCGAGCTTGACCATGTGCGCTCCCGCCTGCATCAACACGCAGGCGCTGCGCAGCGCCTGCTCGCGGCTCTCGGCATAGGTGCCATAGGGCAGGTCGGCCACGAGCCAGGCCGTGCCCTGCACGCGGTGCAGGCCACGCGCTACGCTGGCCGTGTGGTAGGCCATGGTGTCCAGCGCCACGCCCACGGTGCTGGGCAGGCCCTGGCACACCATGCCTAGCGAATCACCCACCAGGATGCATTCCACCCCCGCCGCATCGGCCACGGCCGCAAACGTGGCGTCGTAGGCGGTGAGCATGGTGATCTTCTCGCCCGCTGCGCGCATCTGCGCCAGGCGCGGCAGGCTGACCGGGCGGCGTTGGGGCAAGGGGGATGCGGGCGGCAGAGTGCCGTAGGGTGTTGCGGAAGCGTTGCTTGTGGCAGTCATGGGGCATCCATGGGCAAAAATTGCCGCAAGTCTATGCGACCAATAATGGGTGTACTTATTGGTTGTCTGCCCAGTGGGATGCGGCCTAGGTCGGTACCGTGGCCTTTGCGTTCCCGGTATGCTCGCGGCCCATGACAGCAGCGTTACACCCCGCGAACACCCCCATGAGCGATACCGATGTGATGGCCCTGGCCCAGGCCGACGTGGCCCGTGCCCTGGCCGAAGATGTAGGCGCCGGCGACCTCACGGCCGGCCTGATCGACCCTACCCGCCGCGCCCGTGCCCGCATCCTGGCGCGCGAATCCGCCGTGATCTGCGGCGCCCCCTGGGCCGAAGCCGCCTTGCGCGCACTCGACCCCACGGTCCAAATCACCTGGCATGTGGCCGAGGGCCAGCGATGCGCGCCCGATCAGGTGGTGCTGGAGCTGGAAGGCAATGCCCGCGCACTACTGTCGGCCGAGCGCACTGCGCTCAACTTTCTGCAACTGCTGTCGGCCGTGGCCACCAAGACCCGCACCTATGTGGATGTGGTGGCGGGCACCCGCGCCCACATCGTGGACACGCGCAAGACCATCCCCGGTCTGCGCCTGGCGCAAAAGTACGCCGTGCGCGTGGGCGGCGGCACCAATCACCGCATCGGTCTGCACGACGCAGTGCTCATCAAGGAAAACCACATCGCCGCCGCCGGTGGCGTGACGGCTGTGCTCAAAGCCGCCCAGACTGTGGCAGCTCAAGCAAAGTTCGTCGAGATTGAAGTGGAAACCCTGGAGCAACTGACCGAGGCGCTGGATGCAGGTGCCAAGATGGTGCTGCTCGACAACATGCCGCTGCCCACGCTGCGCGAGGCGGTGCGCATCAACGCGGGCCGTGCAATTTTGGAAATATCGGGTGGCGTCACGCTCGAAGGCTTGCGCGAACTGGCCGAGACGGGGGTGGATCGCATCTCCATCGGCACGCTGACCAAAGACGTCAAGGCGACGGACTTTTCCATGCGCCTGCAGGAGCTGTCATGACCACCACTGCCGTGTTGAACCGCATCGACGTGGAGTACGAGCAGCCGCTCGATACCGAGGAAGGCTCCGTCTGCTCCACCAAACATGCCTGGGCACGCGTGCCACCCGAACCCACGCAGGCCGAGCGCCTCGCGCTCAAGGACAAGATTCGCCGCCTGCTGAAAGAGAAAAATGCGGTGATGGTGTCGCACTACTACGTGCACCCCGATCTGCAGGATCTGGCCGAGGAAACTGGCGGCCTGGTGAGCGACTCGCTGGAGATGGCCCGCTTTGGCCGCGACCATGCCGCGCAGACCCTGGTGGTGAGCGGCGTACGCTTCATGGGTGAGACGGCCAAGATTTTGAGCCCCGAAAAGACCGTGCTCATGCCCGACCTGGATGCGACCTGCTCGCTCGACCTGGGCTGTCCTGTGGAGGAATTCAGCGCGTTCTGCGACGCCCACCCCGACCGCGCCGTGGTGGTCTACGCCAACACCAGCGCGGCCGTGAAGGCGCGGGCCGATTGGCTGGTCACATCCAGCTGCGCGCTCGACATCGTCGGCGCCTTGAAGGCAGCAGGGCAAAAGATCCTCTGGGCGCCCGACCGCCACCTGGGCGCCTACATCCAGCGCGAAACTGGGGCCGACATGGTGTTCTGGAACGGCGCCTGCATCGTGCACGACGAGTTCAAAGCCTTCGAGCTGGAGGCGCTCAAAAAAGAACACCCCCACGCCAAGGTGCTGGTCCACCCCGAAAGCCCTGCGGACGTGATCGCCCTGGCCGACGCCGTGGGTTCCACCAGTGCCATCCTGAAAGCCGCGCGCGAGATGGAAGCCACCGAGTTCATCGTGGCCACCGACAACGGCATGATGCACAAGCTGCGCACGCTGAACCCCGGCAAGGTGTTCATTGAGGCCCCCACCGCCGGCAACAGCGCCACCTGCAAGAGTTGCGCACACTGCCCCTGGATGGCGATGAACGGCCTGGCCGATGTGGCGCGGGTGCTGGAGACCGGCGCCAACGCGATCCATGTGGACCCGGCGCTGATCCCGCGCGCGCGCCAGCCGATTGACCGCATGCTGGCCTTCACGGCCGCGCTGAGGAACGGGCAGCCCACGGCGGGCTTGGTCCCTGGCATCGGGGCCGCCTGAGGCATCACGCAGGTATTGAATCGTGGCGCACCCGACGGGCGCGGACTAAGCCACGCCGTCCACAATGACGTGCCGCGTGCCCGCCGAGCAGCTTTCAATGCGGGCCCGGATGCGATAGACATCGCGCAGCATGGCTGCCGTGATCACCTGCTCGCAAGGCCCGCTGTGCTGCGCCTGGCCGTTGGCGATCACCAGGGCGTGGTCGCAGTAGCGCAGGGCCTGGTTGATGTCGTGCAGCGCGATGAACACGATCAGCCCCCGCTCCTGCGCCAGCGAGCGCATGAAGTCCAGCACCTGGATCTGACGGTGCAGGTCGAGCGCGCTGGTGGGCTCGTCCATAAGCAGGATCTCGGGGTCGCGCGCCAGCGTCTGGGCGATGGACACCAGTTGCCGCTGGCCGCCACTGAGTTCCCCCAGGTTGCGAAAGGCCAGGTCTGCGATGCCCAGTGACACGGTGATGGCGTCCACCTGTGCCAGTTCGGCGTCGCTCACCGCCCAGCCCTGGTGCTGCTGTTTGGCGGCCAGCAGTATGGATTCAACCACCGTGAGCCGCGCGGTGGCGCTGATGTCCTGCGGCATGTAGCAGATGCCCTCGAGCCCCTTGCGGGAGCCCTGCAGCACTATCTGGCCCGGCCCCTTGAGCATGCCGGCCACGCGCTTGAACAGGGTGGATTTGCCCGCCGCATTGGGCCCGATCACTGCCACCACCTGCCCCGCGTGGAAGACGGGGGTGTTGACGTTCGCAAGTACCGTGCGGCTGCCATAGTGCGCGCCCACCCCTTGCAACTGGAGCGTCACCATGAGCGCTCCCTGCGGCCCAGGATGAGCGAGATGAAGAAGGGCACTCCTATGAGCGAGGTCACGACGCCGATGGGAAAGATGGCCCCAGGGATCAGCGTTTTGCTGACCACCGAGCTGATCGACAGCAGCAATGCGCCGGTCATGACCGACGCAGGCAGGAAGAACCGCTGGTCTTCGCCGATCAGCATGCGTGCAATGTGCGGGCCCACCAGGCCGACAAAGCCGATAGTGCCGACAAATGCCACCGGGAAGGCTGCCAGAAGGCTGATCAGCACCAGCGTTTGCAGCCGCAGGCGCGCCACGTTGATGCCGAAGCTGGCGGCCTTGTCATCGCCCAGGCGCAGGGCCGTCAGTGCCCAGCTGTTGCGCGCAAAAAGGGGCAGCGTGACCACAAGAACCAGGCAGGTCACACCCAGCTTCGGCCAGGTGGCCTTGGTCAGGCTGCCCATGGTCCAGAACACCACGGCCGCGACGGCTTGCTCGGTGGCGAAATACTGCACCAGCGCCAGCAGCGCATTGAAAGTGAACACCAGCGCAATACCCAGCAGCACGATGGTCTCGGTGGTCACGCCGCGTTTCATGCTCAGCAGGTGGATCAACCCGGCCGACAGCATCGCCATCACAAAGGCATTCAGCGGCACCACATACCCGGCCACCGTGGGGAACAGGGCAACGCCGAAGGCCAGCCCGAGCGCGGCGCCAAAGCTGGCCGCCGCCGAAATACCCAGCGTAAACGGACTGGCCAGCGGGTTGTTGAGCGTGGTCTGCATCTGTGCGCCCGCCACCGACAGCGCAGCACCCACAGCCAGCGCCATGAGCGCGGTGGGCAGGCGGATGTCCCACACCACCACGCGCAGTTGCACGGGCACGCTGTCGGGCCACAGCACAGCCTGCACCACGTCCTTCACGCTGTAGCCCACCGGCCCAAGCGCAAGGTCCAGCAGCAGGCTCAAGGTCGTCAGCACGAAAAACCCCAGCAGCAGCCAGCGCTTGCGGCGCACCAGGGCACGGTAGCCAGCGCCCTGGCTTGCAGGGGGTGCCATCGCCGTGGTCGTCATGGGGCAGCCTTGGCGGTGGAGGGCGCTGCGGAGGCTGTGGGTGTTGCGCCATCCAGGCTCACGAAGTAGCCGGGTTCATAAGGCACGGGCAGAAAGCGTTCGTGCATCTCACGGTAGGTGGCGTCCGGGTCGAGGTCTGTGAACAAGTCCGGGTGGAACCACTTGGCCAACTGCTGGATGGCCACAAACTCGTACGGGCTGTTGTAGAACTGGTGCCAGATGGCGTGGAACGCGCGTTCTTGCGCAGCCCGGGTGCCGGTGTAGGCGGGGCGGCGGGTATAGGTCTCCAGCTTGCGCCGGGCCTCTGCCAGGTCGGCACCAGGGCCCACGCCAATCCAGTGGCCCGAGGGTACGTAGGCCTCCCAGTTGGCGCTGGTGACCACGACCTGGTCGGGGTTGGAGGCGATTACCTGCTCGGGGTTGAGCTGGCCGAAGGTGCCGGGAATCACGCCCTTGGCAACGTTCGTGCCCCCCGCCACTTCCACGTATTTGCCGAAGTTCTCGTTGCCAAAGCTCAGGCAGCAGTCTTCGGTGTAGCCGCCGATGCGTTCGATGAACACCTTGGGGCGCGGGGGCTGCTCGGCGGCGATGGTGTCTGCCACGCGCCGGATCTGCGCCGTGCGGTAGGCGATGAACTCTTCGGCACGCGCTTCCTTGCCAAACAGCCGGCCCATCAGGCGCATGGTGGGCTCGGTGTTCTCCATGGGGCGATGGCGAAAGTCTACATACACCACCGGAATTCCGAGCGCCGCCAGTTTCTCGATGTAGCGCGCGTCATCGGTGGCCCGTTGGGCCTCGATGTTCAGCAGGATCACATCGGGCTTTTGCGCAATGGCCTGCTCGATGTCGAAGGTGCCGTCTTCAAAGCCCCCAAAGGTGGGAATGTCGGCGATGCGCGGAAATTTCTTGGCGTACGCCGAATAGGTGTCAGGGTCGGCCTGGATCAGGTCCTTGCGCCAGCCCACAATGCGCTGGATCGGGTTGTCTGTATCGAGTGCGGCCACCAGGTACAGCTGCCGCCCTTCGCCCAGGATCACGCGCTGCACAGGCACCCGCACCTGCACGTTGCGCCCCAGCAGGTCGGTCACCGTGACGTGGTGGCTGCCGGAGGGCGGGGGTGATGCAGCGCCTTCGGGGGCTGCGGCCGGAGAAACCAGAAGAATGCCGGCGGCGGCGATGCCTGCCAGCACAAGGATAAGAAGCGCGATGCGCCAGCGGTGACCCATTGCCATGTCAAAGACTCTTTGTGAATGAAGGGGTGGGGAGGAAAAAGATGCGATGCGCTGCGGGGCTCATGGCCCGGCAAGGCCGGCTGCGCCTGGCCGGGTGCCGCGCATGCGCAGCACGGCGACGATGACCGCGAGGGCGCAGGCATAGGCCCCCGCAACGAGGAAGTAGGTGGAGTGCAGGCCCAGCAGTTGGGTCAGGCCTCCGCCCAGTGCGATGCCGGCCATGGACGAGAACTGGGCGGTGCTCTGCGCCACGCCCAGAATGCGCCCCTGGTGCTGCCCGCTCGTGGCATGCGAAATCTGGGCCATCAGCACCGGTGTGGTGGCACCCAGCAGCACACCCCAGGCAAAGTGCAGTGCGATAAAAAATGCCACGCTGTGAGTAGCCCCCGCCAGCACCATCAGCAAGGCGCAGGCGGCAGCCACCCAGGCCATGCGGACCAGGGCGTCGGGGCCCTGCAAGCGCTCGAAGTAGCGCGCCCAGAGCGTGGCCGACACGATGAACCCCATGGAAAGAAGCCCGTAACACAGGCCCACCACCCAGTTGTCCATGGCAAACACCGAGCGGACATACATCGCAAATGGGGTTTGCGTGAGCATGCGGGCCACCAGCAGGATGCCCAGCACGGCCAGCAGCCCTGCCACGGGGGACGCAAACCAGGACGATGGTTGCAGCGGCGCTGCGTTGCCTGACGTGGGCGGCAGTGATGGCACTGCCTTCACGCCCTGGGCGCTGCCTGCGGCAGGACGGGGCGGCAGCAGCACGGCCACGGCTGCAGCGCACACTGCGCACAGCAGCGCTGCGATGAGGTTGATCCAGAAGAACGTGGCGTGGTCCAGGATGAGCCCGCCCGCCAGCGCCCCCGCCAGCGAGCCCACGTTGGTGGACACCTGCAGGTAGGCAAACAGGCGCCCCCGGACCGCTGGCACCACGGCGCTCACACCGTAGGCCTGCGCCGGTGCCAGATAGCCTGCGCACGCCCCTTGCAGAAAGCGCAGTGCCAGGATTGTCCAGACATCCTGCGTAAAGGTCAGGGCCAGCTGTGTGATGGCCAGCCCCAGAAGCGCCCGGACCATCATGGGCTTGTGCCCGAAGCGGTCCCCCACCTTGCCCCAGAACGTGCTGGTGAGCGCCACGCCCAACATGGGACCCACATACACGGCAATGCCCGCAAACGCCAGCACGCCGGGCGATGCGCCCAGGGACTGCAGGTGCACCGGCCAGAAGGGCCAGCTCATTTCCATGGCGCCCATGGAAATGAGCTGGATCACGAACAGTGCGTGAACCAGGCGGGGCAGGGCGCCGGATGCGGCTGGCGTGGGGTGCATCAGGCTGGTTCAGTGGCCTGAGCCTCGCCATCGTACTGTTGTGATCGCATGGCCGTGCCTCAGAAATCAACGGTGGCCGACACCACCAGGGAACGTGGCGCACCCTGCACCAGGCTGCCGTACTGCGATACGCTGGCCCAGTAAGCGCGGTCTGCCACGTTGCGCAGGTTGGCACGGAACGTCGTGGGCTTGCCGGCGATCTGTGTGCGGTAGCGGGCGCCCAGGTCTGCGGTGGTCCACGATGGAATGCCCAGCGTGTTCGCGCGGTCCACATACTGCTTTCCGGTGTGGGTGATACCCCCGCTCAGTGCCAGGCCCGGCACCCAGGGCAGATCCCACTCCAGCCCCAGGTTGGCCTGCACCGAGGGGACGCCGATGGCTTTCTTGCCCTGCGTGGCCGCGCTGTTGGTCTGGCTCAGCACACCTTGCAGCAGCGTCACGCCGCCAGTGACGGAGACGCCAGGCACCACACGGCCGGAGGCGTTCAGTTCCACCCCCCGATTGCGCTGCTTGGCATCCACTGCAAACAGACCGTTGGTTTGTTGGCCGCTGGGCTTGGTGATCTCGAACAGGCTCAGCGAGCTGATCATCCGACCCCATTCGAACTTGGCGCCGATTTCCTTTTGTTTGGCTTTGTAGGGCGCAAACACCTCGCCCGCGTTGGAGGCAGTGGCCGGAGCGATGTCGCCCTTGCTCAGGCCTTCGATGTAGTTGGCGTAAAGCGCCACGTTCTGCCAGGGTTTGACCACCAGGCCCGCCAGCGGCGTCACTGCGCTCTGGTCGTACGACGAGGCGACGGCGCCCGTGGTGGTGTTGAAGTTGTCGGACTCCACACGCTGGCGGCGCACGCCCAGCAGCAGCTGCACCCGGTCGTCCAGCATCGACAGGGTGTCGGCCAGCGCGATGCTGGACAGCTCTGTGTCGGCCACCCGCGCGACCTGGGCCGGGGCGGCCACATTCTGCGCCGGGCTGTTCACCGGCGCGTAGATGTTGGACAACACGGTGGTGCCGTTGACGGAACCACGACCCAGGCGGTCGTGGTAGGTGCTGGCCTGCAGCGTGACCGTGTGGCGGATGCTGCCGGTGGCGAACTTGGTGCGCAGCCCGGCGTCCGCCGTGCTCCGGTCCACCTCGAACTGAAAGCGTTGCGGCAACGTGCTGGTGTCGCCCTGCACGTTGAGCAGGGTGGGGTTGCCAAAGAGCCGGTCTACCCGTGTGCGTCCGCCGCCTGCGCTGGCGAACGCGGTGGTCTGGTCGTTCAGGTCGTATTCCAGGCGCAGCAGCAGGGAGCGGTCGGTGGTTTCAAACCATTCCCAGGGCTGGCTCACGTTGCGCCGGCCATCGGGTGCGGCCGGTACGGCCGTGGCCCCTGCGGCCAGAAACGGCCGACGCTGTGGCGCATCGACACTTTCCTTCTGCGCGATGGCGTCCATGGTGGCGCGCAGCCGTTCTCCCTGGTAGTCGAGCGCGATCGCTCCCACGTCCGCCTTGCGCGACTGGTTGTCCAGCAGCGTGTCGCCCTGGTGGTGGCTGCCGTTGATGCGCACGCCCCACTGGCGTTCGGGGCCAAACCGGCGGCTCAGGTCGATCTGGCCACCGCCCTGTGCGGAGGGTCCAACGTCGGCGGAGATGCGTGTGAGCGGGGCGCTGGTGGCACGCTTGGGCACGATGTTGATGGTGCCGCCCACGCTGCTGGCCGGGGACATGCCAAACAGCAGCGCTGCGGGCCCTTTGACCAGCTCGATGCGCTCCGCGTAGTCGGCCAGCACGCGGTAGTTGGGGGCGATGCCATAGACGCCGTCAAAGGCGATTTCGCCCGAGTTCTGGTCGCCCACCGGGAAGCCTCGGATGAAGAACGAGTCCAGCTGGTCGCCGGAGTGGCCTGAGAGCCGGACCGACGAATCGTTCTTCACGATGTCGGCAATGGTGACGGCCTGTTGGTCCTGCACCATCTGCGACGTGTAGCTGGTGGCGCTGAGCGGTGCGTTCAGGGTGTCGGTGTTGCCCAGCAGCCCCAGTCGGCCACCGCGCGCTGTGTGCCCGTTGCCGATGGTGGCGGGCAGCCCTGCATCGCCGTCTGCCGTGACCTGGACCTCGGGCAGGGCACGGGGGCGGTCGGCGGCGTCCGGAGATGCGGTCTGAGCGCCTGCCGGGGCCATGATGCCGGCCGTGACCAGACTGGCGAGCGCCAGGCGTGTGGCGGCCGCGAGGGGGTGAAGGGGGGCCGCGCGAGCGGCGTCCAACGAAGAAGAAGGCAGAGAGCCTGGCACGGTCGGTGGCAGCACAGTGGTTCCTTGAGGGGGCAGGAGGCTGGCTGGCGACGGCTGGCTGCTTGGGGCGCATGGCAATGCACCGTATGGCAAAAATTATAAACAAGAATTATTCGCATTTGATGGATTTTTTGCTTGCACTTGCAACAGGACCGCGCTGCCCACCCTCCGCAGAGTCCAGCCCTGCGGCGTTTACGATAGGCGGCTGCCCTTGTTTGCCTCAAGGCGCCCGTTTCCTTCAAGGTGCTGCCGCCGCGCCCGCCATTTCCATGAATTCCTGCATCGACTTCAGTGCCGCGCTGGCCCCGTCAGCGCCCCGCCTTCGCCATGCCTTCCGCGCGCCCCGCGCCGTGCTGTCGGCCCGTGGTCTGGCCGAGGTGCGCCCCGTTCTCGATGCCGTGTTTGCTGCCGCGCAGGCAGGCGCATGGTGCGTGGGCTACGTGCGCTACGAGGCGGCTCCAGCCTTCGATGCAGCCTTGCAGGTGCATGCCGCCCAGGGGCCGCTGGCCTGGTTTGCCGTCCATGACGAAGCGCTGCCGTGGCCCGGGGAAGCCGCTGCAGATGCGGCCGATGTAGCCCATGTGGAGTGGACCTCGGGCCCCTCGCGCGCGGAGTTCGATGCAGCCTTGGCCCGCATCCACCAGGCCATCGGCGATGGCGAGCTGTACCAGGTCAACTACACCGCGCCGCTGTCGGGCCAGTTGCTGCAGGGCAGTGCACAGGCCTTGTTCCAGGCTTTGCAGCGCTCGCAGCCCGGCGGCTATGCCGCGTTCATCGACACCGGCAACGAACAGGTGCTTTCGGTGTCGCCCGAATTGTTCTTTGACTGGGAAAGCGGAGCCCATGGTGACCCGGCGGGTGGGGCCATCCTGGCGCGCCCCATGAAAGGCACCGCGCCACGTGGCGCCACGCCTGCGCAGGATGTGGCCAACGCTGAGCACCTGCGCTCGTCGCCCAAGGAGCGGGCTGAGAACGTGATGATCGTGGACCTGCTGCGCAATGACATATCCCGCATCGCGCTGCCGCACAGCGTGCGTGTGCCCGCGCTGTTTGCCACCGAAGCCCTGCCCACCGTGTGGCAGATGACGTCGGACGTGACGGCCCGCACGCGGCCCGGTACCACGCTGACCGACGTGTTTGCTGCGCTGTTTCCCTGCGGCTCCATCACCGGTGCGCCCAAGGTGGGCGCCATGCAGATGATCCATGCGGTGGAGCCCGCACCGCGCGGCGTGTACTGCGGCGCCGTGGGCGTGGTGCGGCCTGTGGGTGCCGGCGGGGCAGATGGGCGGCACCGCGTGGCGGCCACCTTCAACGTGCCCATTCGCACCGTGGTGCTGCGCACCGACGGCGGCCACACCCAGGCCACCTGCGGCATTGGCAGTGGCATCACCTCGGGCGCGCAAGCGGACGCCGAATGGAACGAGTGGCGCCACAAGCGCGCCTTCGTGGAGCGTGCGAGCCAGCCTTTTGACCTGCTGGAAACTTTGGCGCTGGTGGACGGCCAGTGGCGCCATCTGCCCGAACACCTGGCGCGACTGCAGGCGGCGGCGGTGCATTTTGGCTACCCCTTTGATGACAAGCTGGTCGAGCAGTGCGTGCGGATGCTGGCAGCGGGACATGGCGCAGGCCTCTGGCGTGTGCGCCTGCTGCTCAATGCCGCAGGTGAGCCCCGGGCCGAGGCCTTTGCACTGGCCCCCACGCCCGAGCCCGTGCGCCTGCAGCTGGCGCGCAGCCCGCTACCAGAGGCCCATGGTGAATTCGTGCGCCACAAGACCACGCGCCGCGCGCACTACGCGGCCTTTGCGCCCACGGCCGCCGGGGTGTTCGACACGGTGTTGTGGAACGAGGCGGGTGAGATCACCGAAAGTACCTTCGGCAACATCGCCCTGCTGCTCGATGGCCGCTGGGTCACGCCGCCGCTGGCCTGTGGCCTGCTGCCCGGCGTGGGCCGCGCGGTGGCGCTGCGCGAGGGGCGTGTGGCAGAAGCCGTGGTGCGGCTGCAGGACCTGCCCCGCGTGCAGGGCTGGGCGTTCATCAACAGCCTGCGCGGCTGGTTGGCTGCGGAGTTGGTGGCAGAAGACCCAGGCTGATGCATCAAGGCACCCGCCAGGCTTTGGTGGCAAAGAGTGTTGCTATTAAAATAATAGCTACAAATGACTATGGATAAGCGGTAGGGCCGAATTTATTCAGAAATTGCCGCCGCTGGTTCAGAGCCGCTCTTTGGCGTACGAGCCCCGGTCCATATCGACGATCTCCACGCTCAGCTGCACCATCACGCCCTGGGGCTTGGGCGTGCGCTCGCGCAGCACGGCGGCGATGCGGTCGGACAGTTCCTTCTTGGCCTCGGGCGTGCGGCCCGCGAGCAGGCGCAGTTGGGCATGTACAAAGGCGCGGTTGGCGGGCGTGATGCCGATCTCGAAGCTGTCGGCCACGATGAAGCGGGTCTTCAGATCCGCCTCGTCCTGCACCTGGGGGTGGGCGCACAGGGTGGCATTCAGGGCCGTCAGCGTTTCGGCCTCTGGGTAGTGGGGCAGGTTGGCCGAGTATTCAATGGTCAGGTGGGGCATGGGGTGGGTCCGGTTCGGTCGAGTGAATTCACTTCAAAGCCATGGTAGACAGGTTCTAAGAACCTGTTCAAGATCTTTTCAGGGTCGCACAAGTGCCTTGCCGGGATGGGATGCAAGGCGCGGTGCGCAGTTGATAGCTTGGCTATCAACAAGCGCCGCAACGCCGCAGGCCGCCCGGCAAGGCACTTGCCCGAAGGGTTGGAGTGAAATCGGGCGATTGGAAGCCTCTGCTGCTTGCATGGGCATGAGCCCATGCGGCGCCTCCGAAGCATCCACGTCCATCACGATGGCACTCCAATGCGATCCCCGAAAAGATTCTGAACAGGTTCTTAAGCCAGCAACCCTTGGGCCGTCAGTGGCACCCACCAGTTTAAGCCGCCGTTAAGCAAGGCTGCTGACTATCACGCGGCTGCTTGCAGCGACTTGTTTTTCATCAAATTGTTGTTCCTTAAGAGCCATGACACCCCCCCTTCTTGATCCAAAAAACCACATTGTTTGCCCTCGTGCTGTGCGCCGCCACCTGGGCCAGCGCCGAGGGCGCCCACCCGCACTGGGAATACAAGGGAAAACACGGCGCCGCCCACTGGGGCGCGCTGGAGTCTGGTTTTGAGGCCTGTGCACGCGGTGCGGCGCAAAGCCCCATCGACATCCGCAATACCGTGAAAGAGGCGCTGCCTGCGCTGGATTTCCAGTACACCGCAGGCGCCCCCACGCTGGTCAACAACGGGCACACGGTGCAGGTGAACATGCCTGCGGGCAGCAAGCTGGTGGTGGACGGCAAGGCGATGGAGCTGCTGCAGTTCCACTTCCACACCCCCAGCGAAGAGGCCATTGGCGGCAAGCACGCGGCCATGGTGGCCCATTTTGTGCACAAGGCTGCGGACGGCGGACTGGGCGTGGTGGCGGTGCTGATCCAGCCGGGCAAGACGAATGCGGCCTGGGCCCCCATCTTTGCGCACCTGCCGCGTGTGGGTGAGCAGGTGACGGTGGACGGGCTCACGCTGGACGCCAGCACCCTGTTGCCCGCCAAGAAGGGTTACTACAGCTTTGCAGGGTCGTTGACCACGCCGCCCTGTTCCGAGGGCGTGCAGTGGATGGTGCTCAAGGAGCCCGTGAAACTGGGTGCCCAGCAGATCAAGGCGTTCCGCCAGCTCTATAACGCCAACGCGCGCCCAGTGCAGCCTCTCAATGGCCGCATCGTGAAAGAAAGTACCTGACCGTGACCAGCCGGTCCGCTGGTTCCAGGGGGCGGCTGAGTCACAGGTCGATGTTCAGGCCATAGTCAGGCAGTAGCGGCCGCAGACGCCACGCTGGTGCCTGCGGCTTTTTGTTGAAGAGCCACCACGCAGTCGGCGGCATGTGCCGCCAGCGCTGCCAGCAACGCCTCCACATCCGCCGCCGTGTGCGCGGCCGATAGCGCAATGCGCAACCGGGCCGTACCCACGGGCACCGTGGGCGGGCGGATGGCGGGCACCCACAGGCCCCGCTGGCGCAGGCTTTCCATCGCGGCCAGGGCCGCTTCGTTGCTGCCGATGACGAGCGCCTGCACCGCCGTGTGGGATGGCAGCAGGTGCCAGCCCAGTTCCGGGGGCAGCGCGGCCAGGCCTTCGCGCAGTTGCGCAATGCGCTTGCAAAGTCCCTCTCGCAGGTCGTCCGCAGTCGCGATCAACTCCAGGCTTTTGCGCAATGCGCTTGCCAGCAGGGGTGGTGCGGCCGTGGCAAAGATGTAGGTGCGGGTCTTCTGCAGCAGCCATTCAATGAGTGCAGCGTCACCCGCCACAAAGGCGCCCGCCACGCCCGCCGCCTTGCCCAGCGTGGCCATGTAGAGCACGCGGCGCGAGGCGGTGGTGCCCGTCAGGCCCGCTTGCGCCAGGCTACCGCGCCCTTGGGGGCCGAGCACGCCAAAACCATGGGCGTCGTCGAGCAGCAGCAGTGCATCGTAGCGTTCGCACAGCGCGAGCAGGGCAGGGATGTCGATCAGATCGCCGTCCATGCTGAACACGGCGTCGCTGATCACCAGCTTGCGCCGTGCGGGGCTGCCGGCGAGCTGTGCCTCCAGCGCGGCCAGGTCGGCATGGGGGTAGCGGTGGATGGTGGCGCGCGACAGGCGCGCGCCATCGATCAGGCAGGCGTGGTTGAGCGCATCGGAGAACAGCGCATCGCCATCGCCCACCAGCGCGGGGATGATGCCGGTGTTGGTGGCGTAGCCCGCGTAGAAGTACAGCGCACGGGGCAGTTGTACGAAGGCGGCCAGGTCGCGCTCCAGCGCATCGTTGGCAGCGCTGTGGCCGCTGACCAGGGGCGACCCGCCCGAGCCCACGCCAAAGGTGTGCGTGGCGTCCCGAGCGGCCTCGGCCAGCGCGGGATGGCCGGCCAGGCCCAGGTAGTCGTTGCTGCAAAAGGCCAGCATGGGCTGGCCGTCCACCAGCAGGTGGGCACCGCCCGCGGGTTGCACCACGCGGCGGCGGCGCAGCAGGTGGGCGCGCTCGATGTCGGCCAGGCGCCCCGGGATCTCGTCCAGCCAGGAGGTGGGGTGGGATTCCTGCGTCATAGCCATTCCCCGGGCAGTTCAAACACCAGGCTGCGCGCATCGGGAAGGTCCTGGTACGGCACCTCGGCCAGCAGCGGCACGCCCAGGCGCGCACGCAGGTAGGCGATGTTCTCGTCAGCCGCCTCCATTTCGGGGTCCACACGGTTGGCTACCCAACCCACCAGCACGAGGCCACGCGCACGGATGGCCTCGGCAGTCAGCAACGCATGGCTGAGGCAGCCCAGCCGTAAACCCACCACCAGCACCACGGGCAGGGCCAGGGCCTGGGCCAGGTCGGCACCGGTCTGGGTGTCGGTCAGTGGCACATGAAAACCGCCCGCGCCCTCCACCACCACGGCATCCGCCTGGGCGGCCAGCGCCTGGTAGCTGCGCACGATGGCCGCGATATCAATCTGCACCCCGGCGCGTTCGGCCGCAATGTGGGGCGACAACGGGTCGAGCAGCAGCACGGGGTTGTCCAGCTCGGGTGCGACGGCCAGGGTGGAGGCCGAGCGCAGCGCGATCGCGTCCTCGCTGGCCCAGGCCTCGCCCCAGGGCACCACACCGGCCGCCACGGGCTTCATGCCGACCACACGGCGGTGGTGCGGAGCCAGGGCGTGCAACAGGCCGGTGGACACCAGCGTCTTGCCGACGCCGGTGTCGGTGCCGGTGACAAAACATCCAATCATCAATTCTCCTCTTGCAGCGTGGCGTTCAGCGCAGCGAGCGCGCCGCTGGCCAGGCATTGCACGGCTTCGTCGTCGAGCACGTAGGGCGGCATGGCATACAGCGTCTTGCCGATGGGCCGCAGCACCAGCCCCCGCGCCATGGCGTGCTGGTGGTAGCGGCGGGAAAAGTCGGGCAGCGTGGTGTCCACATCCCAGGCCCAGATCATTCCGAGGCGGCGCGCATGGCGCACACGTGGGTGCTGTGCCAAGGGTGCGCACGCCGCATCGATGCGTTGCGCCAGCGCCTTGTTGGCATTCAGCGCATCCAGCTGATCGAACAGTTCCAGCGTGGCCACTGCCGCGCGGCAGGCCAGCGGGTTGCCGGTGTACGAGTGCGAATGCAGAAAGCCGCGTGCCACATCGTCGTCGTAGAACGCCGCGTACACCGCGTTGGTGGTCAGCACGGCCGAGAGCGGCAGCGTGCCACCCGTGAGGCCCTTGGACAGACAAATGAAATCCGGCCGGATGCCCGCCTGCTGGTGCGCGAACATCGTGCCCGTGCGGCCAAAGCCCACGGCGATCTCGTCCACCACCAGGTGCACGTCATAGCGGCTGCACAGCGCGCGCGCCAGGCGCAGGTAGTCGGGGTCGTGCATGGCCATGCCCGCAGCACATTGCACCAGCGGTTCAACAATGAATGCGGCGGTGGTGGTGTGGTGCTCCTGCAGCCAGGTCTCCAGCGCGGCGGCGGCGCGCCGGGCCACGTCCAGTGCGGTTTCGCCAGGGGCTGCATTGCGCGCATCGGGGCTGGGCACGGTGTCGGCCAAACGCACCAGCGGGGCGTAGGCCTCGCGGAAGATCGCAATGTCGGTCACAGCGAGTGCGCCCACGGTCTCGCCGTGGTAGCCGCCGGCCAGGCCTACAAAGCGGCTTTTGGCGGGGCGGCCTGTGTTGCGCCAGTAGTGCGCGCTCATCTTGAGCGCGATCTCGGTGGCGGCTGCGCCGTCGCTGCCATAGAACGCGTGGCCCAGGCCGGTGAGCGCAGCAAGGCGCTCCGACAGTTCCACCACCGGCGCGTGCGTGAAGCCCGCCAGCATCACGTGGTCGAGCTTGCCCAGCTGGTCCACCAGCGCGGCCTGGATGTGCGGGTGGCTGTGCCCAAACAGGTTGACCCACCAGGAGCTGATGCCGTCCAGATAACGCTGGCCGTCGGTGCCGTAGAGCCACGGGCCTTGGGCGCGTGCAACGGCCACGGGTGGCTGAGCCTCGTGCCGCTTCATCTGCGTGCACGGGTGCCAGACGGCGGCCAGGCTGCGGGCCACCAGCCCGTCGTGTTGTGGCTGCATGGTTAGAGGGCCTGGGTGGGCACCGCGTGGCGCAGCTCGGTCTGGTGGTTGTGGTCGTCCACAAACACCAGCTGGGGCTGGTGGGTGGGCACCTGGTCCTCATGCACCTGGGCGAAGGCCGCAATGATGATGAGGTCGCCTGCGGATGCGCGGCGTGCGGCCGAGCCGTTCACCGAGATCATGCCGCTGCCGCGCTGGCCCTTGATGGCATAGGTGACGAAGCGCTCGCCGTTGTTGATGTTCCAGATGTGGATCTGCTCGTTCTCTGCGATGTTGGCGGCGTCCAGCAGGTCTTCGTCGATGGCGCACGAGCCTTCGTAGTGCAGCTCGCACTGGGTCACGGCCACGCGGTGGATCTTGGATTTGAGCAGGGTGCGGAACATCGGCTTCCTTCAGTGAAGTCTGTGAATGGGGGGCTGCCGACGGCAGGGTCGTGATCAATCAGGGCTGTGGAAAGTCCAGCATGCAGCTGTCGCCCAGCGCTTCGCGCCACACGCGCACGCGGCTCACGCTGGCGCGCAGATCGGCGGGCAGCGCCTGGGCGATGAAAACGCACAGGTTCTCCAGCGTCGGCGTGCCCAGGCCGGGCACGTCGTCCAGCATGTGGTGGTCCAGCTGCTCGCGCACCACCTCCAGGCCCCGGCGCAGCAGGCCCAGGTCCAGCACCATGCCGGTGGCGGGATCGCGTGGGCCGCTCAAAAAGACTTCGGCGTGGTAGGTGTGGCCGTGCACGCGGCGGCTGCCTTCGGCCTCGACTTCGCGGCGCAGGGTGTGGGCGGCGTCGAAGAAGAACCGCTGGGAGATGGTGAACAACATACGTGAACCAAAAATGAAAACCGCTCACCGGATACCGGTGAGCTTGTGGGTTTGCAGGCTCAGGCGCCATGCAGGGTGGGCCAGGCAGGCGTTAATGCAAGCGGCAGTGTTCTGTCGCTGCAGCAGGCCGTCCATGGGCTGCAGAAAGCGGTGGTTGAACTGCGTGTCCTGCTCCAGCGCCTGCAGATCAAACCCGGGCTGGGGCCACACCAGCTTCAGCTCCTGCCCGCTGCGTTGCACCCAGGGGGCTCCCGCCTTGGGGCTGATGCACAGCCAGTCGATGCCCTCGGGCGCGGCCACGGTGCCGTTGCTTTCGACAGCGATGCGGAACTGCCGCGCGTGCAGCGCGTCGATGAGCGCGGTGTCCACCTGCAGCAGCGGCTCGCCACCCGTCAGCACCACCAGGCGGTGGCCGGCGTCCGCAGGCCATTGGGCGGCGATCAGCTCGGCCAAGGCTGTGGCGGTGTCGAACTTGCCGCCCAGCGTGCCGTCGGTGCCCACAAAGTCGGTGTCGCAGAACTGGCAGATGGCCTGGGCGCGGTCCTGCTCACGGCCCGTCCAGAGGTTGCAGCCCGCAAAGCGGCAGAACACGGCGGGCGTGCCCGCCTGGCCGCCTTCGCCTTGCAGGGTGTAGAAAATTTCTTTGACGCTGTAGGTCATCGGGCCACCGGTGGTACGAGCAGGGTGGGGGCCGCAGGCGCGGCCACCTCGGGGTAGTCGCGGCTGAAATGCAGGCCCCGGCTTTCGCGGCGCAGTTGCGCGCTTTTCACGATCAGGTCGGCCACCTGCACCAGGTTGCGCAGCTCCAGCAGGTCGCGCGTGACGTGGAAGTGCGCGTAGAACTCCTGGATCTCGCCCTGCAGCATGGCGATGCGGTGCGCGGCGCGCTCCAGGCGCTTGTTGGTGCGCACGATGCCCACGTAGTCCCACATGAAGCGGCGCAGCTCGTCCCAGTTGTGGGAGATGACGACGGACTCGTCGGCATCGGTCACGCGGCTGTCGTCCCATGCGGGCACGGTGGGCAGTTCTGCGGCCGGGGCTGCAGCGATAGCCTGCGCGGCCGCGCGGGCAAACACCATGCATTCGAGCAGCGAGTTGCTGGCCAAGCGGTTGGCGCCATGCAGGCCGGTGCAGGCGACTTCGCCCACGGCAAACAGGCCCGGCAGGTCGGTGCGGCCGGCCAGGTCGGTCAGCACGCCCCCACAGGTGAAGTGGGCGGTGGGCACCACGGGGATGGGTTCCTTCGTGATGTCGATGCCCAGCGACGCGCAGTGCGCCAGGATGTTGGGGAAGTGCTCTTGAAGGAACGCGGGGCTTTGGTGCGAGATATCGAGGTGCACGCAATCGAGGCCGTGTTTCTTCATCTCAAAGTCGATGGCGCGGGCCACCACGTCGCGTGGGGCCAGCTCGGCGCGCGGGTCGTGGTCTAGCATGAAGCGCGTGCCGCCAGCCGACGGCGGCAGCTTGAGTTGCCCGCCCTCGCCACGCACGGCTTCGCTGATGAGGAAGGACTTTTCGTGCGGGTGGTACAGGCCCGTGGGGTGAAACTGGATGAACTCCATGTTCGCCACGCGGCAGCCTGCGCGCCAAGCGGCGGCAATGCCGTCGCCCGTGGCGGTGTCGGGGTTGGTGGTGTAGAGGTACACCTTGCCTGCGCCGCCCGTGGCCAAAATGGTTTGCGGTGCACGAAAGGTGACGACCTCGTCGGTGTCGCTGTCCAGCGCGTACAGGCCCAGGCAGCGATTGCCAGGCAGGCCCAGCTTGCGCGTGGTGATCAGGTCCACCAGCGTGTGCTGCTCAAACAAGGTGATGCCGGGTGTAGCGCGCACCACGTCGATCAGCGTGCGCTGCACCGCCGCACCGGTGGCATCGGTCACATGGGCGATGCGGCGCGCGCTGTGGCCGCCTTCGCGCGTGAGGTGCAGCTGGTCGCCTTCGAGTGTGAAGGGCACACCCAGCTCGCGCAGCCAGGCGATGGATGCGGGCGCGTTCTCCACCACAAAGCGTGTGGTGGCCAGGTCGCACAGGCCCGCACCGGCCACCAGCGTGTCTTCGATGTGGGCGGCAAAGCTGTCGTCGTCAGCCAGCACGGCGGCAATGCCGCCCTGGGCCCAGCCGCTCGATCCATCTTGCAGCGTGCGCTTGGTGATGACGGCCACGCGGTGGGTGGGCGCCAGGTGCAAGGCAGCCGAGAGGCCAGCGAGGCCGCTGCCTACGATGAGAACGTCGAAGTCGTGGGATGCCATGGCTTGCGGGTGAAGAAAGGGGTAACGCCACGGCCACCGGCCAGGGCGGTGAACAGGGGAGCCAGCCTAGACCGGCGTGTAAGCGAGGCGCACGTAAATGGGGGCAAAAGCCTCGGCCTGCGTGATCTCGATCAGCGTCTCTTTGGCCAGCTCCAGCAGCGCGATGAAGGTCACCACCAGCACGGTGCTGCCTTTTTCGGGTTCGAAGAGTTCTTCAAACTCCACAAAGCGGCGGCCCTGCAGCGTTTTGAGCACCATGCTCATGTATTCGCGCACCGAAAGTTCCTCGCGCGTGATCTTGTGGTGCTGCACAAGCTTGGCGCGTTTGAGGATGTCGCGCCAGGCGTCCTGCAGCTCCACCACGTGCACGTCCGGAAAGCGCGGCTGCAGGCTTTGTTCGATGTAGACCTGGGCCTTCAGGAAGTCGCGGCCGTACTGCGGCATGTGCGACAGGCGCATGGCCGCCATCTTCATTTGCTCGTATTCGAGCAGGCGGCGCACCAGCTCGGCGCGGGGGTCTTCGGGCTCCTCGCCGCCTTCCTGCTTCTTGGGCGGCAGCAGCATGCGCGACTTGATCTCGATGAGCATCGCCGCCATCAGCAGGTACTCGGCTGCCAGCTCCAGGTTGCGGCTGCGGATCTCGTCCACATACGCCAGGTACTGCTTGGTAACCCCCACCATGGGGATGTCGAGGATGTTGAAGTTCTGCTTGCGGATCAGGTACAGCAGCAAATCGAGCGGGCCTTCGAAGGCTTCCAGGAAGACTTCGAGCGCATCGGGCGGGATGTACAGGTCTTGCGGCAGCGCAAACAGCGGCTCGCCGTACAGGCGTGCCAGCGCCACCTGGTCGACCACCACGGGCATGCCCGCGGCGTCCAGCGCGGACAGATCCGGCGAATCGGCCACGTCGGCTTCGTTCGCTGTGGTCATGATTTGCTATAAAAAAATGAGCTTATAGCGCTTGTTGGATAAGCGCTAGAGGCCATTTTTATGCTTAATCTGCGTTGGTCTGGTAGACGTACGGCTTTTGCTCCACCTGGCCTTCGCGGTACTCGGTCCAGATGCTGCGGTCCACCTTCTTGTCCCACAGCAGGGCACGGCCTGCCAGCTGCTGGCTTTCCAGTTCGGGGCGGCTGGCCTTGAGCTGGTTGATGAACTGGGTGGCGTCTGATTGGTAATCGGGGCGGCGGAAAATAGACATGGACTGTGAATCTCTTTCTTGGAACGCATCAGGCACAGTGACGCACCAAAGGTCCAAGATTTTACCGGGACGAATTTATGCGCTTGATATATCGCGCCGCTGCCCTGGCAGCTGCCGCTTTTTCCCTGATCGCTCTTACCGCCTGCGACCCCCAGCGCATCAGCGAGCTGAAAGAGGGCGTATCGACCGAAGCCGACGTGCGCGACCGCTTTGGCGCCCCCGAGAACGTGTGGGAAGAACCGGGCGGTGCCCGCACCTTCGAATACAACCGCCAGCCCGCAGGCCAGGTCAACTACATGATCACCATCGGCCCCGATGGCCGCATGATCGCGCTGCGCCAGGTGCTCACGCCCGAGACCTTTGCGCGCGTCGTGCCTGGCATGCGCATGGATGAGGTGCGCCGCCTGCTGGGCAAACCCGCAAAGGCCACGCCCTACGAGCTGAAGAAAGAGACCTGGGTGGACTGGCGCTATCTGGAGGCGCCCAACCAGGCCAAGGTGTTCACGGTGGTCCATGGGGCTGACCTCGTGGTGCTGCGCACGCAGACGGGGGCCGACCTGGACGCGCCGGAGTTCAAGGGCGGCAAGTAAACGGTTGCTCCGCGCCCTGCCGACAACTACACATCCACGCTGGCGCCGCCCTGGGCGGCCAGCCGGTCGGCAAAGCCCGATCGCTCGATCAGCGAGCGTGGCTGCTCGTGCAGGTTCACCACCGACATGCGCCCACCGCGCGCTGCCACGGCTTTGAGGATCTGCTCCAGCGCATCCAGCCCGGTCGTGTCCAGCGCCACCAGCTCGCAGGCGTCCAGCACCACATCCATGCCGGGCGGGCCGGTTTCCACCGCCTGCACGATGGGGTCGATCTTGGCGGCTGCGCCAAAAAACAGCGCGCCGTGCAGGCGCCAGCGGGCCACAGTGCGCTGGCCCGGCGGTGTTGGAGTGGGTTCGGGCTCGCGCACCGCGCGAAACAACCCGCTCATGCGCCGCACAAACAGCGCGCAGGCCATGAACAGGCCCACCTCCACCGCCACCGTGAGGTCGAACACCACCGTGAGGAAAAACGTGCCCAGCATCAGCAGCCGATAGTGGTTGCTGAAATGCTTGAGCCGCACAAACTCGTGCCACTCGCCCATGTTCCAGGCCACAAACAGCAAGATGCCCGCCAGCACCGCCAGCGGAATGTGCAGCGCCAGCGGCGCAGCCACCAGCACGATCGCCAGCAGCGTGAGTGCATGCACCATGCCCGCTACCGGCGACGTGGCGCCCGCGCGGATATTGGTCACCGTGCGCGCAATGGTGCCGGTGGCCGGCATGCCGCCAAAAAACGGCACGATCATGTTGGCCGCGCCCTGGGCCATCAGCTCTTGGTTGGGGTCGTGTTTTTTGTGGTGCGGGTCGGTGGCCAGCTGGTCGGCCACGCGGGCGCACAGCAGCGACTCGATGGCACCCAGCAACGCGATGGTGAGTGTGGGGGTGACCAGCAGCCGCACCGTCTCCCACGAAAAATCGGGCAGCGCAAACACCGGCAGCGCCTGCGGAATGCCTCCAAAGCGCGAGCCGATGGTCTCCACCGGAAACCTGAGCCCCCAGGCCAGCAGGCTCAGCGCCACCAGCGCCACCACGGGTGCGGGCACCCGGGCAAACCGGCGCACCGTGTGCCCCTCCATGAGCCGGATCACCGGCGAGCCCTTGAGGAACAGCCGTGGCCAGAGGAACAGTAGCGCCACACACGCCAGCCCCAGCCCGAACGCATAGGGGTTGAAGGTGCCGATGTGCTGCGCCAGCGTGCTCACCTGCGAGAAGAAGTTGCCCGGCATGCGGTCAATCGACAAGCCCAGCCAGTCTTTCACCTGTGACAGCGCAATCAGCACCGCAATGCCGTTGGTAAAGCCGATCACGATGCTGACCGGCACAAACCGCACCAGCGTGCCCAGGCGAAACAACCCCAGCAGCACCAGAATCACGCCCGCGCAGGCGGTAGAGATCAGCAGATTGGCCACGCCATAGCGCTCCACAATGCCGTAGACGATCACGATGAACGCGCCCGCCGGCCCACCAATCTGCGTGTTGGCGCCCCCAAGGGCAGAGATGAGGAAGCCCGCAATGATGGCCGTCCACAGCCCCGCCTCGGGCTTGAGGCCACTGGCAATCGCAAACGCCATGGCCAGCGGCAGCGCCACAATGCCCACCGTGACCCCCGCACCCACGTCGGCCAGCCAGCGGCTCTTGGTGTAGCCGCGCAGGGCGTCGATCAGGCGGGGGCGAAAGGCGGGCGAAAACGGCATGGAGGCAACCAGTGTAGTGAGCGCTTCTTGAAGTGCAACCGATGGCGGTCCCAACCACCCGATGGCGTCACACCGGCGCTGCAATAGCGCCACAACAGGGCCACAAACAGAGTCTCCGCAACTTCGATAGCTTCAGCTCCATGTCGGTGTTGTATCGAATTTGCTCCTAATTTGATAGCTATTGACGCTTGCTGTATAAGCGATGGATGACAAAAATGCCTGAAATCTGCCAAGACTGGCAAGGGAAAGCAGCCCCTGCGCACTGGCGCGTTGCTTGCTAGTTGTGGTGCACTGCATCCCCACCTGCTCCCATGCCCGACACCGTTCACCCTCCTGCCATGCCGACGCCCGAAATGTCCCCCCCGCCATCGCTGCGCCACGGCCTGTTCGAAGACGCGCAGGCCCTGTTCGCGGGCACCTTGTTTGTGGCCATGGCGCTCATGCTTTTCAACCAGGCGGGCCTGCTGGTGGGCGGCACCGCGGGCGTGGCGTTTTTGCTGCACTACGTCACGGGCATTTCGTTCGGCAAGCTGTTTTTTGTGGTCAACCTGCCGTTCTACTGGTTTGCCTGGACGCGCATGGGCCACGAGTTCACCATCAAGACCTTTGTCTGCGTGGGCCTGCTGTCGCTGCTGACCGAGCTGTTTCCGCACGTGATGCATGTGGACTACCTGAACCCGCTGTTCGCCTCGCTGCTGGGCGGGCTGCTGCTGGGCACGGGCTGTTTGTTTCTGGCGCGCCACCGCTCCAGCCTGGGCGGTGCCACGGTGGTGTCGCTGTATCTGCAAAGCCGCTATGGCATGCGGGCGGGCAAGGTGCAGATGATGATCGACGGCTCCGTGGTACTGCTGGCGCTGTTCGTGGTGCCGGTCGAGCGTGTGGCGTATTCGGTGCTGGCCGTGCTGGTGATGAGCGGGTTCTTGTGGATCAGCCACCGGCCAGGGCGCTACGTGGGGCATTGAGGGACGGGGCCGCCAGCGCGACGGCCGCCTGTCTCCGATCGTGACCAAGTCCTTAGAGCCTGTTCAAAGTCTTTTTGGAGATCGCATTGGAGTGCAATCGGGAGGAGTGGATGCTTCGGGTGCGCCGCATGGGCTCGTGCCCATGCAAGCAGCCGAGGCTTCCAATCGCCCGATTGAACTCCAACCCTTCGGGCAAGTGCCTTGCCGGGCGGTCTGCGGCGTTGCGGCGCTTGTGGATAGCCAAGCTATCCACTGCGCACCGCGCCTTGCATCCCATCCCGGCAAGGCACTTGTGCGACTCCAAAAAGACTTTGAACAGGCTCTTAGGGGCCTGAGCTCCCGCCGAACGCCCCTGCGCGACTCCATTCCACCCGTCAACCCTGCTTCAGTGGGGGTGTGTTTGCATGCCCACCCACCATAGAGTTTGTGGCACCCCGCCTGCGCCCGCACGAGGGGCGCCGGGCTCGCCCGCGCCTCCTGAATAGGTGAAGTGCCCACCCCGTTCACTTGCCCGGAGAACCCTTGATGTACCGAACTTTTTCCGCCAGCGCTGAAGCACTGTGGGCGAGGCTTGGTGGGGCGGCAAGGCTGCTTCTTTTGATTGCGAGCGGAGTCTTGATGGCCTGCGGCGGTGGCGAAGACCCTGCTGCGCCCCCGCCGCCCCCGCCCGTGGCGCAACATGCTGTGGGCGGCACTGTGACGGGGCTGGTGGGCACGCTCGTCCTGGCCAATGGCACGGAGGCGGAGCTGACCATCACGGCGAACGGCAGCTATGCCACCAACGTTTTGCAGGGCCAGGCCTACAACATTGTTGTGCGTACCCAGCCCGCCGGGCAGACCTGTGTTGTGGAAAACGGTTCGGGTGTGGTGGCAGGCCCGGTTACCAACATCTTGGTGACATGCACCACCAATACCTACACCGTCGGTGGATCGATCACGGGCCTGCTGGGCGTGGTGACGTTGCGGCTCAACGGCGCTGCGGATCTGTTGGTGGCCACCAATGGCGTTTTCGGGTTTGCCTCACCGCTGACCCATGGCAGCTCTTACGCCGTGACGGTGCATGTACAGCCTGCGAATCAGGTTTGCACGGTGGAGGCTGGCACCGGGGTTGTCGTGGCGCCCGTGACCCAAGTGAGAGTGCGTTGCAGCACCGTCTCATCGCCTCCGCCTCCTGCTCCCCCCCCTCCACCGGCTCCACCCACGCCGGGTGGCCTGGGCATTGCCTATGGGACGAAGGCACTGGTCTTTTCGTGGACCTCGACGCCCGGCGCAACCCGCTACACGGTGTACGAAGACCCGGACGGCGCGGGCCCGCTGGTACCCGCGCAAATCGGGTCGACCGCGGCCACCGGGCTGACCTACGCAGTTCCGGTGCTGCTGCACCTTCGGGTGAATGCGACGTACACCGTGCAAGCCTGCAACGCGGGCGGGTGCAGTGCCCCATCGGCCTCCATGGCGGCAGACATGGTGCGTGCCATTGGCTACTTCAAGGGATCGACTACCACCGCCGAAGGCCGGTTTGGCAACCGCGTGGCCTTGTCCAGCAACGGCTCCACCCTGGCCGTGGGGGCGTATGGAGAGGGTGGCAACACCGGGGCGGTATACGTATTCACGAAGAGCGGCGCCACGTGGTCGCAGCAGGCGCGCATTGCGGCCCCCAACGGCGAGGCCAACGATTATTTTGGCAATGCCGTGGCGCTGTCGGCCGACGGCAACACGCTGGCCATTGGCGCGGATGGCGAGAGCGGCGACCAGAAGGGCACGTTTGCGACCATGCCCGCCACCAACAACCTGGCCAGCAACTCAGGCGCCGTCTATGTCTATTCCCGCACGGGCGCCGTCTGGTCGCAGCAGGCATTCATCAAGGCGAACAACGCGGATGCCGACGATCTTTTCGGTTCATTCGTAGCCCTCTCGAACGACGGCAACACCCTGGCGGTGGGGGCCTATAACGAGGATGGTGACCTGACTGGAACACACGGCAATGGAGCTTATGCTGCGTCCGGGGCTGCCTATGTCTTTGCCCGCACGGGCACCAGCTGGGCGCAGCAAAGTTACCTCAAGGCCTCCAACGCAGGCGCGGGAGATTTCTTCGGCATCTACCTCAGCCTGTCTGGCGCAGGCGACACCCTGGCGGTGGGCGCGTTCTTTGAGCGCAGCGCCCTGGCGAGTGATCCTGCGGACGACACCTTGACCAATGCCGGTGCGGCTTACGTGTTCCAGCGCAATGCGGGGGCATGGTCGCAGCAGGCCTATCTGAAGGCCCCCAGTCCCCAAGCGCAGGACCGCTTCGGTGTGTCGGTCATCCTGTCAGGCGACGGCAACACGCTGGCGGTTGGCATGGATGGAGACAGCAGCAACTACACAGGCAGCTTCGTCGTGCCTCCACCCAGCAACACCCTGGCACTCAACTCTGGCGCGGTGTTTGTGTTCATTCGCGCAGGTGGCGTCTGGCAGTCACAGGCGTACTTGAAAGCCTCCAACACCCGCACCCCCCACCGGTTTGGCAACAACTTGGCCATGTCCAGCGACGGCAACACGCTGGTGGTGCCGTCGTACCGCGACGACAGCAATGCGCGCGGATTCAATGGCGACCAGGCCAACACCGCCGCTGCGGATGCGGGCGCTGTGCTGGTGTTCCGCCGCAGCGCAGGCACCTGGGCGCAACAGGCCTACCTGAAGGCACCCAATTCGGGCGCTGGGGACCGGTTTGGTGGACGTGTGGCGATATCGGGTGACGGCACTACGCTGGCCGTGGGTGCATCCACCGAAGACAGTGGATCGACTGGCGTTGGCGGCAATCAGTCGGACGAAAGCAGCACCAACGCGGGCGCGGTGTACCTGTACTGATAACTGGATGAAGGGGGGCAGTCAACATGCCGCCCCTTCCTCTATCAGCGGATGGCGAGGGGCTCGGCACCCCTCGGCATCCTTGACGGTTGCTTTGTCTATGAGCGTTGCAGGCCTTACCGCACCCGCATGCCGGGCGTGGCGCCCGGCCAGGGGTTGAGCACGTAGATGCCGGGGTTGGCTTTCTCGTCGCCATGGCTGGCGGCCAGCACCATGCCTTCGCTCACGCCAAATTTCATCTTGCGTGGGGCCAGGTTGGCCACCATCACGGTGTGCTTGCCCACCAGGTCTTCGGGCTTGTAGGCGCTGGCGATGCCGCTGAACACGTTGCGCGTGCGGCCTTCGCCCACGTCCAGCGTCAGGCGCAGCAGCTTGGTCGATCCCTCCACCGGCTCACAGTTCACGATCAGCGCAATGCGCAGGTCGATCTTGGTGAAGTCGTCGATGGTGATGGTGGGGGCGAGTTCTTCGCCACCAGGATGGGAGTTGGCTGCTAAGGTTTCAGTAGCTGCTGGCGCTTTTTCTACTTGCGCTGGGGCCTCAAACAGTGCTTCAAGCTGTTCTGGGGTCACGCGCTGCATCAGGTGCTGGTAGGGCTGGATGGCTTGCACGTCCCCCGCCACGTTCCACTGCTGCATGTTCACGCCCACAAAGCCTTGCACCGCCTGGGCCAGGCCCGGCAGCACGGGGGCCAGGTAGCGGGTGAGTGTGGCGAAGGCGTTGACGAGCACCGAGCACACCTGGTGCAGGGCCTCGTTGTTGGCAGCGTCCTTGGCCAGATCCCAGGGCTTGTTCTGGTCCACATAGGCGTTGACCTTGTCGGCCAGCAGCATGATCTCGCGCGTGGCCTTGCTGTATTCCCGCGTTTCGTACATCTGCGCGATGGCGTCGCCCGCGCCGCGCACCTCGGCCAGCAGGGCCGCGCCCGTGGTGCCAAATTGGTCGGTCAGCTTGCCATCAAAGCGCTTGGTCAAGAAGCCCGCCGCGCGGCTGGCAATGTTCACGTACTTGCCGATCAGATCGCTGTTCACGCGCAGCATGAAGTCTTCGGCATTGAAGTCGATGTCTTCATTGCGCGCCGACAGTTTGGCGGCCAGGTAGTAGCGCAGCCATTCGGCGTTCATGTTCAGGCTCAGGTACTTGAGCGGGTCCAGGCCCGTGCCCCGGCTCTTGCTCATCTTCTCGCCGTTGTTCACGGTCAAGAAGCCGTGCACAAACACGTTGTTGGGCGTGTTGCGGCCGCTGAAGTGCAGCATGGCGGGCCAGAACAGCGTGTGGAAGGTGACGATGTCCTTGCCGATGAAGTGGTACTGCTCCATCGCCGGGTCGGCCATGTAGGCGTCGTAGCTTTCGCCACGCTTTTCCAGCAGGTTCTTGAGTGAGGCGAGGTAGCCTACGGGCGCGTCCAGCCACACGTAGAAGTATTTGCCGGGCGCGTCCGGGATCTCGATGCCGAAGTAGGGCGCGTCGCGGCTGATGTCCCAATCGCCCAGGCCTTCGCTGGTGGTGCCGTCGGGGTTGGTGCGGACGGTGAACCACTCCTTGATCTTGTTGGCCACCTCGGGCTGCAGTTTGCCGTCCTGCGTCCAGTTTTCCAGGAACTCCACGCAGCGTGGGTCCGAGAGCTTGAAGAAGAAGTGCTCCGAATTCTTCAGCTCGGGCTTGGCACCCGACAGGGCCGAGAAGGGGTTGATGAGGTCGGTGGGGGCGTACACCGTGCCGCATACCTCGCAGTTGTCGCCATACTGGTCCTTGGCGTGGCACTTGGGGCATTCGCCCTTGATGTAGCGGTCGGGCAGGAACATGTTCTTCTCGGGGTCGAAGAACTGCTCGATGGTGCGTACTTCGATCAGGCTGCCGTCGGCACGGTCGCGCAGGTCGCGGTAGATCTGGCGGGCCAGCTCGTGGTTTTCGGGCGCGTCGGTGCTGTGCCAGTTGTCAAAGCTGATGTGAAAGCCGTCCAGGTACTGCTTGCGACCCGCAGCGATGTCGGCCACGAACTGCTGGGGCGTTTTGCCCGCTTTTTCGGCGGCAATCATGATGGGCGCACCGTGGGTGTCGTCCGCACCCACAAAGTTGACAGCGTTGCCCTGCATCCTTTGGTACCGCACCCAGATGTCGGCCTGGATGTATTCCATGATGTGGCCGATGTGGAAGTTGCCGTTGGCATAAGGCAGGGCGGTGGTAACGAAGAGTTTGCGGGCGGAGGTCGTCATGAAAAGCGGCTTTCTCAGGCGGAACCCGCGATTTTAGGCGGTCGGCAGTATCCCTGGCTGTGGCGTGCGCTGTGCTGGCCTCTCCCGGTCGCGCAGGTGCCAATCAGGGCGTGCGTGCAGGCCGCCTATGGCACCACAATGCCCCGCATTCCAACAATCAACAGGAGACAACACATGGCGAGCACATGGGCAAAACGGGTGGGGTGGGGCGTGGGTGGCGCCGTTGTGGCGGTGGCCGCATACCTGGCGATGTGGCCCGTGCCCATTCAGCCAGTGGCATGGACTGCGCCTGCCGCGCCCGGCTACCAGGGCGTGCACGCCCCCAACCAGCGCCTGGCCAAGTTGAACATCATCGACCTCAAAGGCGAGGTGGGCCCCGAGCACATCGCGTTCGGCAAGGACGGCAAGCTCTACACCACCGTGCTCAGCGGCAGCATTTTGCGCATGAGCGCCGATGGCTCGGGCCAGGAGGGGTTTGCCAACACGGGCGGGCGGG
>NZ_JAMXAX010000200.1 GCF_023913775.1 Acidovorax facilis
GGTCTTGGGCGACTCGCAGCGGTCTCAGCCGAGTCGAAAAGGCAGACTCCGCCTCGCGCCGCCGCGAACGGCGCTGCGGGGTCGACGCAATAGACCCGCGCGGCTCAAGTCCGACGGCCTCCTAGGGAGTCTTGTACCGGCGAAGTCTGGACGACCGAGGGCGCGGATACTTCCACAGTCGGGATGTTGCGTTCCATGAATTTCTCCTCTGCAGTCGGATCGGCATATCGTCGTGGCCCAGACTCCTGGCCCTCAATATGCGGTGAATTCTAGCAGCGCCCGCACGGTGAGGACACCACCAATGCGCTGCCCACCTGCAGGCGAGCTATAGCGGAAGGCCGTGATTTTGTGAAGCTCTGGAAACAGACGCACGCCATTCAACTCGTATGGGTCACCCCGCAGGCGAATATTCTCAGCAGGCAGAGGTTGCACTGAGGGTCTGGGTCATGCGAGCAAGCAAGCGCACGCTGTTTTGAATGACACGCTTTGGGGCGCGAGCCGATAGATAGTGGATGATAGAGACAGTTAACCAACCTACGCAAAAAATCGGTACCTTCCGCCCTTCCTATGTGGACGCGCCAACGCCACTACAAAACTGGTTTCGGGTGCTTCAGCAGCGGCCCAAGAGTGTATTGAATGACTCCCGCAATGATGTGATGCTGCCGCCCCTCTGTTCTCCTGGACATGAAAAGGGCTGGTAATGCCAGCCCCTTTACGAAATGTCCAGCTGCAAGGTTGTTGTCTTGCAGCTTGGCGGCATGGACTATTTTTTGCCGCCAGTATCGCGATGGCCGTGCGGGTCAAGATCTCCCGGCTTATGACCATCATGCGGATGATGCACTCCTGGCTGCTCAACCAATGGAGGCGCACCCTTGTCCCGGTGACCGTGCTGATCGAGGTCGCCGGGCACATGGCCCTCGTGAGGGTGATGGGAGCCGGGTTGGGCGGTGGGTTGGGTGGGCATACTGATCTCCATTTGGTTGAAAACCTCAGGTTACTTCGAACAGTGAGCCATGCTGTAGGCGCGACAGCAAATACTTGGTAGCTCAAAAGTGTGTCTTCGTAGGCTACGGACTACAAAACGTCGCGGGGCCAAGATGCAATTGATCAATAGACATTAAGCTACATTCAATCTGGTACGCAATCGCGCGATGACGGGCCTGGGAACGGGACATAGTGTTCATCTAAAAACCTCTGGAGAAAGAAATGGAAGACATCGCAAACACAAGTGCCAAGGGCCAGGGGCATGGGCTTCTTTGTCCAACATGCAAAGTTGATTTGGTAATGAGCGAACGCCAGGGCATTGAGATTGACTACTGTCCTAAATGTCGGGGCGTTTGGCTTGATCGGGGCGAACTCGATAAAATCATCGAGCGCAACGCGAGCGAAGAGGTTCGCGGAGCGCAGACGCCGCAATCCGCGCCCCAGCCTTATCCGCCTCGAGGCTACTACGATGGAGGCCATCGTTCGGGGCATGACGGGGGACACGGTCGAGGCCGCGGGCACGGCTCCTTCCTCGGACGGCTTTTCGACTAAGCAAGGCTACGCTTGTCCCCCTGGGGGCTTTCGCAGCGCCGGCATTCATTACAAAATGGGGAGTTGACCTTGGGCTCAGGACATTCACGCGCGGCAAGTGCTGCGTCGGGGACCGCTGCAGGGCGACATAAGAGCAAGCTTGTAGTCGCTCTTGCGCTTACGACTACTTTCATGGCGGTCGAGATAGTCGGTGGCCTTTGGACGGGTAGCCTCGCGCTTCTAGCCGACGCTGCGCATATGCTGACCGACGCGGGCGGTCTTGCACTGGCGCTAATCGCTATCCGTTTTGCGGAGCGCCCCGCAACGCCACAGAAGACATATGGCTACGTTCGCATGGAGGTTCTTTCGGCGCTGACGAACGCGGTAGTTCTCCTGCTGTTGACGATCTATATCTTCTATGAGGCGTACAAGCGCTTTCAAAACCCCCCGGAAATTCTGGGTGGCCCTATGCTGGCGGTGGCGCTGGTCGGCCTCACGGTGAATCTGATCAGCATGAAACTCCTGTCCGCCGGATCTTCAGAGAGCCTGAATGTCAAGGGTGCTTACTTCGAGGTGCTCAGCGACATGTTGGGCTCGCTGGGCGTCATCGTAGCCGCAGGCGTCGTCATGGTCACCGGCTGGACGTTGGCCGATCCGATCATCGGCGCCGCCATCGGCCTTTTTATTATTCCGCGCACGTGGATATTGTTGAAGCAGGCAATCCACATCCTCATGGAAGGCACACCGCCCGAAGTCGATATCTCACTACTAGAGAGAAAGTTGCTGGACATTCCCGGCGTAACGGCTGTCCACGATCTTCATGTTTGGACGATAACGTCCGGTATTGACGCCATGAGTTGCCACCTCGTCTTGGCTGACATAAACCAGGCGCGGGCCACGCTACTGAGTGCAAATGACGCAATGAAGGTCGGCTTCGGTCTGACGCATGCGACGATCCAGATCGAGGATCAGAGCCTGCGTGAGGCTGAGGGCGAATTGAGGCTGTAGCGGAGCGGCCATGATTTCTGATATCTCGCGGAGAGCGAATTCCAGAGGTGGACCCTTTTAGGAGAGCGCGTCGCGGAGTTTGATCGGCCGCCCGGATACCTTACAAATTCTTAGGCGGAAAACTCCATAGCCAAATCAACAAGGCTAAGATAAAGGGCGAAATAAGCCGTGGAGCTTGCGGTTAGATTTGTCTGCGCGGCGCCGTACGGGGCCGGTCGCGATCTTCACATCGTGCCAGTTTTTCTGGCCGTCAACTTGAGCAGCTTGGCTCCGTAATGCAAAGGGACTGTCCGCCCGTGCTGCGCGAGCGTCGAATGATTAATACGCAGCCGGGTCGCCGCAGCCTCTGCATGAATTTTCGAACTGGACCTATGCCCAATATCAACCCGCCTTTCCCGGTCGACCCGCTCCAAAATTCGATCAGTCCGCGCTTGGCGGGCTACTGGATCGCTCTATTACTGCTTTTGACGGATCAAGCCTCCAAGTACTGGGTCCATGAACACACTCCTTACGGGTGGAGTCAATTCGTTACGGGCAACTTTAATCTGGTGCATGTCTGGAACTACGGCGCCGCTTTCAGCTTCCTGGCGGACGCGGGCGGTTGGCAGCGCTTCTTCTTTGGCGGTATCGCACTGGTCGTGTCTGTCTGGCTGGTCGTTATGTTGCGAAAGCCGCTCCCCAAGCTTGAGCTTGTGGGGTACGCGATGGTTCTCGGTGGCGCGCTGAGCAACGGTCTGGACCGCGCCTTGCGTGGCTATGTTGTGGACTTTCTCGATTTCCATGCATGGGGTTGGCACTGGCCGGCCTTTAACTTCGCGGACATGGGTATCGTCTGCGGCGCAGCGCTCGTGGTCTTCGCATCATGGAGTCACAAGCCGGCGGAGAAACCTGCATGACGGCTTCATCCCTTACCTCAGAGCGGCAATGGACATTGCTGACAGTGAGCTGGCTGGTGGCCCTCGTCTCCACGCTAGGTGCACTGTTTTTCAGCGAAGTCATGGACTTGGAGCCCTGCGTGCTCTGTTGGTACCAGCGCATCGCCATGTTTCCGTTGGTTCTGATACTTGGTGCAGGCGCCTACACGCAGGATGCCAGCAGCGTGAAGTACGCCTTTCCGCTGGCAATCGCCGGCTGGCTTGTCGCCTTCTACCACTGCCTACTCTACGGCGGGTTCATCCCGGCGACCCTGCAGCCCTGCGGCAAAGGTGTATCTTGCTCGGCACAAAAGCTGGAATTGGTCGGCTTCATCACCATCCCGCTTTTGTCGCTTATCGCCTTTTCCATCATCGTGCTGCTCCTGCTGGCAGCGAAGAAAGACACTAAATAATGACCAACAAACAGCTCACCATCATTCTTTGCGGGATCGTCGTCCTGCTCGGATTTGCGTTTGGCATATACGGGCACTTCAACAAAAAATCCGAGACGGCGGCCCGCCTTGCGCAAGAGAATAGTTCCGTTTTCAATCGCTCGCACGCGCCTACCTACGGCCCCCCAGAGGCCAAGGTCCGCATCGTCGAGTTTTTTGATCCAGCCTGCGAAACCTGCAGAGCCTTCTATCCCCTCGTCAAGCGCATCGTCGACAGCCACCAAGGAAAAGTGCAGCTCGTGGTACGCCTCGTTCCTCTCCACAAAGGCTCTGATGTCGCCGCAAAAATCCTCATCGCCGCGCATCAGCAGAAGCTGTTTTTTCCGGTGACGGAAGTGGTACTGAATTCCCAGGACGCCTGGGCCGCGCATGACAATCCGAATCCGGAGCGGATATGGACCTTTTTGAAGGGAACCAGCCTGGATGCCGCGAAGGCTAAGCAAGACGCCGGTTCACCGGAAGCCCAAGCTGTGCTTGACCAGGATATGGCGGACGCCAGCACTCTGCAAGTCACAAAGACGCCTGGGTTCTTTGTCAATGGGAGACCGTTGAAGGATTTCGGCCATGAGCAACTCAAGGCCCTCGTGGAGGAAGAAGTCAAACGGGTGTATGCCGAATGAAGCTGCTACTTACACATCTCCTGCTGGCCCCTATTTTAGTTGTCATAAGCGGTTGTGAGACCATTTATGAAGGCAAGTATGACTGGGATGCAGGTTGGCGCCCAGGCACGGTATTAGAAATTGGTTCAGCCGATAGCTTGATAAAGGAGCCTTTTCGCGATTGCCGTAAAGACCCACGCGTTGCGGAACTTAAGGCATCTACGTTTGCAGTTGTCTCCTACCCCTTTCTCAATCGTCCGAGGAAAGCCGTTGTACCTGTTCCCTCTGCAACGAGGTGGACCACCGGGAGCCCTGTGTATATCAACGTCACTGATTGCACAAGACCAATGGAGCCGCGAGTAATGCCCGCAGACCGTAGCCGCTAGGGAACGATCCGGTCCGTCAGCTTTGCATCAAATGAACGCGGATTGACCAACTTTTTTGCTTGAAGGCCTCGAAATGTTTAGTAGATTCCACGATTTGTCTGGTGTAACTCAGGGGGATCTGACCACATACTTTTTGTTGGGAGGCGCAACTGTTTTATCGCTTTACGCATTTCTTGGCTATTTGCGCTGGCGTGACAGAAAAAACATAAACAGAAGAAAGAAAGTGCGACGCGCAAACGAGGCCCATCCAAACGCTCGCGGTAACATTTTTTGCCCTAACACTTGTACGATACGGCACTTAGGCGTGTTTTATCGGCGAAGCCCCGCAATCCTTTCGATCAGAGGGCATTGGCGCAGCGGCGTGTCTAAGTAAGCGTCAATCGAGCAGGGTGCTTATTTGCGGCACCCTGTCTTTTAGGTTCTGTTGTCGAGACTGCATGCTTTTTTTCACCAGGGTAGGCGACCATGCCTAGATGCTGATGTGGCCCGATGCCTACTCGGATACTGGAGTTCACCAGCACCTTGTAAGCCAGCAGCAGCCATGAGGTTTTTATTTGGTCAATTGTTTGTGGGTCACTCGCTACGTTTGTAATGTGCCTTTGATCCAGTGATGACAACCGCCCAGGAAAGAAATGAAGATATTCGAGACCCTGCGCGACTGGGCCAAGAAATTGAAGCGCGATGGCGTGACCTTGTGGTTTGTCTGCAAGCACCCAGGAACGCCGTGGTACGCCAAGGCGCTCGGTGTCTTTGTGGTGGCTTATGCGCTAAGCCCGCTCGACCTGATCCCGGATTTCATTCCTGTGTTGGGTTATGTGGACGATGTGCTATTGCTGCCAGGTTTGATTTGGCTGGCGATCTGGCTCACTCCCGCACAGATCTTGGCCGAATGCCGCGTGCGAGGCGACGAATGGATCGCGCTTGAAGGAGCCAAACCTCGCAGCTGGTGGGGCGCAGCTATTATTCTTGCGCTGTGGGCGGCCATCGCCTGGATGCTCGGGTCCTGGTGGCTGGCATCGCGACAGGGCTAGCGACATCGGACGAGCGTGGTGAGCTCTTCAAAAGAGAACTCAAGCGTCGGGCGAACAACCCAGCGGAGGTGTTTGTTTCAGGTACAACAATGGCACGAGCGCGCCTCCGCTGATCATGCAGGCCTCTGTTCAAGAAAGAATCGCAATGAGTACCCGAACCAACAAGCGCCGGATTTACCAGCTGCTTCACAGCCATTTACACGGCAAATCCATATGGAGATCCGCGGAGGAACAAGCCTGGCTGGACGTGGCTCCCGTGGGGCGGGAATTTGGCAGCCCGGACTATGAACGCTTGCAAATCCTGGACCTTTATGTCGCGAGCCAGATGACAGGTGACGATGCCATGCAAGCACTCGGCTTAAAGAGCCTGGAGGATCTGCATCAGGTACTGGCAGCGAATCTGATTGTTCCACGCCAAGATTCCGCGGCAAAACGGTGACCCGGCGCGCTTAAGCAAACTGCAGCTCGATTTTGCCGGCGCGCCGCCGCACGGGGCCGACCACGATCTTCACGTCGTGGCCCAGCCGGGCCACCAGTTCGAGCAGCTTGGCCTCGCTGACGCCGCGGAACTGGCCGCATGTAATGCGTGACACCTTGGACTGGTCGATCCCCAGCAGGGTGGCCGCGTCTTCCTGCGTCAGGCGGCGTGCCTTAATCGCACGGGCAATCTCGCCGGCCAGCTGGGACTTGCGCTGCATCTCGCCCGCGTCGGTGTATCCCAGATCAGCATAGACGTTGGTGCTGCCTTCTTCGATGGTGATGTTCGCGTGGACATTCATTTCTTTGCTCCTTGCTGTGCCTGCCAAACTTCGAAATCCCGCTTCGCGGCCTTCAGGCGGATGTTAATCAAATCCATGTCCGGTTTCGGCGTCGCGATGCCGCTTTTGGACTTCTTCTGGAAGCAGTGCAGGACATAGACCCAGCCGGCGAACTTGACGGTGTAGACGGCCCGATAGGTGTCGCCCTGGTGGTCCTCGACCACCTCCAGCACGCCGGCCGAACCGAAACCCGTCATGACCTTGGCATCCTGGTGCTTGCCACCCGCCTGAGCTAGGTCGATGGCATGGCCAAAAACATCTTTGACGTCCTCCGGCATCGCATCCAGATCGCGCTTGGCGGAACTGACCCATTTGATGGGTTTGCGGGCTTGCTTCGACATCGCCTCAATTATGCCTATTTGGACATATTTCCGTCAACTCAGCCAGGGCCGACTTTTTGGCGGCAGTGAGATTTATTTTTCCGCGTAGGCATATAAGCGCGCTTATGGCGCCAAATGGGTCTTTGGCTACCGCCATACTGGCGCGACGGCTGAAACGACCCCAAACAGCCTCACACTGGATAATCTGCCATTATCCAATGTGATATTTACAAAGAATACCAACTTCTTGACCTCATAAATAGTATGCAATATCATGGTACATACTACGGTATGAAATAAAGAGGTAAGCCATGGCCAGAGCCGGAATCTACAAGTCTGAAGTGCTGCGCGCACGCGATAAATTGCTGGCCGCAGGGCGCAATCCGTCCATCGATGCGGTGCGCGAAGAGTTGGGCAGCGGCTCCAAAACCACGATCCACCGCTATTTGAAGGAGATCGAGGAAGAGGAAGGCGGGTCCGCCGGCACCCGTGTTGCCGTCAGCGAGGCGATCCAGGACTTGGTGGGCCGCCTAGCCGCCCGCGTCAACGAGGAAGCGGAAGAGCGGGTCACCGTGGCGCAGGCCAAGCACGCCGAGCAGGTGACCCAGCACCAGCAAGCCGCC
>NZ_JAMXAX010000201.1 GCF_023913775.1 Acidovorax facilis
ACCGCCCCCACCCCCCGCTACCGGCCGCTGCGCTTTGGCGTTACCGAGGTCACCACCCGCCAGGGCGACAACGGCGTGGTCTATGTGCGCGCCACGCAAGACCTGCAACCCCACCCCGTGCGCCTGACCGACCGCCTGGCGCACTGGGCGCAGACGACGCCCGACCGCACCTGGATGGCGCAGCGTGTGAAGAACGCCGACGGCAGCCTGGGCGACTGGCGGCACATCAGCTACCAAGAGGCTTGGCAGTCCGCGCGCCGCATCGCGCAAGCGCTGCTGGACCGCCGCCTGAGTGCCGACCGCCCCGTGGTCATGCTCAGCGAAAACGATCTGGAGCACGCTCTGCTGTCGCTGGGCTGCCTGGTGGCGGGCGTCCCGCAATGCACCGTGTCGGCCGCCTACTCCACCGTGAGCAAGGACTACGACAAGCTGCGCCACGCCATCGACACCCTCACGCCCGGCCTGGTGTTTGCGAGCAGCGGCGAGCGCTTTGCCGCCGCCATCAACGCCACGGTGGGCGCCGACGTAGAGGTGGCGCTGATCGAGGGCACCCTGCCCGGCCGCAGTACCACACCATTCAGCGCGCTGCTGGCCACCGAGGCCACGCCCGCCGTGGATGCCGCACACGCCGCCATCACGGGCGACAGCATCGCCAAGTTCATGTTCACCTCGGGCTCCACCAAGGCGCCCAAGGCGGTGATCGTCACGCACGGCATGTGGGCTGCCAACCTGCAGCAGATGAACCAGTCCATGCCGGTGCTGACCGAAGACGACCTAGTGCTGGTGGACTGGCTGCCATGGAACCACACCTTTGGCGGCAACCACAACTTCGGCATCGTCATCTACAACGGTGGCACGCTGTACCTGGACGAGGGCAAGCCCATGCCCGCGGGCATGGCCGAGACCATCCGCAACCTGCGCGAGATCGCGCCCACGGTGTACTTCAACGTGCCCACGGGTTTCGAGGTGCTGGCGCACACCATGAAGACCGACGCGCAGCTGCGCAAGAACCTGCTCAGCCGCGTGAAAATGTTCTTCTTTGCCGCTGCCGCACTCTCGCAACCCATCTGGGATGCCCTCTTTGAGGTGGCCGAGCAGGAGGTGGGCGAGCGCATCGTGATGAACACCGGCCTGGGCATGACCGAGGGCTGCCCCTTCTGTGTGGCCGTGAACAGCCCCAACGTGCAGGCAGGCGACATCGGCGTGCCCACGCCGGGGCTGGAGCTGAAGCTGGTGCCCGTGGATGGCAAGACCGAGGTGCGTTATCGCGGCCCCAACATCACCCAAGGCTACTGGCGCAATGCCGAGGCCACGCGCGAGGCGTTCGACGAAGAAGGCTTCTACTGCTCCGGCGACGCCGTGAAGTGGATCGACGAGGCCGACCACAACAAGGGCCTGAAGTTCGACGGCCGCATTGCCGAGGACTTCAAGCTCAGCACCGGCACCTTCGTGAGCGTGGGCCCCATGCGCGCCAAGATCATCGCGGCCTGCGCACCCCATGTGCAGGACGCCGTCATCACCGGCATCAACCTCAAGGAAGTGGGCGCGCTGCTGATCCCCACGCCCCACATCCGCACGCTGGCGGGCCTGCCCAGCGATGCCAGCCTGCCACAGGTGCTGGAGAGCGCGCCCGTGCAGCAGCACTTTCAGCAGGTGATCAACCAGCTGGCCGCACAAGCCACCGGCAGCGCCACGCGTGTGGCGCGCATGCACCTGATGGCCGAGCCGCCCTCGCTGGACAAGGGCGAGATCACCGACAAGGGCTCCATCAACCAGCGCGCCGTGCTCAAACACCGCGCCAACCTGGTGGAAGCCATGCACGAAGGCAAGTTGCCATTCACCCTCGTGCCCCAGAAATGAATTGACCTGAACTGAACGACTACCCAAGGACACCACCATGCAGATTCAAGGACAAGCCGCCCTCGTGACCGGCGGCGCATCGGGCCTCGGTGAAGCCACCGCACGCGCACTGGCCGCCCAGGGCGCCAAGGTCGCGGTGCTGGACCGCAATGCCGAACTGGCTGAAAAAGTCGCCGCAGACATTGGTGGCGTAGCCTGCCCCTGCGACATCACCGACGCCGCCAGCGTGCAGGCCGCCATCGACAAGGCCGCCGCCGCCCACGGCCCCGCGCGCATTCTCATGAATGTTGCAGGCATCGGCAGCGCCAAACGCGTGGTGCAGCGCGATGGCAGTGCCGCGCCGCTGGAAGACTTTGTGCGCGTGGTCAACATCAACCTGATCGGCACCTACAACGTGAGCCGTTTGTTTGCCGCCGCCTGCAGCAAGCTCGACGTGCTGGACAACGGCGAGCGCGGCGTAATGATGTTCACCGCCTCCGTCGCCGCCTTTGACGGCCAGGTGGGCCAGCAGGCCTACAGCGCCTCCAAGGCGGGCCTGGCGGGGATGACGCTGCCCATGGCGCGCGACCTGGCACAGCACGCGATCCGCGTGTGCACCGTGGCGCCCGGCCTGTTTGCCACGCCGCTGATGAAGGAACTGCCCGAGGCCGTGCAGCAGTCGCTGGCCGCCAGCATCCCCTTCCCGCCACGCCTGGGCAAGCCCGAGGAGTTTGCCGAGCTGGCCTGCCACATCGTGACCAACGGCCATCTCAACGGCGAAGTCATCCGCCTGGACGGCGCCCTGCGCATGGCGCCACGCTGATCCATTCCTTCCCCCGCCCCCAGAGCTTTCAACGACACACAGGAGACAACACCATGACCATCACCCGCCGACAACTCGTCCAGGCCTTTGGCGCCAGCGCCGCGCTGGGCGCCCTGCATCCCTTTGCTGCCCACGCCCAGGTAGACCAGGTGAAGGTGTATTTCGGCTTCCCCGCTGGCAGCTCGGGCGACACCGTGGCCCGCCGCGTGGCAGAAAAATGGGGCGGCAGCGCCTTCAGCAAGAACGCTGGCGTGGTGGAGAACAAGCCCGGCGCGGGCGGCCGCATTGCGCTGGAGACGCTGAAGGCAGCGCCCGCCGACGGCTCGGTGCTGGCGCTGGCGCAGGTGTCGGCCATTGCCAACTACCCGCACATCTACAGCAAGATGAACTACACCGACAAGGACTTCGCGCCCGTGTCGATTGCCGCCGTGATGCACCACGGACTGGCCGTGGGCCCCATGGTGCCCGCCAGCGTGAAGAACGTGAAGGACTTCCTGGCCTGGGCCAAGGCCAACCCCAAGGACGCCAGCTACGGCTCGCCCGGTGCTGGCTCCACGCCGCACTTCCTGGGCGCGCTGCTGGGCATCAACAGCGGCGTGGACCTGCGCCATGTGCCCTACCGTGGCTCCATCCCGGGCGTGACGGACGTGGTGGGCGGCCAGGTGGCTGCCATGGTCACGCCGCACGGTGACTTCATCGCCAACTACAAGGCGGGCAAGCTGCGCATCCTGGCCACCTCGGGCCCCAAGCGCTCGCAGTACGTTCCTGATGTGCCCACGTTCGCCGAGCAGGGCTTCCCCGAGCTGACCACCGAAGAATGGTTTGGCTTCTACGCCCCCGCCGCCACGCCCAAGCCCGTGATTGCCGCCGCCAACGCTGCCATCAACGCCGCCCTGAAGGAAAAGTCTGTCATCGACAGCCTGGCCATCGTGGGCCTGATGCCCCACGGCTCCACGCCCGAGGAACAAGCGCGCTGGCAGAAGGCCGAGTACGACACCTGGGGTCCGCTGATCAAGAAGATTGGTTTCACCGCAGATTCTTGAAGGTTGTGAATCCCCCCTGAGCGGCTTCGCCGCTTCCCCCCTTGGGGGGGACGCCACCAGCGCGGCGGGGCGGCCCTTGCGCGGTGGCCCTCGCCTGGGGGCGCGCCGGTATCGACGGGTGGCGGGCGCAACCCCCACACCCCACCCGTTCGGGCTGAGCCTGTCCAATCCAAGGCGCAAGCAGCCACCAGGCTCGTGCCGACGAAATTCAGAAGAAAACGGCATCCAGCGCTTATCCATCAAGCGCCAATAGCTATCAAATAGTGAGCATTTAATGCAAGCACGCCAAGCCCTTGCCGACATCCAGCATCTGCTGACCCACGTGTTGCAGGCGCCCAGCCGCTGGCAGGCGCTGGCGCCGTTTGCCGACACCGATGGCGAGCTGGCTGCGCAGGTGTTGGACGAGGCCGCCAAGTTTGTGGACAGCGCCATCGCCCCGTTGCAGCGCACGGGCGATGAGGAAGGCTGCCGGTTTGACGCAGGCAAAGTGCACACGCCCCCAGGATTTCGCGATGCCTACCAGGCCTTCTGGCAGGCGGGCTGGCCGTCGCTGTCGTGCGCGCCCGAGGACGGTGGCCAGGGTCTGCCCGCAGTGCTCGAATGTGTGCTGTTTGAATGGCTGGCCGGTGCCAACCACGGCTGGACCATGGCGCCCGGCCTGCTGCATGGCGCGTACGAATGCATCAAGCACCACGCCAGCGACGAACTCAAGGCGCAGTACCTGGAGAAGGTCGCCACCGGCGAATGGCTGGCCACCATGTGCCTGACCGAAGCCCACGCGGGCAGCGACCTGGGCCTGGTGCGCACACGCGCCGTGCTGCAGCCCGACGGCAGCGCGCGGGTGAACGGCAGCAAGATTTTTATCTCGGGCGGCGAACACGACCTGACCGACAACATCGTGCACCTGGTGCTGGCGCGCTTGCCCGATGCACCGGCGGGCCCCAAGGGGTTGTCGCTGTTTCTGGTGCCCAAGGTGCTTCAGGACGGCAGCCGTAATGCCGTGGTGTGCGAGCGCATCGAAGAAAAGATGGGCCTGCACGGCAGCCCCACCTGCGTGATGCGGTTTGACGACGCCACCGGCTGGCTGGTGGGCGAGCCGAACAAGGGCCTCAACGCCATGTTCGTGATGATGAACGCCGCCCGCCTGCACGTGGGCCTGCAGGGCATCGGCCTGCTCGAAGCCGCCTGGCAAAAGGCCAGCGCCTATGCGGCCGAGCGCCGCCAGATGCGCGCACCCGGCGCCAAAGACACCAGCCTCATCCACGACCACCCCGCCATCCGCCGCATCCTGCACACGCAGCGCGCCTGGATCGACGGCGGGCGTGTGCTGGCTTACCACACCGCCCTGCAGCTCGATGTGGCCAAGCACAGCACCGACGCGGGCGAGCGCGCCGCCGCCCAGCGCTGGTGTGCACTGGTCACGCCCGTGCTCAAGGCCGCACTCACCGACCAGGGCTTCCACGGCGCCAGTGCCTGCCTGCAGGTGTTTGGTGGCCACGGCTATGTGCGCGAATGGGGCATCGAGCAGATCGTGCGCGATGCGCGCGTGGCGATGATCTACGAGGGCACCAACGAGATCCAGGCGATTGACCTGCTGGTGCGCAAGGTGCTGGCCGATGGCGGCCAGGGCCTGGCAACGCTGCTGACCACACTGCCTGGCACAGCGCCCAGCCCTGCGGCCAGCGCACGCCGCCATGCGCTGGTGGAGATCACACAAACGCTGGCGATAGCTGCCCAGTCCGACGCCGAGCTGCCCTACTGGGTGGCCGACGACTACCTGCGCGCCGTGGCGCTGGTGCTGCTGGACTGGGCCTGGCAGCGCATTGCCGCAGCCAGCAACACGCCGCGCTGGCAAGAGCCTGCCAACGCCTTCGCACAGTGGGTACTGCCTGAGTTCGAGATGCGCGCGGCCATCATCCGCCAACGCATCACCCAGGCGTTCGAATCTTTGCCAAGAAAAGCCGCTACCGCCTGATAGGCAAGCGCCATAAGCTATTGATTCAGTAGCAACCAGACGATCTCCCGCTTTCCCTCCCACAGCGTGTTGAGGCCGCGCTGCGGGATTCCTTGCGCCTCAAAAAAATGGAGACAACAGCATGAACCGTACGAAAAGAAGAATGCGATTGCACCCTCTCGCACTGTCGGCCCTGCCGGTGGCGCTACTCATGGGTTGCGGCGGGGGATCGTCGGACGCGGGGTTGCCGCAGCTGAGCGCGGCCACACCGGGCACGCTGGCCACGTGCTCTGACCTGGCCAGCAAGTTCACCCACCCCAACACGCAGATCAGCCTGGCCGAGCCGGTGGCTGCAGGGGCACTGACCCGTGGCGATGCTCCCATGCCCGCACACTGCCTGGTGCGCGGCGAGATGTTTCCCCGCATCAGCCCGCAGGACGGCCAGCGCTATGCCATTGCCTTTGAGATGCGTATGCCGCTGGCCTGGAATGGCCGGTTCTTCTACCAGGCCAACGGCGGCTCTGACGGCGTGCTCTGGCCCGCAATTGGCTCCCAGACCGGGCCGCAGCCCACCGTGGCGCTGCAGCAAGGCTTTGCAGTCATCAGCTCTGACGCCGGCCACGCCGGACAGGGGAACATGACTTTTGGTATCGATGCCCAGGCCCGGCTGGACTACGGCTACCAGGCGGTGGCCAAGCTGACCCCGATGGCAAAGGACCTGATCGCTTCGGCCTACGGCAAAAAACCCGACCGCTCCTACATCGGCGGCTGCTCCAATGCCGGCCGCCACACCTTCGTGGCAATGACCCGGATGCCGGGTGAATACGACGGCTACCTGGCTGGCGCCCCCGGCTACCGCCTGCCGCTGGCGGCCATCGCCAACCAGTTCGGCGCCAAGCAGTACGCGACCATCGCAACCGACCCAGCGGACTTGTCCACCGCTTTTACGAGCACCGAGCGGGCTATGGTCTCTGCCAAGGTGCTTGAAAAGTGCGATGCGCTGGACGGGGCTAAGGACGGCATCGTGCAAGACACTGCGGCCTGCCAGGCCAGCTTCGACTTCCAGCGTGACATTCCGTCGTGCTCTGGCGCGCGGGACGGCAGCTGCCTGACGCCCGCCCAGAAGACGGCCATCGCGCCCATCTTCTCGGGCGCGGTGGACAGCAAGGGCAACAAGTTCTACGCGAGCTTCCCCTTCGACACTGGCCACAACGCTGCGGACTCGTCGTTCTGGGAGTTCTTCGTCTCCACCAATATCGACCCCGCGATGACTGCCATGACCTGGGGCTCGCCGCCAGTGTCCCCCACAGGCTTCAGCGCCCCAGCGTTTGCATTGAATACACCCATCGACACCATGCTCACCTCGGTGGCTGCGACCAGCGGCGTGTACACCGAATCGGGCTTGGCATTCATGCAGCCCGTCAACCCTACCAATCTGGCCACGCTCAAGCAACGCGGCGCCAAGGTCATGGTCTACCACGGTGTGAGCGACCCGATCTTCTCGGCCAACGACACGGCCAACTGGTATGAGGGCCTGCGCACAAACAACAGCGGCGACGCATCGAACTTCGCGCGGTACTACCCCGTGCCCGGCATGTCGCATTGCGGCATGGGCCCGGCCACCGACCAGTTCGACATGCTGACCTCGCTGGTCAACTGGGTGGAAAAAGGCCAGGCGCCCGATAGCGTGGTTGCAGGGGTGAGAGCAGCGGGCAATGTGGCCGGCGCCAATCCCGACCTGCCCGCCAGCTGGTCCGCCAACCGCACCCGCCCGCTGTGCGCCTACCCCAAGGTGGCGCGCTACAACGGCACGGGTGATATCGAAAGCGCCAGCAGCTTCAGCTGCAAGTAGTGCCCCGGCCCTGGCCACTGCGGCCAGGGCCGGGGCACTACTTGCAGCTGAAGCTGCTGGCGCTTTCGATA
>NZ_JAMXAX010000202.1 GCF_023913775.1 Acidovorax facilis
CCCGCCGTCGGTATGGCGCCCGCCCAGCCTGTCCGTGCGCTGGTGGCCCGTGTTCATGCGCAACCTGCTGGTCTGGCGCAAGCTGGCCATCCCCAGCCTGGTGGGCAACATTGCCGAGCCGCTGATGTGGCTGGTGGCCTTTGGCTACGGCATGGGGGCCCTGGTGGGGCAGGTGAACGTGGGCGGCGCGGCGGGCGACACCAAGGTGCCCTACATCCTGTTCCTGGCCAGCGGCTCCATCTGCATGAGCGCCATGAACGCGGCCAGCTTTGAGGCGCTGTACTCGGCCTTCTCGCGCATGCATGTGCAAAAGACCTGGGACGGCATCATGAACGCGCCCGTGAGTCTGGACGATGTGGTGCTGGCCGAGATGCTCTGGGCGGCGTTCAAGGCGCTGTTCACCGTCACCGCCATCCTGGGCGTGATGCTGGCTTTAGGCATCAGCCACAGCCCCAAGCTGCTGGTGGCCTGGCCGGTGCTGCTGTTTGTCGGCATCATGTTCTCCAGCATCGCGCTCATCTTCAACGCCCTGGCCAAGGGGTATGACTTCTTCACTTACTACTTCACACTGGTGCTCACGCCCATGATGTTTCTCTCGGGTGTGTTCTTCCCGCGCGAGCAGTTGCCCCCCATCGTGCGCGCCATCTCCGACTGGCTGCCGCTGACCAACGCGGTCGAGCTGGTGCGCCCGCTGTTCATGGACCAATGGCCCGCCCACCCGTGGCGCCACGGCCTGGTGCTGGTGGTGACCACGGTGGTGGCCTTCTGGGTGGCCCTGGCCCTGACCCGCAAGCGCTTCAAGGCATGACCGTGCTGCTCGATCCGGACCGCATCGCCATGGTGGCCAAGGGCGTGTCGGCCATCGTGGCGTCACGCGATGCGGCCCTGCGCCCGAGCATCATGCGCGCCGTGGGCAGCCACATCAGCGGCGATGGGCAGGAGGTCACGGTGTACCTGCGGCGCAGCCAGTCCGAACAGTTGCTGCAGGACATCGCGCACACCGGCGAGATTGCCGTGGTGTTCAGCGTGCCGTCCACCCACCAGACGCTGCAGCTCAAGGCCCGCCGGGCCACGCAGCGCCCGGCCCATGACGGCGACTTGCCCGTGTTGCAGGCCTACCTGCAGTCCATGGTGCAGGAGGTGGGCCAGGTTGGCTACGGCCCGCAGTATGTGGCGGCCATGCTAGCAGCGCCGCTGCAGGATGTGGTGGCCGTGAGCTTCACGCCCACCAGCGCGTTCGACCAGACACCGGGCCCGCGCGCAGGCGCGGAGTTGTGTTCGCCACCCACATCACCCTCACCACCCTCACCACCTATGCCGCAGCCATGAGCACCGCAGCGCCGTCCCTGCACAGCATCCGCCCCTGCCTGGAGGGTGCGATTCCCGCCATCATGGCCACTTGTGACCCCGACGGCACACCCAACGTGGCCTATATCTCGCAGGTGGTCTATGTGGATGCGGCGCATGTGGCGCTGTCGTTCCAGTTCTTCAACAAGACCCGCCAGAACATCCTGCGCAACCCGCGTGCGTCCGTGCTGGTGCTGGACCCGGTCACCGCCCATTTCTACCGCCTGCACCTGATGTACGAGCGCACCGAGGACAGCGGCCCGGTGTTCGAGAGCATGCGCGCGCAGCTGGCGGGCATTGCGTCGCATGCGGGCATGGCCGAGGTGTTTGAACTCAAAGGGGCCGACATCTACGCTGTCGAGCGCATCGAATCGGTGGCGGGCGAAGGCCTGCCGGCACCGGCGCCGCGTTCCGGGTTGCTGCACACGCTGCGTCTGTGCAGCGAGAGCATCGCGCGCTGCTCGGGGCTGGACGAGTTGCTGCAAGGCGCGCTGCAGGGCCTGCAGGACAAGCTGGGCATCCAGCACGCCATGGTGCTGATGCTGGACGCCAGCGCCCAGCAGCTCTACACAGTGGCCAGCTGCGGCTATGCCACATCGGGCGTGGGTTCAGAAATCCGGCTGGGCCAGGGAGTGATCGGCATGGCTGCGCGCGAGCGCACGCCGGTGCGCATCAGCCACATGACGCACGCCGCCCTGTACAGCCATGCCATCCGCGAAAGCATGGACGCGCATGCCGCACCCGATGCGCCCCCGTTGCGCGGCCTGGACATCCCTTACCCCGGCCTGCCAGAGCCGCACAGCCAGGTGGCGGTGCCGCTGCTGTCGGCCGGACGCCTGCTGGGAGTGCTGTTTGCCGAGAGCCCCGAGGACATGCGCTTTGGTTTCGAGGATGAAGACCTGCTGGTGGCCATTGCGGGCCAGCTGGCCGCCGCCATCGACCTGCTGCAGACCGCGCCCGATGCGCCCGAGCCGCTGCCTACTCCGACGGCGGCACCGCCGGTGAGCGGCAGCGCGCTGCGGGTGCGCCACTTTGCGGCCAACGACAGCGTGTTCATCAACGACGACTATTTGATCAAGGGGGTGGCGGGCGCCATTGTCTGGAAGCTGCTGCGCGACCACCAGCACACCGGGCGTGTGGACTTCACCAACCGCGAACTGCGGTTGGACCCCGCCCTGCGCCTGCCCGATGTGGCCGACAACCTGGAGGCCCGCCTGCTATTGCTGCAGCGCCGCCTGCAGGAGAACTGCCCGCACATCCACATCGAAAAAACGGGGCGCGGGCGCTTTCGGCTGTGCGTGCTGCGCCCCGTGGTGCTGGAAGACGCCTGACGCCTTCACGCCGCTGATTTCTCAAAGTCAGTGCACCAGACCGGGCACCACCGGCAGGCCCAGGCTGCGCATCAGCTTGGTCCACTCGGGTTGCGTGAGGTGCGGCTGCACTTGCGCCAACACCGCTGCCAGCACAGGGGCAGGCGCATGTTGTTTCATGTCCGACAGCATGGCCGTGCGCTCGGCCGGTGACATGTAGGGCACCATCCAGCGGGCCACCACCATCATTTCGTGCGGCGGGATCGAGGCCACCAGCGCATCGTGCACGCCTGCCAGTTCCGCGTCGGTGTAGCACTGCCAGAGCACGCGGTTGTGCGCGGTCTCTTCCTCGTTCATGTGCTCGAAGTTGTGCGCCACAAACAGCGCCAGCTGGCGGTACAGTGCCTGGGTGGCTGCTGGGCGTGCGGGCTTGGCACAGGCCATCAGGTGGTTCACGCCGTCTGCCAAAGCGACGATGGCCTGTTCGTGCTCCACATGTTCACCAGCAATGCTCTGGCTGGAGCCGGGCTGGCGCGCCTCCATGGCGGCGTGCACGAACTGGTTCTCATGGTGCAGGTGGGCGCGGCACAGGTCCAGCAGCTGCATCACGCGGTCGCAGGTGTGGGCAAACTCCAGGTCGTCCTCGACATCCATGCGGCCCAGGCCCAGCAGCGTGTCGGCCATGAAGGCGCGCAGCGCCTTGTGGATGCTGGCGTACATGTCCATGCGGGGGGCGGCGGGCTGGGCTTGTGTCAGTGCGGCAATTTCGCGGGCATCAATCTTCATCACGTTCTTTCATGGCCCCGGTGGGCTCTTTCAGCGCCTTTTTTTGGGCGCCGGGCCGGGTGCACCATGCACCCGTTTCCATGCAAAGAAGTCTAGAAATTCGCCGCGCTTTTGCCTGTTAAAAACTCCTTAAACAGACCCTTTGAAAACCTTAAAAATCGCGTTCCGGGCGCCAAACGTGAAATCGTTCACGGCGCGGCGCGCAGCAGGTCCACCGCTTTTTCAGCAATCATCACCGTGGGCGCATTGGTGTTGCCGCTCACTATGCGCGGCATGATGGACGCGTCCACCACACGCAGGCCCGCGAGGCCATGCACACGCAGTTCGGCATCCACCACATCCAGCGGCCCGGGCCCCATGCGGCAGGTGCCCACGGGGTGGTAGATGGTGTCGGCGTACTGGCGGATGAACTGCTCGATCTCGGCATCGCTGCGCGCACTGGCCGATGCCGCCAGCTCCTTGGCGCCGAACTTCGCGAGCGCCGGTTGCATGAGGATCTCCCGCGTGCGTTTGAAGCCACGCACCATGCGCGCCATGTCATCGGGATCGGCCAGGAAGTTCGGGTCCACCAAAGGCAAGGCCATGGGGTCGCGGCTGGCCAGCGTGACCGCGCCCCGGCTCTTGGGCTGCAGCAGGCACACGTGGGCCGAGTAGCCATGGCCGAACACGGTCTTGCGCCCGTGGTCCACCAGCTTGCCGATCACAAAGTGCAGCTGCAGGTCGGGCGCTGGCTCGGATGGGTCGCTCTTGATGAAGCCCCCCGCCTCGGCAAAGTTCGTGGTCAACATGCCCGTGCGGTGCTTGCGCCATTCGGCAATGCCGCGCAGCGTCTGCGCCATGCCCGACAGTGACAGGCCGAACAGGTCCTTGAGCTCGGGTGCGTCCAGCACCTGCACCACGTCGGGGTGGTCGTGCAGGTGCTGGCCCACGCCCGGCAGGTCGTGCAGCACCGGGATGCCTTGTTGCTGCAAGTGTGCCGCGGGCCCCACGCCCGACAGCATCAGCAACTGCGGCGACAGCAGTGCGCCCGCACTCAACAGCACTTCGCGCCCCGCACGCACCTGCTTCAAGGCACCGCCCTGGCGGTATTCCACACCCACGGCGCGCGTGCCCTCGAACAGGATGCGCGTGGCGTGGGCACCGGTGATGACCTGCAGGTTGGAGCGCGCAAGGTGGGGCGTGAGGTAGCCCTTGGCCGCGCTGTGGCGCTCGCCGTTCTTGTGCGTGACCTGGTAAGGGCCCACGCCTTCCTGCGTGGCGCCGTTGAAGTCGGTGTTGTGCGGGTGCCCGGCCTGCACACCCGCTTCGGTGAAGTGGTGGCTGAAGCTGTTGGTCGAGCGAAGGTCCGCCACGTTGAAAGGCCCGCCCTGCCCGTGCCAGGCATCGGCGCCGCGCTCGTTGTGCTCGGCGCGCAGGAAGTAGGGCTTCACATCCTCCCAGCCCCAGCCCGGGTTGCCCTGCGCGGCCCAGTGGTCGTAGTCCGCATGCTGCCCCCGGATGTAGACCATGGCGTTGATCGAGCTGGAGCCCCCCAGCACCTTGCCGCGTGGCTGGTAGCCGCGCCGGTTGTTGAGCGCAGCCTGGGGCGTGGTGTTGAAGCCCCAACCGTTCAGCTCGAACTTGGCCATCACGGCCAGCCCGGCAGGGCAGTGGATGAGCACGCTCTTGTCGGCGGGGCCCGCCTCCAGCAGGCACACGCGCACGGCGGGGTCTTCGGTCAGGCGGCCAGCCAGCACGGAGCCTGCCGAGCCGCCGCCGATCACGATGTAGTCGAACATGTTGTGGTGTCTCCTCCGCCATGCTGCGCAGCGGCTTGTTGGTTCAGGTTTGACGCACGATAACCGAACGGTCGTGCGATTCGCCTTACCATTCCATCCATCCGTTTCACTTTGAAGAGGGCTCTCTATATGACGATTCAGACCGTAGGCATCATCGGCGCAGGCACCATGGGCAACGGCATTGCACAGGCCTGTGCGGTGTCGGGCATCAACGTGGTGATGGTCGATATCTCGGATGCTGCAGTGCAAAAAGGCCTGGCCACCGTGGCCGGCAGCCTGGACCGCCTGATCAAAAAGGAAAAAATCACCGAGGCCGACAAGGCCGCCGCGCTGGGCCGCATCAAGACCTCCACCAGCTACGACGACCTGAAGGCCGCGCAGCTTGTGATCGAGGCCGCCACCGAAAACTACGAACTCAAGCTCAAGATCCTGAAGCAAGTGGACGCACTGGTGGGCCCCGAGGTGCTGATCGCATCCAACACCTCGTCCATCTCCATCACCAAGCTGGCCGCCGCCACCAGCCGCGCCGACCGCTTCATTGGCATGCACTTCTTCAACCCCGTGCCCATGATGGCGCTGGTGGAGATCATCCGCGGCCTGCAGACCAGCGATGCCACGCACGACGCCGTGAAGGCCCTGGCCGAGGCCCTGGGCAAGAGCCCCATCACCGTGAAGAACGCGCCCGGCTTTGTGGTCAACCGCATCCTGGTGCCCATGATCAACGAGGCCTTCTTCGTGCTGGCCGAAGGCCTGGCCACGCCCGAGGACATCGACGCGGGCATGAAGCTGGGTTGTAACCAGCCCATCGGCCCGCTGGCGCTGGCGGACATGATCGGCCTGGATGTGTGCCTGGCCGTGATGGATGTGTACCTCACCGAGTTTGGCGACAGCAAATACCGTCCCTGCCCGCTGCTCAAGGAAATGGTGGCTGCGGGCCGCCTGGGCCGCAAGACTGGGCAGGGCGTGTATACCTACTAACCCCCTGAGCCGCTTCGCGCCTTCCCCCTAGCAGGGGGACGCCCCCAGCGCGGCGAAGCGGCCCTTGCGCGGGGGCACTGGTAAGGCGCCGCGCCGGTTTTTGAAGCCGCGGCCGCATGGGAGCGCTGCGCACATGCGTTGTCCCCCAGGGGACGGCGCAGTCGGCGCGCCGGGTTTTGAATCGTGGAAACGAAAAGGAGACCCGGCCATGTCAGACGCCAACACCACCACACCATCCAGCACCATGCCCCCGCCCGAGGGCTGCATAGACACCCTGGTGCTCGGCCACGTGCTGCTGATCGGCATCAACCGCCCGGCCAAGCGCAACGGCTGGACGCCGCCCATGTTCCGCCAGCTGGCCGAGGCTTACACCCGCCTCGACGATGACCCCGAGTTGCGCGTCGGTGTGCTGCATGCCATGGGCGACCACTTCACGGCCGGGCTGGACCTGCCCGCCGTGAGCGCCTACATGCAGCGCGGCGAAAAAGCCATCCCCGAAGGCCTGGTGGAGCCCCATGACTACGGCCTGCCCGGCTACCGGCGCCGCACCAAGCCCATGGTGGTGGCGGTCAAGGGCATCTGCTTCACCGTGGGCATCGAGCTCATGCTGGGCGCCGACATCGTGGTGGCGGCCGACAACTGCCGCTTCTCGCAGATGGAGGTGCAGCGCGGCATCATGGCCACAGGCGGCGCCACGCTGCGCATGGCCGAGCGCGCGGGCACGGGCAATGCGCTGCTGCACCTGCTGACGGCCGAAGAGTTTGGCAGCGCTGAGGCGTACCGCCTGAACTTTGTGCAGAAAGTGGTGCCGGCTGGCCAGGAGCTGGACGAGGCATTGGTGATTGCCCAGCGCATTGCCGCACAGGCGCCGCGTGCGGTGGTCGCCACGCGCCTGAATGTGCTCAAGGCCATCGAGCAAGGCCAGGCGGCTGCGGTGGCGGACTTCATCCCGGTGCAGAAGGAACTGGCCAACAGCGAGGATGCGGCCGAAGGCGTGCGCGCGTTTGTCGAGCGCCGGCCCGCGCAGTTCAGCGGGCGCTGAGGGCCTGGTGGTGCGTCGCCGCCAGAACCACCACGCACCAAATCCCAAGCCAAATCGACCGCTAGCGTAGATAAACCATGCGCTAGCAGCTTCACTATTGATAGCGCCCCCTGAGGGCGCCGTGGACGCGGCGCCCCCGCCTGCGCCAGCGGGACGCGCGAATAGCACCGATGGCGCGGCGCCGCTCCCCCACCGACACAATCCCATCCATTAACAAAGTTTTTCACAATTCAATTGCACACAA
>NZ_JAMXAX010000203.1 GCF_023913775.1 Acidovorax facilis
GGTGGGTTTGCGCGAATGCTCGAATCCGTTGTCTTGATCTGCGGCCATTGCCAAGGTCTGCTGCTTCATCTGCGGATAACGTTTGACCCCTCTCAATGGTGGACCTTAATCAGCGTTGCCTTAACACGGTGGCAATGTCAAACTGATGACAAGTCCTCTTGACGTGGATCATGTGCCTGCTCAGCCCCCATGCGCACTGCAAACGGCGTCTGAGTAACGCTGCCCTGATTCCCCGACAGCGGTCCAAGGGTCAGGGCAGCGATCGCTGAGTACAGAGAACTATTTCGTGGGTGCTGTGCGTTGATTGCCATTGCGAACGAGAAACGCATCCAGCACAGCGATTTCCTTTTTTTGCGCGGTAATATTGTCCCGGGCCATGCTGAGTAGTTGGGGATCTTTTCCATCGCGCAATTGGCTCTGCGCCATGTCGATGGCACCTTGATGGTGGATGCGCATCATTTGCGCGAAATCCACATCGGGATTGCCTGACATCTTCACGGACGCCATCTTGTCGTTGTTCTCTTTCATCATGGACTTCATGTCCATCTTGCCTGCAGGCATCGTCTGATCCATGGCAGCGCCTTTCATGCCAGCGTGTGGGGCAGCCTGGGCGTGCAACGACAAGGGAACCACCAACGCGCATGCAAGAAAGGCGGTTGCCGAGACGGTTTTCGAGGGTGGGTGCAGAACTCTCATGGTGGGCTCCTTGAACAGCGTCAATCTGCGTGGGCCATGGCGGCACATTCTTGAGCGCATTTGTGGCAAGCGGCGGCACATGCCTTGCAATGCTCGGCTTCGTGCCTAGCGCACTCGTCGCCGCAGGCCTTGCAGATCTGCGCGCACAGCGCACAAATCGCCTCGGCGTATTCGCTTCGGCGCGCCATCACATCGGCAGCTAAGCTGCAAGCGGCCGCACAGTCCGCGTCCAGCGCAATGCAGCGGGCCATCATCTTGACGTCCTCTTCCTTGAGGCACTCTGCGAAACACTGATGGCAAGCCGTCGCGCACGACCGGCAAGCATTGATGCAAGACATGTAGGGGTTCGGGGTGTGATTCATCTGGATCTCCTGATAGGTTTGGATGGCTCAAAAAGTTGAACTTGATCCTACGCAGCGGGCTGCAAGGAGCATCCATCTTCCGCCGCGAGAAGCATTCGGTTCTGTAGGCTCGCGCCGACGATTGACTCAGCCTTCGAGCAATTTGCCGCAATTTCGGTGCAAGATGACGAAGAGGTTTCAGGGTCGTAATCTAGATGTCATATTCGACCAAGTAGTCTTCGCCAAGGCTGTTTGTTACGCCTATTCGCACGGCTGCCGTCCAATCACAGCCCTTCAAAGCTGACGTAACCACCATGCAGTGCACTACGTGCCCAGCTGTGGTACCTCTTACGCCACAAGGCGTCAGCGCACACGCGACGATCGGATGCCAGAAAGAACGCCAGATGGTTCGGCTTCCCCAGTGTTTGATCGCGCAGCGAGCATGCGGCCTGCGGCATCGACTTTGATCATGCCCAATCTTGGATGGCTCCAGTAGCGCGTTTTTCCATCCTCCGTCGCAACTTTGGTGGCCGACGCCTCAACGCGCACCTCATTGTCGGTAGGTGCGGCAAACGTGGTCGCAGACGCCAGCGACGCTGCTGCGACCAACATAGACACAATCATCTTTGTGTACATGGTCTTACTTTCCTCATCAGTCATTAAAACGTCAGCTGGGCCGACGGCTACACGCGGATACAAGACATCAATGGGCGGCGTGTGGAAGAGGATTTTGGGCTACGGGGACGAACGAGAAGCTGAAGTGCGGATGACGTTTTCGAAATATAGGGAACATGCAATGTTCATCGGGTGCTTCATCCCGGTGAGGAGACATAGACCGTATCTCGAACCAAATCCCTCTGCACTTTTCACCTCGCCCCAAAACTGTCAAAAGCGTAATCGGGAGGTCACCGCCTCGTAGGGGTGCGGGTTCTAGACTTCTCTCCGTGGCGCAGAAAAACGCCACCTGGATGGACCATATCGGGCATCCGGCGCCACAGGAGACCATCATGAAAATTCGTACTGCCATCCTCGTCGCCAGTCTCGCTGCATTCGCTACAGCGTCCTTCGCCACTTCGGTCTACCACGCAAGCCCAAGTCAGGAAGAAGGCGTGAGTCTGGCCCCCGACCACCTGGGCAACGCAGTCAGCCGTCAAGCTGTCGAAAGCACCGTACTGGCCGCGCAAAAGGACGGTTCGCTGTACTGGATCAGCCGTGGTTACCCGGCTACTTATCCGCTCGTCCCTGGCCCCAAGCTGACAAAGACCCGCCAGCAAGTCTTGGATGAGTTGCAGGCCGCCAAGCGCAATCCCGTGACCAGCGACGGCATGCGCGATCTCGGAGGCGAGGCAGGTTGGGTCAACGCCAGCCAAATGCCCTGAACCCCGAACCATCCCCACTCCCGCGAATCTCCAAGACCGGCCTGCGGCTGCACTCAAACCATCTCCATTTATCAAGAAGGAAATCCCATCATGAAACTCAAGTCCACCCTCATCGTCCTCTCTCTTATCGCAGCCCCTGCATTTGCTTCGGACCAAGTGGTCAGTAAGACGCGCGAGCAAGTCCGTGCTGAATTGGCACAGGCTCAGCAGAGCGGCGACATGCTCGCCTTTGGCGAATCGGGTCTTACGCTCAAGCAGATCAATCCTGGCGCCTATCCCGTGGCTACTTCGACTCAGGTCGGCAAATCCCGAGAGCAAGTGCGGGACGAGCTTGAGCAGGCTATCCGTACAGGCGACATCATGGTGGCCGGTGAATTCGGCGTCAAACGCAATGAACTGATGTCAGGCCGCTATCCCATCGTGACAGGCAAATCGCTGAAGACACGTGACCAGGTCAAGAGCGAGCTGGCACGTGCCATCCGCGAAGGCGAAGTCGTCGCTGTGGGCGAAGACGGCCGCAAGCTCAACGAAATCTATCCGGACCGCTATCACGCAGCGCAGCATGCGGCCATGGCCACCACCTCGGACGAATCCTCCAAGGCGCCACGGTTGCAGTGAGTTTTCCCAGGGGGTCAGCGGCTGAGCTGGAGGAGCCTTGCCAAAAAAGGGCCGCCTCCAGCTTGAATGCAAAGCATGCCCACGGCCCCGACAGCAGGTGCGCACGACCGTTGTCTTACAACTCGCTCAGGATCAGACCTGCATGTTCATCACATCGGTGTAGGCCTGGACAATTCGATTGCGGCTTTGCAAGGTCGCCTGGAACGCAATATTCGACTTGACTCCAGCGAGCATGGTCCCTTCCAAGCTGACCGTGGGGTTGCCAAGTGTGACCTCTCGACTCAGCCGACCCGATTCACCTTGCAATTGGCTTGTGATTGTCAGCGCCTGCTTCATGGCGTCTAGAAAACCGCCCCCTTGGATGCTCGGTGCTGTGGACACAGAGTTTCCCAACAAACCGACTGGCGACAGAGCATCCAATGGCTTGGTAGTGACGTTCATGTCGAGGACCTCATGGTTGGACGAAGAATTTGCGAAGTGCCGCCTTGGAGATCTCTACCAAGGTGATGGTCCATCGTAGTTTCTGGCGCCAGACCTGTAGCTTTCGCAGCGCAAGTTATTACCAGCTAGTCCCCCCGTTCGGGATAACAGGCGCTTCATCTTGCCGACATCGCCGTGAATCGAACCCGAGGCCGAAGGAGCCAGACCCAGGCGAACCGCACCATGCCAAAGAACCGGGTCTCACAGCCGCTGCGAAATCTCCAGCAGCGGCTTGATACTGGAACCAAAACGGCTCATCAAAGCGTGGTTCTGCTCCAGTTGGCTATACGGCAGGTACCGGATTCCCAACTCCGAAACGCGGGAGAATGCAGGCCTTTGAAGTTGTTCAGCGACCTTGTCTCTGCGATTGTCTGGAGCCACAAGAAACAATGCACAGTTGACTGCAACCGACGTGCCCAAGGCCAGGTCGAGCATTCGCACGATCCCCGAATAGATGGACGTGGTGTGCTCGACTTCAAATGCGGCCGCGACCTGCGATGTCTGAGTATCAATCCATACGACATCAATGAGTCGAATCGACTCCAGTCCCCTGTCCACGCTGGCAGGCAACTGCGCCAGACATCCGTCTCCCAAAAGGCCGCTGCCGTAGGAGCGACCCCGGTCGTTGGACGCTATCCAGACATCAAACCCGAGAGACTTGCCCAGATCGCGCAATGAAGCCTGAATACCCGTGTGGGTCGCATCGCTTTCGGTCGCCTGGGACATCTCCCGTTGCGATGCGGTGGATTCCAGCCGCACACGTTCAAGGTCTTCTTGCCAGAGTGTCGCCGTCGCCGCATCCATTGCTTGTGGCGGCGCTGCATATCGGCCACTGCCAATGTCAAACATGAGTCCCGCAATCGCACCGAGATCATTCGATAGTTTCAGCCGGTACTGCGCGTTCAAGCGCAGCAAGCCCTCCCGCATAGAGAGATAGTGGTCCCAACGTCCGAGCTTCACGCGCCCGCCAGTCACTGCGTTGAAACCATTGACAATGGCAGTGTTAAAGGGAGAGAGCAGCGTTGGGTGGATGAAATACAGCAAGTTGGCGACTGCTGGGCCCAAGCCTTTGATGCCGATTGCATCGATGCGCTGTATGGCGGCAACGACGTCTTCTGCGCAATCGCAGTGATCGCAGGTGTGAAGGAGATCTGCGAAGGCGAGCTGGTTACTCGTGTTCTCGTAGATGTCCGGAATCCTCAGCTTGGGTTTCCAGAGGAACGCGTGGTCCGCACCTTTGAAAATTTGGCGCTGCTCTGCCACGGAACCCACGATCGTCTCCAGCGAGGAGCCTCGGTAGGCGTTGCCAAACGTTCCTCCCCGGATGTCCTCCACCACCTGTGCAATGCCTCTGCGTATGGAGCGGAAGTTCTTGATCCTCTGATCCCACAGGAACCAGCTGTTGTAGGTGCTGCTCGGATCCGCCTTCCAGCAGTCAATAAGGGTTGCAAAGGGGTCATGCATTTGTCGTGAAGTGCTTGCCAATGGTCTGTGCACTGGGGAAATACATCGAAAAACAGGTCCTGCCATCGGCCGAACTCACTGAGATGCGGCCCCGGTGTGCATGAACAATCGCCTGGGTGATGGACAAGCCCAAGCCCGCACCGTCGGAGTCCAGTTGCTTGCGCGACTTGTCTGCCCGAAAGAAGCGGTCGAAAAGGCGGGGGATCATCTGCGCGTCGATGGAAGGTCCAGTGTTGACTACATCCACGGTGGTTCCGTGAACGTCCCCTTGAATGTCAACGACCACCTGTTCTCCAGGGGGGGTATAGCGAATGGCGTTGGACAGGAGATTGCTCAGCGCCCGGCGCAGCATCAACCGATCGCCAGTGATCTCTGCCGCCCCAATAAGCTGCAGACCGACCTGCTTTTCTTCGGCAAGGGCCTCGTAGAAGTCAAACAGGGCCTGTGCTTCGTCGTGGACAGCAATTTTTTCCGTACTGGGAAGAATGAGTCCGTGGTCGGCTTTCGCCAGGAACAACATATCCGCCACCATGCGGGCCAGACGCTGGTACTCCTCGGCGTTAGAGGCCAGTATGTCCTGATACTCCCCGCAGGAGCGAGGCTGGCTGAGCGTGACCTGTGTCTGCGTCATCAGGTTGTTGATCGGCGTACGCAACTCGTGGGCCAGATCCGAAGAAAACTCGGACAAGCGATCAAACTCCTCTTTCAAGCGCCGGAGCATCTCGTTGAGGGTTGTAGCCAAGTCTGCCATCTCCACCGGAAACTCCTGAGTTGGCATCCGATCGTCCAGCCGCTGCGCCGTGATCGCCATCGCGCGAGACCGCATTGTCCGAAGGGGCGCCAAGCCATTCTTTGCAGCCCACCAGCCCAGGATCCCAGCCACCAGCGTTGCCAATGCCACGTAACCCACGAGCACCCGAATCAGGCCTTGCATGAAATGCTTGTGGTGTGCGATGTCCAACGCGACCCAAATCTGGAGCGGTGCTTGAGAGGCGCCCGGCATCGATACGGATTCGGACATCCCTCGGTACTCGCGGTCATTGGTCTGCCAGGATGCGACCCCCAAGCGGGCTTTCTGGGTTTGGGCGATGAGGTCCTGTGGAAACTGGAAACCCGTGGTCGCGTAAAGCGGGTCCTTGTCACGGAAAACGCTGACAAAAAGGCCCTCATGGCTGTGCAAGACGTCGTCCAGACGCATTTTGAGGTCTTCAGGTGACGTGGATTTTCCTATCACCTCACGTGTGAGGTGGATCTTGTCGCGCAGGGCATCGCGATCCAGTTCCACAAAATGCCGGTCAATGGAAATGGCAACAAGTGTCCCCAGGCCAACAAGCACGAGCCCGGAAGCCAGCGTAAAAAAGACTGTCAGTCGTGTCGTGAGCGAGTACCGAGCTATCACACATTCTCCTGGGGTGCCTCAAGCACATAACCCATGCCTCGCACCGTCTGAATCAGCTTGGCGTCATAGGCATCGTCAATTTTGGCCCGAAGCCTGCGCATTGCCACCTCGACCACGTTGGAATCGCTGTCGAAATTCATGTCCCACACCTGCGACGCGATCAGAGAGCGAGGCAAAACCTCCCCTTGGCGACGCATCAGCAGCTCCAGCAGCCCGAATTCCTTGGGTGTGAGGTCGATGCGTTTGCCGGACCTGCTGACTCGACGCCGCAGAAGGTCCAGTTCAAGATCTGCCACCTGCAGAATAGTCACCTCGGCGCCACTGCGGCCGCGCCTCAGTATGGTCCGTGCCCTTGCCAGCAATTCGGCAAAAGAAAACGGCTTGACCAGATAGTCGTCTGCGCCCAACTCTAGGCCTTTGACGCGATCCTGAACCTGGTCCTTTGCCGTGAGAAATAACACGGGCATCTCAAGGCCTCGACGACGCATATTGGTGAGGACCTGCCAGCCGTCCATCCGAGGAAGCATCACATCCAGGATCACGAGATCGTAATCCTCCTCTTGAACCAGACGCAGGCCATCGACACCGTTGTGAACCAGATCAGCGTTGAATCCCGCTTCACGCAAGCCTTGGCGCAGGTATTCCCCGGTTTTGATTTCGTCCTCAACGATCAGTATCTTCACGAGACCTCCTTGGCGCTACAAGAGGTCGCCAGTGTGCCCGGAGATTTATGCCTTTCTTGAACATGACAAATATGTAATCAATCCGTTATGTCTTTGGAAGCTAATAACTCACACAATGCGTTGCATCAAAACGCATGGTGAATCTATGAGAAATTCTTGGCTTTCACGACTTAAGGCAACGCTGATTAAGGTCCACCATTGAGAGGGGTCAAACGTTATCCGCAGATGAAGCAGCAGACCTTGGCAATGGCCGCAGATCAAGACAACGGATTCGAGCATTCGCGCAAACCCACCCGA
>NZ_JAMXAX010000204.1 GCF_023913775.1 Acidovorax facilis
GCGTCGGCGCCGACGACCTTCGCCGCTTTGTTCAGGAGTAGTGTTCACGTGTCCACCTAGAGTTGAGGTGGACACGAGGCTCCTACGAGTACGCCATTGTTTCAAGATGCCATGGCTGGCCGCTTACCAAACACCACACGCACGTGCTGGAGTTCAAGGGCGAAGGGGCTTGGGAGCTGCACGCGGCAGCGGACTTCAGATTTGATAGCTGAGCGCGGCGGCTCAAGCGACGGCGGGGCAGCTTCGCCCGATGAGAGCAGGTCGGGTTACGCTTCACCAACCCGGCCTACATGACTTCCGCAATGACCGACTTTGAGATCTACACCCCCACAGCAGAAGAAGTTCACTCCGGCGTCTTAGGCCGTCGGATGCGGCAATTCAACTACGGGTTCGTCGGTGAGTACGGCCAGTCCCAGCCGGTGTGGGTGAGCGCGCGTGACGCGCAGGGCGAATTGGTGGGCGGGCTGCGCGGATTCGTGTTTTTGGAGTGGCTGAACGTGGAACTGCTGTTTGTGGACGAAGCCGCCCGGCACCATGGAGTGGGCCGCAACCTGCTGGCCACGGCAGAACAGAAAGCCCGCAACCTGGGCGCGCACAGCGTGACGCTGAACACCTTTGAGTGGCAGGCGCGCGAGTTCTATCTTAAACAGGGCTATGAGGAGTTTGGGCACATCGACAACTACATCCAGGGATTTCAGCTGGTGTATTTGAAGAAGGTTTTGACGTCCTGATTTCCAGGGCTTGGATTGCCAACGTGGCAGGTCCGACTGCGCCCACCCATCCCACCAAACTTACGATCAACTTCCCAGCAGCATTTCGTACCTTGGCGTGTCTGACAACGGATCTGCAGACGGCACCAGCCCCTCAAAAAAATGGTGATCCTGGTCAGCCAGCAGGTGCGCGGCCTCCTGGTGCAAAAGGAACAGGACCTCTGCATAGGTTGGGTTGTGGTCCCTGCGAATCTGAACCGTAGCGCTCAATTCGGTCCAAACGCCACCGTTATCCCGAACCCAGTACGCATAGGTCACGTCCAACGTCCTGCCCGGAAACTGCCTCTGGAGCTCCTGCTCATCCAGGCTGTGTCCAATGCTCCTGCTGTACTCACGCAGGGCTGAGAGCAAAGTCTCCACATCCTGGCAAGACGGCTCAGAAAAAGACCAGGGGAGATCACGAAGGATTGACGACGGAAGACTTTGAGCCAAAGACGGCCTCGCAAAAAATGAGACAGCGCCAGCGGTATGCCAGAGGAAGTGCCGCCTTGAACTCATGTGCGGTGACAAACGATCATCGGAGGGTAACAGTCCCCACGATCTTGTCGAAGACTTGGCAGGACTATCAAACCGCAAGTTCTGCTACCCCCGCCTCCAGCACCAGCGCAGTCGCCACATCCGCCCCGAAATTCATCAAGCGCTTGTGCATACAGATCACCGCCTTGTCCTTGCTCAGCAAAATCGCCCGGTGTGCCGCCGCCAGGTCGATGAACTTCTGGTCGTCCGCGTCCTTGCAGACATAGGGCACCTTGGGCGCGATCTCCACCAGCCGCGCCTGCGCATCAAATGCAGCGAGTACCTGCGCTGCATCCACGCGGTAGTAGTCCATGCGCCCAACGATGTGCGGATAGGCCAGCACGCGCTCCAGTTCGTCGCGCATGACCTGGGTCGCTATCCAGGCCAGGCGCCCTTGGGCCAGCAGTGCGCGCAGGGGGGCGGTGCGCGGGTCGCTGAAGATCAGCAGGTCGAGCGCGACGTTGGTGTCCACCACCACAGGGCGAGCGGGTTCGCCCGGTGCGGCCTCGGCGGGCAGGCGCAGTTCAACCTGCATTGCGCGGGTCGTTGTCAGGGGCGGGTTTTGCAGCACGGTCGCGCACCGCGCCCTTGATCATGTCGAAGCGGAAGAGGCGGCATTCGATGGGGCCGTTCCACATCGGCACGCGGCGCGATTCTTTCAGGCGCATCTTGCCGGGCAGCTTGAGGTCGGGTGTGAGCATCCAGGCCTGCCAACCAGCGTAGTTCTTCTTCCAGTGCGAGGCCAGCTGGCTGAAGAATTCGCCGCCATCCTCGGTCTGCGCCTCTTCGCGGCCCACGGCCATGCCCTGGGCACGGTCGGCGGCGCGCTCGCTGGCGTTGCGGCCTGCGCTGCCTGCAGCAGCAATGCGCTCGCCGTAGGGCGGGTTCAGCAGCATCACGCCAGGCTGGTCGCACGGTGGCATGCGCTGCAGGGCGTCGCCGCCGCGCAGCTGCACGGCATCGGCCACACCTGCGCGCTCTGCATTGCGCTGCGCAAAATCGACCATGCGGAAGGCCACATCACTGCCAAACAGGGGCACAGCGCTTGTCTGTATTGCGCTTTCAGCTTCGTTTTTAATAGCATCCCAGACATGGGCCTGGAACGGCAGCAGCTTCTCGAACGCAAAGCGCCGCAGCATGCCCGCCGGAATGCGGCAGGCGATCTGCGCGGCCTCAATCACGATGGTGCCGCTGCCGCAGCAGGGGTCGTACAGCGGCTGGGGGTTGTCGCCATGCGGGTCCCAGCCGCTGGCGGCGATCATGGCGGCGGCCAGGGTTTCTTTCAGTGGCGCATCGCCCTTGTCCTCGCGCCAGCCGCGTTTGAACAGCGGCTCGCCCGAGGTGTCGATGTAGATCGTGGCCTCGTCGGTGGTCAGGTGCAGGTGGATGCGCACATCGGGCCACTGGGTGTTCACGTCGGGCCGCACGCCGCTTTTGGCGCGAAAGCGGTCGGCCACTGCGTCTTTGACCTTGAGACCTGCGAAGTTGAGGCTCTGCAGCGGGCTGTGCTGGGCGGTCACCTCGACCTTGAAGGTCTGGCGCGTGGTGAACCAGATTTCCCAGGCCACGTCGCTGGCCATGGCATAGAGATCGTTCTCGGAGCGGTACGGGCGGTGCGCCAACTGCACCAGTACGCGCTGGGCCAGTCGGCTGTGCAGGTTGAGCAGCAGCGCCTCGCGCCACGAGGCGCGCAGCAGCACGCCGCCGCGGCCGACCAGCAGGTCTTGCCCCGTGAGGCCGGTGATGCCATGCACCTCATCGGCCAGAAAGCCCTCCACACCAGCGGCGCAGGGGAGAAAAAGTTGGAGTTGGTTCATGTCGATGGGGAGGATACGCGCTCAGACAATGCGTGGGAATCCGGCGTTCCCGCGCGGGCCAGCAGCAATTGGCGGATGGATTCGGGGATCGGCGCCACCTTGCGGTCGGCCTTGCCGATGAAAACGATGCCGATCTTGCCGCGCGCCACCTCGCGGCCTGAGGTCTTCTCGGTCATGCAAAAGACCAGGTCAAACCCATAGCGGTTGAAGTCCGCAGGCGCCATCTCCACGCGCATGGTTTCACCGTGGAAACCTTCGGACTTGTACTGCGCCACGATGTCGCCGACCACGATGGACAGCCCGCCCACGTCGGCCTCGGGGTAGCCCAGCGACTGGAAGAAGCGCACCCGCGCTTCAGATACCAGGCTCAGAAGTTGCGCGTTGTCCAGGTGCCCGCCTTGGTTGACGTGGCTGATGTAGATCTGCAGCTCGGTGGCAAAGCCAAAGTGCGGGGGGAGGTCGAAGACGATGCGGGCCATGGTGGGGTGGCGGATAGAAAAACGAAAAATTCAGACAGGGCGAGCCATGCGCCCCCAACCGGGGTACCTACAGCGCCTTGCGCAGGTTGGCCGGCGCGATCTTGAGCGCCTCGCGGTACTTGGCCACGGTGCGGCGTGCGCACTCGATGCCCTGTTCCTTGAGCATCTCAGCGATCTGGCTGTCGGACAGCGGCTTGGCGGGGCTTTCTGCGGCCACAAACTGCTTGATGAGCGCGCGCACGGCGGTGCTGGATGCGTTGCCGCCGGTCTCGGTGCCAAGGCCGGAGCCAAAGAAGTACTTCAGCTCATACGTGCCGATGGGCGTAGCCATGTATTTGGCGGTGGTCACGCGGCTGATGGTGGATTCGTGCAGGCCCAGTTCGTCGGCAATGTCGCGCAGCACCAGCGGGCGCATGGCCAACTCGCCGTGGGTGAAGAAGCTTTTTTGCCGCTCCACGATGGCGCGCGAGACGCGCAGGATGGTGTCAAAGCGCTGCTGGATGTTCTTGATGAACCAGCGCGCCTCCTGCAGGCGCTGCTGCATGCCCTGGTGGCCCTCGCCGCCCTTGTGGCCGCGCAGGGCGCCAGCATAAATGTCGTGCACGCGCAGGCGCGGCATCACATCGGGGTTGAGGCTGACGATGAAGTTGTGCTGGCCATCGCGTCCATTGGCACGCCCGGCTTTGCGCACGATGACATCGGGAATGATGATGTTGCGCTCCACGTCGGCAAAGCGGCGGCCGGGGCGAGGCTCCAGGCGAGCGATCAGCGCCATGGCGGCGCGGGTGCGCTCTTCGCCGTCGCCACACAGCTGCGTCAGGCGGCGGATGTCGCGGCGGGCCAGCATCTCCAGCGGCTGCTGACAAATGCGCAGCGCGGTCTGCACCGTGTCGGGGTCAGCATCGCTGTCCTCGTCGGCAGCCAGCGCCGTGAGCTGCAGCGTCAGGCATTCGGCCAGGTTGCGCGCACCCACGCCGGTGGGCTCCAGGCTCTGCAGCAGGCGCTGGGCCACGGTGAAGCGGTGCACCAGCTCTTCAATCTGCTCCAGGTCGTCCGGCCCGGCCAGGCTGATGGCCAGCTCTTCCAGCGGCTCTTCGAGGTAGCCGTCGTCGTTGAGCGATTCAATGAGAAAACGCAGCGCTGCGCGGTCAATCTCTGACAAGCGCAGCGCCAGTGCCTGACGGTGCAAAAAGGCGGTCAGCGATTCATGCGAACGGGCCAGCTCGGTGGCGTCGGCCTCGTCGCCTTCGGAGTCGTTGCGGTTGCGGGCGGGCGCATCCCCGCCCCACTCCGCGTCGTTGGGCGCCATTTCTACCGTGCCGTCACCGCTCCAGTCAGGCTCGTCAGCGCCAGCACTCGGTGTTTCAGCATCATTTTGGCCTTCAGCGCTTGTACTGCTTGCGCTGGTAGCTCCTGAAAATATAGCATCATCCGCACTGTACTCATCGGGCTGCGCAGGCGTGTCGGCGGCTTCGAGGCCAAACTCCTCGCGCGGAGCTTCGTCGGCATTGCGTTCGAGGAACGGGTTTTCGTCGAGCATCTGCTCGACTTCCTGCGAGAGTTCGAGCGTGGACAACTGCAGCAGCCGGATGGACTGCTGAAGCTGGGGGGTCAGTGCAAGATGCTGCGAGACGCGCAGCGAGAGTCCAGGCTTCATCACATGCGGAAATGTTCGCCCAGGTACACCCTGCGCACTTCGGCGTTGTCCACGATCTCGGACGGCGTGCCCTGCGCGAGCACGCGGCCATCGCTGATGATGAAGGCGTGGTCGCAGATGCCCAGCGTCTCGCGCACGTTATGGTCGGTGATGAGCACACCAATGCCCCGCGCCTTCAGGAAGCCGATGATGCGCTGGATCTCGATCACGGCAATGGGGTCGATGCCGGCAAAGGGCTCGTCCAGCAGGATGAAACGCGGTTGTGTGGCCAGGGCCCGGGCAATCTCGACGCGGCGGCGCTCGCCGCCGGACAGGGCCATGGCGGGCGAGGCGCGCAGGTGGTCCACGCGCAGCTCCTGCAGCAGGGCCGTCAGGCGCTCTTCAATGGCATCGCGCGACAGCGGCTGGCCGTCATCACCACGCTGCAGTTCCAGCACGGCGCGCACGTTCTCTTCGACCGTGAGCTTGCGGAAGATGGAGGCCTCTTGCGGCAGGTACGACAGGCCCAGGCGCGAGCGCCGGTGGATGGGCATGTGGGCCACCGATTGGCCGTCGATGCGGATGTCTCCCTCGTCGCTGCGCACCAGGCCCACGATCATGTAGAACGAGGTGGTCTTGCCCGCGCCGTTGGGGCCGAGCAGCCCCACGACCTCACCTTTTTGCACGACCAGCGAAACGTCCTTGACGACCTTGCGGCTGCCATAAGACTTCGCCAGGTGCTGCACCTCCAGGCGGCTGCCCGCCTGGGAATCAGGCCCCAGGCGGCTACCCGCCTGAGTGTCAGGACCGGTACTCACAGCGGGCCCACTCACTTGGCGCCGCCGCCAAGGCTGTTGCTGGGGCGCAGCGCCGGGGCTGAGGCCGGGGACGCCGCCTCGGGGGCCGCCGCAGCGGGCGGTGGATCTTTGGGGGCCAGCACGGCGCGCACGCGGCTGCCTGGTGCGGGGGCATCGCCCGCAGCGTTGGTGGCGGTGCGCTTGCCGTCCACGGAGAACACGTCGGTCAGGTTGTTGTAGACAATCACGGCGCCTGTGATCTCGTCGCTGAGCACAGCGCCCCGGTAGCGGCGCAGCTCGGCACGGGTGATGAAGCGCACGTTGTCGGCCTTGCCGTCGTACTCGATGACTTCGCTCTCGCCTTCGATGAACTCGTCGGGTGCTCCCGGCAGGGTGTCGCGCTTTTGCCGGAAGAAAGCGCGCTTGCCGGGCTCTGCCGTGACCACACCGTACTGGTAGCCATCGGCATCCTGGCGCACATCCAGCCGCGCGCCGCGCAGCACGATGGAGCCCTTGGTCATGACCACGCGGCCAGAGAACACGCTGGTTTGCTTGAGTTCATCGTGGCGCAAAGCGTCCGCCTCGATGTTCATGGGCTTGGCGCGGTCGGCCTTTTCGGCATGGGCCACACCGAAGGTGCAGGCCAGGGCCGCGAGCAGGAGGATCGGAAGGAGGCGATGGTTCATAGGGCACGAATCTTGCAATCATTGTAGCCACCCCGTCGCGTTCCTTGACCCGTCCTGAATAGCGTTGACACCCAGGACGGTTTAAAACTGCAGCCGGACTATCCGGCCAACGACGCCCGATGCACCGCATCGGGCGTTTGCATTTTCAGCGATAGGTGTGGCCGCTCGCAGT
>NZ_JAMXAX010000205.1 GCF_023913775.1 Acidovorax facilis
CCCCTCCGCGCACCCCCCGCCACCTGGCAAGCCCTCCGATAAGCACGCAGCGTCAATTCCGCCCGCTGCATCACCGTATCTTCCACAGCGGTAGCACGGTCGGCCAGTTCGTCGGCCTGCGCCTGCAACAACTCCGCCGGGCTCATCCCTGACGCCTCGCCCGTCAGCAGCGCAATCCCCTCGCTCACATGCCCCATGGTGTAGACATGAAACAGCCCACGCTCCACTGCGTCCAGCACGCCGCGGTCGAGCATCAGGTGGCGCTGGTTGCGGGCGGGGATCAGCACGCCGTGTGTGCCGTCCAGCCCTGCAGTGCTGCAGGCGCGGAACCAGCCTTCGATCTTTTCGTTGATGCCGCCCACCGGCAGCACTTCGCCATGCTGGTTGAGCGCGCCGGTCACGGCAATGCCCTGGCGCAGCGGCAGGCCAGACAGGCTCGACAGCAGCGCATACAGCTCGGCGCACGAGGCCGAGTCGCCTTCCACGCCGCTGTATTCCTGCTCGAACACGATGGACGCATTCAGCGCCAGCGGCGCCACGTGGCTGAACAGGGCAGTGAGGTAGCTGTGCAGGATGAGCACGCCTTTGTCGTGGATGGGGCCGGACATATCGACCTCGCGCTCGATGTTGAGCAGGCCCTCTTGCCCGGCAAAGGTGCGCGCGGTGATGCGCACGGGGAAGCCGAAGCGGTAGTCGCCCAGGTCGATCTGCGTCATGGCGTTGATCTGGCCGGTGATGGAGCCTGCCAGCGAGATCAGGCGCTCGCCCTCGGTGATGGAGTCGTGCAGCTCTTCTTCGGGCTGGTTGTGGCGCTGGGTGCGGGCGGCCAGGGCGGCCTGCACGTCGGCGGCTTGCACCAGGGGGCCGCCGCGCGCCTTGCACAGGGCGGCGCTTTCGATGGCCAGCGCTTCGGTGTGGGCAAAGCGTGCGCTCTGGCGGCGCTGGTCGTCGGCCTCGCGGTGGGTCTGCTCCAGCAGCAGGGCCACGGCGTCGGGGCCAAAGTGGGGCAGGCCGCGCTTTTTGCAGACTTGCGCCACCAGGATGGCGGTGGCGTGGTGGGTGGCGGGGGTGGCGGCAAAGTGGTCTGAAAAATCCACCTTCACGCGAAAGCGGCGCGCGGCGTCGGGGTCGGCGTCCTGCAGGGCGTAGTACTCGTCCACCGATCCGATCAGCACGATCTTCACGTCCACGTCCACCGGCTCGGGCTGCAGCGCCACGGCGCCGCCGGGGGCATGGCCGGGGCCGCCGCCTCCTTCCTCGATCTGCAGGCGGCCGCAGCGCAAGAAGCGGCGCAGGCGTTGCCACAGGCCTTCTTCGGCGGCCAGGTCGTGCAGGTGCAGCAGGATGAAGCCGCCGTGCGCCTTGAGCAGGCTGCCCGCGTGGATGCCGGTGTGGTCGGCCTGCACGGTGTCGGCGTCCGAGCCATGTTCGATGCTGCCAAACAGCGTGCGCTGGGTGGGGTTGTCCTCCACCACCACGGGGGCGGCGGTGCGGCCGTGGTTGTCTACCACCAGGTTCACCTGGCAGCGGGCCAGCAGGTCGTCGAGCGCGTCCTTGCGGTCGTCTTCGGCATCGGCGCCCTGGTCGCCACCCCGTTCGGCGTCCAGGGGCTCGAACAGGTCGATGTCGCCCAGCACCGCCTGCTCCACCTGGTCGAGCCAGTGCGTGAGCTTGACGGTGTCCTTGATCTGCTTGCGCAGGCCCTGGCGGATGTCGTGCAGGGCGTGTTCCACCAGGGGCTTGATGGTCTGGCGGCGCAGGGCGGCCAGGGCGTCGTCGCGGGTGCGCTCCAGCGGGCGGACGGCTTCCAGAAAGCGGGCGATCTCGGTGCGCAGTTCGTGTTCGGCGGCGTCGATCTCTGCGCGGCGCTCGCGCGGCAGGGCGCGGGCCTCGGCTTCGGTCAGCGCCTGGCCTTTGGGGCCGGTGAGGGTGAACACCATTTGCCCGCCCTCGCGGGTCAGGCGGAATTGGCGGGCCTCGGCAAACGCGTCGAGCACGGCAAAGGCTTCGCCTTCTTGCGCCTGCCAGGTTTTCTCGATGCGCTCCGCCTCGGCCTTGAAGTCGGCGGCGGCCAGGCGCTTGGGGATGTCGGCCTGCAGGTTCTTGGCCATGTCGGCCATGCCTTGGCGCAGCTGGCGGCCCTGGCCCGCAGGCAGGCGCAGTGCGCGGGGCCGGTCGGGCGTGTCGAAGTTGTGCAGGTAGCACAGGTCGGGCGGCACGGCGCGTTCTGCCGCAGCAGTCTGCATGGCCTGGCGCAGCAGCGATGCGCGCCCGCTGCCCACTTCGCCCAGCACGAACAGGTGGTAGTCAGGCTGGTGCAGCCCCAGGCCAAACTGGGCGGCGGCCTGCGCGCGCTCCTGGCCGATCCAGGGCAGGGGCAGGTCTTGCAGCTCGGCCGTGCTGGCAAAGCCCAGCGTGGCGGGGTCAATCGTCAGCCGCAGCTGGTGGGGGGCGAGGGCAGAAGCGGGCATCAGTACAGGTGTTGGGGGAGGGGCAGGTCACCAAAGTGTGTCTGCCATCTCAGAATATGGGTCAAATTGGCCGCTAGCGCTTGATGGATAAGCGCAAGCAGCTATAAAAATAGTAGTAACCAGCAGTCAGTGCGCCACGGGGCACACGCCTTTGGGTGCCCCACCGGCCAACGCATGGCTGCGCGCATCGGCCAGCGCCGCAGCGGTGGGCACCTCGGTGGGCCAGCCCGCCAGGTGCTGTTGCGCCACGCGGCTCAGCGCCGTGATCCAGTGGCTGTTGTCGTTCAGGCAGGGGATGTAGTGAAACTCCTGCCCGCCCGCGTGCAGGAACGCCTCGCGCACTTCCATGTTGATTTCTTCCAGCGTCTCCAGGCAGTCGCTGGTAAAGCCGGGGCACACCACGTCCACGCGCCGTGCGCCAGCTTTGCCCAGTGCCTCGATGGTCGGCTGGGTGTAGGGCTCGAGCCACTTGGCCTTGCCAAAGCGCGACTGGAAGGTGATGCGGTAGCGGTCTTCGCGCAGGCCCAGGCGCTCGGCCAGCAGGCGGCCGGTCTTTCGTGATTCGCAGTGGTAGGGGTCGCCCAGGTGCAGCGTGCGTTCGGGCACGCCATGAAAGCTCATCACCAACTGGTCGGGTTGGCCGTGGGTCTTCCAGTGCGATTCGATGGTGCGGGCCAGCGCGTCGATGTAGCCGGGGGCGTCGTGGTACCGGTTTACAAACCGCAGCTCGGGCACGTTGCGGGTGGCGGCAGCCCAGGCGTACACGGCGTCAAACACGCTAGCGGTGGTGGTGGCCGAGTACTGCGGATACAGCGGCAGGATGAGGATGCGTGTGGCGCCTTCGGCCTTGAGCGCATCGAGCTGGCTGGCGACGGACGGGTTGCCATAGCGCATGGCATGGCGCACCAGCACCGCGTGCCCCGCTTCGCCCAGCCAGCCGCGCAGCAGCGTGGCCTGCTTGGCCGTCCAGTGGGCCAGGGGCGAGCCCTCGGGCGTCCAGATGCTCGCGTACTTGGCAGCCGACTTGGCCGGGCGCGTGCGCAGGATGATGCCGTGCAGGATGGGTAGCCACACGAGTTTGGGGATCTCCACCACGCGGTGGTCACCCAGAAACTGCGCCAGATAGCGGCGCACGGCAGGGGCGGTGGGTTCGTCTGGCGTGCCCAGGTTGCACAGCAGCACTCCAGTGCGTTCGGCCTGGCCGTGGGTGTAAGGGGGTTCGGTGTGGAAGGGTGAGCGCATGCCCCGATTGTGGCAAACGGACCGGCCCTTCGGTGACCGTGGAGTATTCTCTGCAGACCATGCCCGATTCCCCCGCTGAACTGCCCGCTGCCCAGCCCACCGCGCTGCAGCTGGACACCTCCCGCATCCGCGCCATCACCATCGACCTGGATGACACGCTCTGGCCCATCTGGCCCACCATCACGCGGGCTGAACGCGTGCTGCTGGACTGGCTCACGCACCACGCGCCCGCCACGGCAACCTTGTTCTCCAGCACCGAATCGCTGCGCGCCATCCGCAACCAGATGGTGGCGCTGCGGCCCGACCTGCTGCACGACCTGAGCGCGCTGCGGCGCGAGTCCATCCGCCTGGCGCTGACCCAGGCGGGCGACGAGCCCGCGCTGGCCGAACCGGCGTTTGACCTGTTTTTTGCCGAGCGCATGCGCGTGGAGCTGTTTGACGACGCACACGACACGCTGGCCTTCTTGTCGGCACGCTACCCGGTGGTGGCGGTGTCCAACGGCAATGCCGACGTGCACCGCATCGGCATCGGCCACTACTTTCGCCACAGCATCAGCGCATCGGAGTTTGGCGTGGCCAAGCCCGATGCGCGCATTTTTCACGCTGCCGCCACGGCCGTCGATGTGCTGCCCCACGAGGTTCTGCACGTGGGCGACGATGCCACGCTGGATGCGCAGGGCGCGCTGAACGCGGGCATGCAGGCCGTGTGGATCAACAGCGCCAACCACCCCTGGCCGCACGATGACGTGCAGCCCCATGCCACGGTGGACAGCCTCACTGCGCTGTGCAGGCTGCTCGCCTGACTGGCTGCGCCGGCTCGGTTTCTTGCCTCAGGTCAAGGTTTGGGCGTGCGGTGGTTGAAGCCGTTGCCCGATAAGGTCACACTCCATCGTCGCTCGGCGACCCTTCCCACCATGCCCCGTACTCCCCCCCCGTTGCCCACCATCCGCACCATCGGCCTCATGCAACCCATGGCCTGGCTGGTGCTGGCCTGGCGCGACATGGCGCGGGCGGGCTGGATCAGCTTTGCCCATGGGCTGGCACTCACGCTGTTTGGGGCTGCCATCTTTGCCGTAGCGCACCACCGCTTCTGGCTGCTGGCGGGGGCGCTGTCGGGCTTTCTGGTGGTGGCGCCGGTGCTGGCCACCAGCCTGTATGCGCTGAGCCGCGCGCTGGAGCGTGGCGAGCCCGCCAGCCTGGGCGTGGTGCTCAAGACCTGGTTCAACTGGCAGAACAGCCACGTGAACAAATGGGGCAACGACTACTGGTGCATGGTGCAGTTTGGCGCCCTGCTGGCGCTGGCGGCCTCGGGCTGGGTCATGACTTCGGCGGCGCTCATCACGCTGCTGGCGCCGGTGCCGATCGAGACACCGCTCGACTTTCTGCGCCACGTGGTCATGGCGCGCGATGGCTGGCTGTTTGAAATCTGGCTGGCCTTGGGCAGCCTGATGGCAGCGCCGATTTTTGCGTCCAGTGTGGTGGCCATGCCGCTGCTGCTGGACCGCCGCGCCACGCTGCTGCAGGCGGTGCTGACCAGCTGGCAGGCCGTGGTGGTCAACCCGCTGCCCATGGCGTTCTGGGCGGCGATCATTCTGGGCTTTACCTTGCTGGGCCTGGGCTCGCTGCTGCTGGGACTGATCGCCGTGATGCCCATGCTGGGCCACGCCAGCTGGCACGCCTACCGCGACCTGGTGGACGCATCCAGTCTGCCCGAGCGCGACCTGGCTGCACCCGCTGCACCGGCGCGCACGCCTGGAGGGGCATCGTGATTTTTGGCTTCACCGAGGCACAGATCTCGGGCTTCTTCCTCACCTATGGCGTGGGCGCGTTCATCGCCTACATGCTGTTCATCATCGGGCAGCTGGCGTGGGAATCGAAGGCAGGGCGGTTTGGCACCTTTGTGCTGTTTTTGGGCCTGGGCGTGGGGTTTCTGGGCTTCCTGGCCAAGGTGGTGATCCAGTGGTGGCTGGAGAAGTGAGCGGGCCAGAGATCCTCTGAGACCACCGCACGGGCTCTGCAGTAGCCGCCTCAGCGCGGCCAGGACCGCAGGCCCAGCTCCTGCGCCAGTTGCCGGTAGTCGGCCAGACTGCGTTGCACAAACTCCTCCAGCGCCGTACCGGTGCGCGCAAACGGGTACAGGCCGTATTGGTTGCACAGAGCTGCGTAGCCAGGGGCGGCCAGCGCCTCGGCAAAAGCTGCCACCCAGGCGCGCACGGCGGCATCGGGGGCGGTGGCGGCCATGTACAGGCCGCGCACCGTGGGCCAGACCAGGTCCACGCCCTGCTCACGGGCTGTGGGCAGATCGGCCAGTGCGCCGGGCAGGCGGGCCTGGGCCAGCACGGCCAGAAAGCGCAGGGGTGCGCCTTTTTCCAGGGCCTGCCGGGCCTCGGCGGCATCGCCGGTAAAGACGCCGATGTGGCCGCCGCGCAGGGCCTTGAGCGCCTCGCCGCCGCCTTCGAATGACACAAAGCGCATGCGCTTGGGGTCCTGCCCGGCGGCGCGGGTCAGCAGGGCGGCTTTCATCCAGTCCTGGCTGCCCAGGGTGCCGCCAGCGCCAAACACCACGCGGGCCGGGTCCTTGCGCAGCGCGGCCACCACGTCTTGCAGGCGCTGGTGGGGCGAATCGCGGTGCACGGCCACCACACCATAGTCGGTGCCCAGCGTGGCGATCCAGCGCACGGCGCTCACCGGATGGGGGCCGAAGCGGCCCTGCGCGATGTTGAGCAGCGAGCCGCTGGAGAACGCCACCAGCGTGCCCGGCCCGCCCAGCCGTCCGGTGGCAACCTGGTCAAACGCAACGGCGCCGATGCCGCCGGGCAGGTAGCGTGTTTGCAGCGGTGGGCGTGCGGGGCGCACCACCTGCACCGCCTGGGTGGCCAGGCCACAGGTCAGGTCGAACCCGCCGCCGGGGCGGGAGGGGGCGATGCACTCGGCGGGCTCCAGCGATGCGTCGGCCGCCCACGCAGCAGGCCCGTGCGCAGCGCCGGAAGTGCCCGCCAGTG
>NZ_JAMXAX010000206.1 GCF_023913775.1 Acidovorax facilis
GCCCCGCCCACCACAAGACGGCCAACACAATGATCGCGCTGTGCAGCATCAGGATGGAGCATCGAAACACGGTGCGAAACACAAACGCCATCTTGGGGTAAGGCGTCTGCTTCAAAAACGCGTCCGAGCCGATATAGGTCAAGCAGCCCTCGTTGATCAGCGCACTGAAGTACCCGAACAGCACATGCCCGGCACAAAAATACGGCAGGTACCACTCGGCCGGGTACTTGAACAGTTGAGCGCCGATCAAGCCAAAAGCAACGATGAAAATGGCCGTGTGCAGCGTAATCCAGACAGGCCCCAGAAAGGTCCGCCGATACTGCTTGGCGACATCGTTCCAGCCCATAAAACACCAAAAGCGCCACGCCACCATGGCGCTCCAGATGTCAAGCCACAACAATTGAACTTGCCTCTGGCGCACGGATACGGTGGGATTGGTGGTTGAAGTTGCCATCGCGAGTAGTCAGACCATCGACTCGTAGACGCGCAAGGTTTTTTCTGCGCACGCTTGCCAAGTAAAAGCACGCACGCGATCACGCCCGCGCGCAACCAGTTGGCCCGCCAGTTCGGAGTTCTCGGCAACTCGGCGCATCGCATCCGCAAGTTCGTCGATGCGCAGAGGATCAATCAGCAAGGCCGCATCCCCCGCAACCTCCGGGATGGAGGTCGTGTTGGACGCCACCACCGGCACCCCCGCCGCAAAGGCTTCCAGAACCGGCAGTCCGAATCCCTCGTGGAGCGACGGGAACACCAGGGCCGTTGCACGCTTGATAACCACCTGAAGATCGACATCTGGCAAATGCTGCAGCCAGCGGACATGTTTGAGCGCTCCCCCGTTGAATTGGGCGACAACGTCTTCGCATCCCCAGCCCGGTTTGCCGACCACCACCAACGGAAACTCCCGCTGCAGAGGCTCGGGCAGGCTGGCATGGGCCAAAAGCAGGCGGCTGATGTTCTTGCGCGGCTGCAGGGTACCGACGCTCACAAAATAGCGGTCTGGCAATGCATGCCGATCCCGCACGGCTTTTTCCACGGACTCATCGACCGGAGCAAACCACTGCGAACCTACACCCAGAGGAATAGCAGTGATCCGCTCTTCGGGCAGGCGGAAATGCGTAGCGATCTCCTGGCGGGAGTAATTTGAAATCGTGATGACCTGCTGCGCCCAGAACGCCGTGCGCCGCCACAATTCGTTTTTCAGGCCCTTGAACCGGTATCGGACCCACTCGGGGTGAGAGAGCGGGATCGCATCAAAAATCGTCGCCACCACCGGCGTTCCACGCAAGCGCGGGACCAGATGGTCGGTGGCATGGATGACATCAATCCCCGAGCAGAGCGCGCGGCGCACCCTGCCAAAGTCCACCCCCGGCAGCGTGGCGGCCAGGGCCTGCCGCGCAAAAGGTCCAAAGGACATCGCAGGTGTCGCGCCCTGCCAGAGGCTCGCCGGAGCATCGAACAGATACGGCTGCAGTTGCGCTGACGGCGGCATGGCAGCCATCAGCTCCCGGGTGTAGGTACCAATGCCATCCACACCACCCTGCTGGACAGTACGTGCCAGCACGCTGACGCCAAAAGCTACCCTCATCGGGCCACCTCACACAGCAGCCAGCAGGGCGCACAGTAGTGGTTCACCATCATCGGGCCCCGGGATAAGTGCGCCGCAAGTCTGCTTCCACCATCATTCGACAGATCTGCTCTACGGAGGTGCGCGCCTCCCAACCCAGTTCGGCCCGGGCCCGGGAGGCGTCGCCCACCAGGATATCCACCTCTGCAGGGCGAAAGAAACCGGGATCCACGCTCGCCACAACGCGCCCTGTCCCCACATCCACGGCCACTTCCGAAGCAGCGGCACCCGCAAACTCCAGGGATATTCCGGTAACCGAGAACGCCATACGCACAAAGTCGCGCACGGTCTGCTGGCGGCCGGTTGCCAGCACGTAGGTACCAGGCCTGTCTGCCTGCATCATCTGCCACATGCCTTCGACGTACTCGGCCGCAAAACCCCAGTCGCGACGCGCATCCAGGTTGCCCAATTCGAGCACCCCCCTTTCGCCGTGGGCCATGCGGGCCACCGCATTCGATATCTTGCGTGTCACAAATTCACTGCCCCGAAGGGGGCTTTCATGGTTGAACAGAATGCCGCTGACGGCATAGATGCCATAAGCTTCCCGGTAGTTGATGGTCATCCAGTGGGCAAACAGCTTGGACACCGCATAAGGGCTGCGCGGACAAAAGGGGGTGGTCTCGCACTGCGGCGTTTGACCCACCCCACCGAACATCTCGGAGGAACTGGCCTGGTAGTAGCGTATGTGGGGGTCCACCAGCCGGACAGCTTCCAGCAGATTCAATGCCCCTTGGCCATTGACAAGCGCCGTAGTGGTCGGAGCGTCAAAACTCGCTCCCACAAAGCTCTGTGCCGCCAGGTTGTACAACTCGTCCGGACGGAATTTTTGCAGAAGTGCAATGGCAGAGCCGGGGTCGGTCAGATCAAAATCAACCAGCAGCAAATGGGGATGGCCCATCACGCCCAGCTCCTGAAGGCGCCAGGTATTCACACTGCTGGTCCGTCGATGGGTGCCTATGACCTGGTAACCCTTGTTCAGCAGAAACGCTGCCAGATAGGCGCCATCCTGCCCGGTGACACCCGTGATGATGGCCGTCTTGCCACTTGCAGCGATGATGGGCTCTTTTCTGTAACACAACCTTGCCATACCCGCCCCAGGATCGGAGCGGCGACCGGCGGCTGCAGAGTCTTGGAGTCAACGAGGTTTGCGCGGGCGCATGCCCAGGGCTTCCTTGTTCTTGTTGATCCGGTCCTGCTTGCGTTGCTCCATCTTTTCCATGGCTTTACGTTTCGTATATCCCGTGGAATCAGCCCAGGCCCACCATAAGGCCGTGGCACCAAAGGGCGCCAGCACCCACCACCAGGACCAGGCGGCCACGAGTCCAACCTCGAAATACTTCAATGCCAGAAGCAACAGTGAAAGACCCAGCAGGTACATCGCGATCTCCAGAAAAGGCCGAAACCGCCCGGTTGACCCCGGACAAATCCCTGTCAACCCAAGCCACTACAATTCCATTAAAGAACTGTAACTCAACCACAGGAATTCCCACCATGAAGCGTACCCTGATCACCCTTGCCATGACGCTGTCGGTTGCGGCACCCGCCATGGCCGATCTGGCCTTGGCAACCTCGAAGAACTGCATGGCGTGCCACGCTGTGGACAAAAAGCTGGTGGGCCCTTCGTACAAGGATGTGGCTGCCAAATACTCCGGTCAGAAAGATGCTGTGGACAAGCTGGCCGCCAAGATCGTCAAGGGCGGCGCGGGAGTGTGGGGTCCAGTTCCGATGCCTGCGAACGCACAGGTCAACGATGCAGAAGCCAAGAAGCTGGCTGCGTGGGTGCTGACGCAGAAGTAGATCGCCTCAAAACCACCCCAGGGGGCGGCATAGCCCCTTGGTGAAAGGCCACGCCACGCACTGTGACGCGGCCTTTTTAGTTTCTAAAACCTGTTTTTGCTCTTCAGGGCGCGGGCAAATTGCAGGACACAGCAACGAAAATCTGCGGGCCCCTCTGATCACACCCGAGAAACGACCGGCACCGCCTCCAGCCCGCGCGTTCGCAGCTGGTGCTCAAGCTGCCCCACATACGCTGCGGTGGAGTTGTCGGACTCGGTGGCACGCGCTGCCAGGTGCGCTTCCAGTTCATCCAGCCGCGCCAACACAGTGGCGTGCGCCTGCTGGTGCTGAGCATCCAGAAAAGCCCGCAACTCCGTAAAACGCGAGGCTTCCGCCTTGTCCGCCAGTTCGCGCTGGACCTGCATTTCCTTGGTATGACGGCGCGTCTCCATCAATACCGAACCCTGGAGCGACAAGACATAGACGATAAAAAAGATGCCCAGCAGGCCCGTGAGGCCCAACATGATGAGCCCCAGCGGAGCCTCAAAGACCACAATGCCGAGCGACACCAGGGATGGTGCGGCCAGAGCGGGCCAATTGAGGGCGGCGAGTGCAGCAATGGCTAAAACCGTCACCCAAAGAACGATGGAACGCAGATGCATGAAAACCTCCTGTAGGCAGCGCCCAGGCGAAGATCCGCAAGCGCCATGCGCCGTTGTAACGCATGCACGGGCCGTCACCGACCTCACGCGGGAGATTTCAGGCAGTGTCCTACAGAGAGGACCAGGGAGGAGCGGAGCCCTAGGGTGCCCCGCAAGCGCGGTGGACCAGCGACTGGATTGTGTGGCCACGTCACATCGCCACGCGATATGAGTGTCCCCGAATCCGGCAGGCGCTGCGCCGGCGCCTTTCGGCGCCTCCTGGATCAGTTGGTCTGGGCTTTGATCACCCGCAGTGGAGCACCATCCGATTTTGTGGGCACGTCACATCGCTACGCGATATGAGTGCCCCCAAACCCCGCAAGCGCTGCGCGCTGGCGCCGTTACACGGCGCCTTCTGGATCAGTTGGTCTGAGCCAACTGATCCAGGATTGCGGGGTTTTCCAACGTGCTGGTGTCCTGCGTGATGGCCTCGCCCTTCGCGATGCTGCGCAGCAACCGACGCATGATCTTGCCGCTGCGGGTCTTGGGCAGGTTATCGCCAAAGCGGATGTCCTTGGGCTTGGCGATGGGGCCGATTTCCTTGGCGACCCAGTTGCGCAGTTCGTTGGCAATCTGCTTGGCTTCTTCGCCCGTGGGGCGGGAACGCTTGAGCACCACGAAGGCGCAGATGGCTTCACCGGTCACATCGTCGGGGCGGCCCACCACGGCGGCCTCGGCGACGAGGTCGGTCTTGGAGACCAGGGCCGATTCGATCTCCATCGTGCCCATGCGGTGCCCCGAGACGTTTAGCACGTCATCGATACGGCCAGTGATGCGGAAGTAGCCCCGATCGGCGCTGCGCACCGCCCCATCCCCCGCCAGGTAGTAGCCCTTGAGTTCTTCGGGGAAGTAGCTCTTCTTGAAACGCTCGGGGTCGTTCCAGATGGTGCGGATCATGCTGGGCCAGGGGCGTTTGATGACGAGGATACCGCCCGAGCCGTTGGGCACATCGTTGCCCATTTCGTCCACGATGGCAGCGGTAATGCCGGGCAGGGGCAGCGTGCAGCTGCCGGGCACCAGCGGCGTGGCGCCGGGCAGCGGCGTGATGACATGGCCGCCCGTTTCGGTCTGCCAGAAAGTGTCCACGATGGGGCAACGCTCGCCGCCCACGTTCTTGTGGTACCACATCCAGGCTTCGGGGTTGATGGGCTCGCCCACGCTGCCCAGGATACGCAGGCTCGACAGGTCCGAGCGTGCGGGATGCACAGCCTCGTCGGCTTCAGCCGCCTTGATGAGCGAGCGGATGGCGGTAGGGGCGGTGTAGAAGATCGTGCACTTGTGGCGCTCGATCATCTGCCAGAAGCGGCCTGCGTTCGGGAAGGTGGGAATGCCTTCAAAGATGATCTGCGTGGCGCCTGCAGCCAGCGGGCCGTAGGCCACGTAGGTGTGGCCCGTGATCCAGCCGATGTCAGCCGTGCACCAGAACACATCGTCAGCGCGCAGGTCGAACGTCCAGTCCATGGTCATCTTGGCCCACAGCAGGTAGCCGCCGGTGCTGTGCTGCACGCCTTTGGGCTTGCCGGTAGAGCCGCTGGTGTAGAGGATGAACAGCGGATGCTCGGCACCCACAGCCACCGGCGCGCATTCGGTGCTTTGCCCTGCCAGTGCTTCGGCAAAGGTCTTGTCGCGCCCGGCCACCATGTTGCAGGCCGTGGCCGTGCGCTGGTAGACAAACACATTGCGGAGGGTATCGCAGCCGCCCATGGCCAGGGCTTCGTCGATGATGGCCTTGAGCGGCAGCTCTTTGCCACCCCGCATCTGGTAATTGGCGGTGATCACGGCCACGGCACCCGCGTCAATGATGCGCTCGTGCACCGCCTTGGCGCTGAAGCCGCCAAACACCACGCTGTGCGTGGCGCCAATGCGGGCACAGGCCTGCATCGCCACCACACCTTCGATGGTCATGGGCATGTAGATCAGCACCCGGTCGCCCTTGTTCACGCCATGGGCCTTGAGGGCGTTGGCAAACTGGCTCACACGGGCCAGCAACTCTTTGTAGGTGATCTTGGTGACCGCGCCATCGTCGGCCTCAAAGAGGATGGCGGTCTTGTTCTCGGTGGGCGTGCCGATGTGGCGGTCCAGGCAGTTGGCCGAGGCATTGAGTTCGCCGTCGGCAAACCACTGGTAGAACGGTGCGTTGGATTCATCCAGCGTGCGCGTGAACGGCTTGGACCACTGCACGTTCTCGCGCGCCAGGCGCGCCCAGAAGCCTTCGAAGTCCTTCTCGGCTTCGGCACACAGCGCATCGTAGCCCGCCATGCCTGACACGCGGGCGGCTTTGACGATCGCATCGGAGGGCGGGAACACGCGGTTCTCAACCAGTACGGACTCGATGGCGGATGTGGGCGCACTCATGGTGTTGTCTCCTGGGTCTGATGGAATTGGAATTGGGCGGTACTGTCGGCCGTGGCACTTACAAGCCACTGACTGGCACGAAGCTTACAGAATAGGCCACCTGCAACCGGGCGGAAGAGCGCTTGCGGATGAGGGGTGTCACGCGGCACCCCTAAAATCGCGCGA
>NZ_JAMXAX010000207.1 GCF_023913775.1 Acidovorax facilis
TGACGACCTTGCTAGGGGTGGGCGCTGAGCTGGCCGCTCCCGAGAACCGGCAGAACGGCAACCGCGTCGTGATTGCTGGGAGGGACGGGCTGCAGGACAGCGTTAACCAGGTGGGGCAGGAGATGACGCGGCGCAACCTGAACTTGCAGCCCACGCTGACCGCGCGACCGGGGCTGGCGGTGCGGGTGATCGTGAACCGGGATCTGGTGCTGAGGCCCTACCAGCCGTTGTTCGTCAGTGGTGGTAAGGGAGGTCCACGATGAGCACTCCGAGGAAATTGCGGCTGGGGCCGCTGCCCAGGACGGAGAGCGTCAAGCTGACCTTCACCTGCACGGCCAGTCTCAAAGCGGAACTGGACCGGTATGCGGCGCTGCATGCTCAGACTTATGGGGAGGCGGTGGATGCTATGGCACTCGTTCCGCACATGCTGGAGGCGTTCATGGCGCGGGACCGGGGTTTTCGCAGAGTTGGTCCGTCCAGCGGGATGACTTCCGCGAAGTAGCAGTCCTGTGGACAGGGGCAGGAGCGGCGCGAACTGGATGTGTAGAGCAATGCTCCATGTGCGACGTGCAGTGCCCCTTACGATGGGCAACAAACGCCCGTTTTTGCTGTAGAGGCGCAGACGTGCAGCCCGCTCTGCGGGTGACTCGTTTCGCAGCTCGTTAAGCACTTCAGTCACGTTTTGCCTGAACCTGTATTGGGCATCGGGTCCCGGGGCATTGCCTTGGCCGTAAGAGAGGCACTGTTGCCGCATGGCAGCCAAGGTTGCCGCTTTGACCTCGTGGGCCCGGGGTTCTCGCTTTTGGGGTGTTCGGGGCGCCCGCTCAAGGCTGGTTGCAGCCGCTGAGGCTCGGCCGGAAAGCGTCCGGTGTTGGCGAATGCGGACGTTCATCTTGTTAGGTTGGGAAGGTGGATTTCAGACGCAAACCGAATAGATTGGAGATATTGAGGAACGCCACTGCCGACAACCGCGTCTTGGACGTGACGCCTTCCCGCATAGGAGAAGCGGCGCTAAAAGCCTGTCAACGCTTTTGCTAAGCGTCGCTTGTCGTTACATAAATACTTCTGATATCTAAGTGACGATTTGAGCATGTACATTCGTCCTTCGACCACAAATCCGTCAAGGTTATGTTCCAGAGTATAGGCCGACAGGTCAGACATTGAGTTGATAAACCCCTTGCTATTGAAATTGAGAGATGTATTGCACAAGACCCCATAGCCGGTTAACGACTTGAATGCCGTAAGCAATTCAAACAGCGGACGGTTCGTCAGTGAGGAAACTGTTTGAAGGCGCGCTGTACCATTCACATGGGTCACAGCTGCGAGCGCATCGGTGGAGGCCCGGTAGGTGTAGAGCATGAACGGGCTTGAACGATTGCATGCAAACCACTTGCGGGCATCTTCCTCCAAGCAGACGGGAGCGATTGGGCGGAACTGTTCTCGCTGTTTTATAACGTTGAGACGCTCTCTGGTGCTGGCTGAGAATGGCGCAGCTAAGATGGAGCGATTTCCGAGCGCGCGCGGACCGATCTCGTATCGGCCATTCACCCACCCAATTATTAAGTCACTGTCCAACAACTCTGCCACGGTCGCCACGTTCGACTCCCACTCATCGAAATAATTGGGATCAACAATTTCGTCGGCTAAAAATTCTAATCCAGAATAGACGTTCCACGTGACTTTAGGATCGCCGGTAAAATAGAACTGCGCGTCAATGGCGGTACCAATTGCTGACCCCGAATCATTTGCGACCGGAGGGACGAATACTTCGGAAAACAAACCGGATTCTATCCACTTCGTATTCCAGTCGCAATTGAGTCCACAGCCTCCAGAAATCAGCAATGGCATGCCTCGCTTCAGATTCGTTTCAGCGAATCTGCGGAAGCGTTCGAATAGACGATCACTGAAAATGCCTGCAAAGTTGCGGAACTCCTGATCTTCAAGCCCCACGTTGTAGTGCCGCAAGCCTTTCAGGGCTTCACATTGCTGAGGCTTGAGGTGCTGACAATCCTGCAGAAGGAAGGAAATGATCCGTTCCTCTTCTACTGATGGCTGGCTTCTCTTCGAAAAGGAAGCGAGCGCCATCAACTTTCCGGCATCAGAAAGCCGGGAGTATTCTGCAGAGCTTTTGTCGAAAGACGGATCCGCGATCGCGTAAAGCATCGCGTAGCGATGTCCGGGCTCGGACATGACATTACCGATCTTCTTCACGTTCAACTCTGCGTTGATCTCGTAAAAAGCGCCGATGACCCCTTCCCAAAGTAGCGCATAGCAGGGGGTCCCCATCGGCAAGGTGGACATACCAAATGCGCCAAGGAGGTGAGAGCGTTCGTGAGATGAGGAGAAGAAGTCGACGGTTCTTCCCAGAAGGCGCTTTTTACTGACTACCACTTGATTGCAATCGCTGTCAAAGTAGCTAGGCGCCGTTCGCTGACTCTGCGGAGAGTCGCCCGGCCACCATCCCCCTCTACATATCACGTCTGGAACGTCCTGAGTTTCGGCCAGGGCATCAAATACATCAGGAACAGTCAGGGGTGAGTGCCTGTACCTTGATCCCTTCTCGGCCTCAACTGAGAACACCAAACGACCATCTTCCAGATAAGCAAATGCTCCATCATGGCCGGGGTTATAGGAGAGGATCTTCATGAGATATCACCGATAAAAAGCGCTTCAACCGGAGTTGAGCAAGTTTCAGCTTGACGCTCGATCAAAGGTGAGCCGTGTGCTGTCACGCGAATCGATTGAACGTAGGTCCTGGCAGGAAGCAGGCGGGGGTGGAGCCGCCCCGCAAGCTGATTGGATCTGCTGGGCCAGGTGTTGACATGAAGCTTCATCGGCAAATGTGGAATCGGAGTTGGATTCCAGAGCACTCGTCTATGAACAAGGCGATCGTCCACGAGCCATCGGATCTCGCAAGGGGTCCACTCAATTGCGTATCTATGCAAACCTTTCGACGCATCGAAGCCCAACTCGATGTGGCTTGGAGCACCACGGTAGCCATAGTCGAACGGCGCACCTTCACCCCCCGGGTTGTAGAAAACGTTGACAACGAGTCGGGTTGGCATATTGCCGGCAATTTCGATGTCAATTTCTTGATGCGGTGAGTTCCGGTGTAGAAAGAACCCGGTGACCAACCCAGGCACGTTGGAAGCCTCGAAAGTTGCTTCGAATCTGCCGAAGAGGTAATGGTCGTGGCTGGTCAATGCACCCGCGCTGTATTGTCTGACGCCTAATTCTTCCTTCCTGACGTGGATCGTTACGCCCTCCGTGCTGTCAAATTCGACGTTAGACGGGCGGAACAAAGCCAAATTGCCAGTAAAGGTATCTGTCCTTGCCGACCAGTGCCGCCGGTCGAGGCGGCCCGAGTGCTCATCGTTGGCGCTCCACTTGATCTCACTCGCATGCTCCGGTGGCGCGACCTGCACACCTCGCCATCCACTGTGGCCGCACTCAACGACCCACGGCGACTGATCTCGCTTTGGAGCTTGGCCCCCTGAAGCAAACTCTGGTAGCACATCTGCTTCGACGATGTGTCGTTGCCCTAACTCGTTCACCCATGGAAATGAGCAGGAAGGGGGCGCACACCTAAGGTGCTCACAGAGGATTCGCCAAGCGTGCGCGCTGCGTGTATCAAGCACGACAACGTCCGCGCCTTCGAGGACGGCTGGAACGCTCCAACTTGTTGGCGTCGCACCGTCGGCTAGGGCTGCTGTCACTATGAACTTCGCCTGTGGATAGAGACGTCGAAGCTCTCCCACCATCGACTCCAGACATCCCACATTGACATATGCGTTGAAGACCCGTTCAACACTGCCTTCAAGGAGCCGCGTCAACTCAAACGACGGAAGCGAATCTAGATCGCTGCAGCATCGGTATCCAAGCATGGACAATGCTATTGCTAGGGATGATTGGCCCGAAATCGCTGGGCCGAACGCAAAAACCGGAAGCTGAGTTGGCCGAACCTTAAAAAGGGCCGCGCCTTCGCTGTTGATTGCGCCAATCGTGGAAAGCGTTGGAAGAATGGAGTACGAATTCGTAGAGGCCGTATCGGTCCTTTGCCGGACAAGAGACCGCCTGGTTGCCCGGACGTTCAACACGCTGAACTGATGATTGATCCAAAGATCGACCGGCCCACGACAAGGTAGTAGACGAAGAAGCCTTTGCGCGCCTTGCCTGGAAAGTATGTATCCTGAAAGATGCCATAGCCCCCGCACCGGTCGGAACACAGCGCTCGATACGAAGGTCTTTGGCGCACCATGCCTAGCCTCTAAGTAGGACACGTAGATGACGTCGACGTCTTCATGCTCATTGCTCTCGGCTACGACATCTTTCCAAGCTTGGTCTATATGGCGCGCGAAGCCAGGATGGAACCACACGTCGTCCTCAAGGATGAGGGCGTGTGTTTGCTCACCACACGCGATACGCCTCCAAACCTCAATGTGTGATCTGGCAACCGCCACTTCGGCCCTGGTCATCTGGATCCGTGCATCGAGGTCGAATCGCGTTGGAAGTGTCTGCGGCTGAGGTTCTACGAAGAGCTGATCCGCTAACGTGTAATAGGGATCGACGTCTGCATCTACTGAGGGGTTATGCAGAAAGTCCCTCGCATCGACAGCAGCATATCTTTCGGTAAGGTCTAGAAGGTCATTGCCGAGTCTGTCCCGTATGCGGCGGAGTTCCTGCTTGATGCGCAACCAGCGGCCGGGCTCTCGATCAAGGTTGATTACGTAGATCTTTTCGATTGTCTGACCGTGCGGAATTCGTCGATTTCCGAATGAATGCGACGTCTGCTTCGGTAGCATCTTGCGAATGCCATGTACAAGGCGAAGTATTTGACGAAACGCCACCTGGGGCGGGCGTGTCAGATTCATCGAACGTCCAAATTTTGGGATGCCCGATACGCCTTTTGATTCGAGAGCCTCCAGTTTCTCGAATCGTTGCGATAGCTCAGCGGCCACTGGCTAGTGGATATCTGTTCCCAATCATGCGCCACCGCAATCGAATCCGGCGAGCATCCTTCGCTTATTACCTCGAAGACCGATCTGGTGAGATTTCCAGGGCCGGTTGAAGCCTGGACCTCGGGCAGTCCGCTCGGTAAGTCTGCCTCAAGGGATAAGGTGGCGTTCAACAGTGCTCTCTCAACGATGGGATGATTGCGAGATGCAATCAAAGGCGTCGTGTTGAAGTAGAAGATCCAACCCGACTGATTAACTCCTGGCTTAGTAAAGGTCGACGCCGCCACCATTTGAGACGATGGGATGTCGTAGCAGAAAGGCTGGAGCTTTAGTCGTCCATCTGCGAATAAGTGGTCAATCGGTGTTCCGTGATAAACATCGTCGGCATCAATGTAGAAGCCCCCTTCTACTAGCACGTAAGAGTAACGAAAGTAGTCTGACATCATCGAAGGGTGGTAGCACCTATCGAAGGCTTGCTCATGCCGGCGTCCAAGTCGGTTTCGAATGAATGATCTTGCCGAGTCCTCATCGAAGACCTCCAACTCGAACCCAATCCTTTCGAGAGGGCGCCACGAATCCATGCAGGCTTTTACATCGTCAGGCAAGTGCCTAAGGTCATTCCAGAACTGCACGATGCGCCTGGGAGTCGGCTCGGACCACGTCACAGAATTGAGTGGTGAGCGGCTAGGGCACTGCACCATGCCGCGCACAAAGTTGGAGCGTGCACGTTCAGCAGGCGCAAGAGGATCGGCTTCGTCGGCTTGATTCGGATGGACTTCTTGGCTCATTCTTTCCTTCTCAATTCAAAAAGCGATTCATCTATAGATGATGCAATCGCAGTTATCCCAACATTCGATGCCTATGCCATGGTTCGCCGATTTCCTCATCGCATTCAAAGCATCAAGCATGAGCCCAAAGGTTCGCTAACTTTAAGGCATATGAATCAAAACTATGCGCCTGCCCCAAGAGACTGGCGAAGGGCACATCTTCCGCCGATTCGCCGAAGGCTACCAGCGACGCACCGGATAGCGGCAGTCGTTTTCATCGAAAGAGCGCGTGGTATCAGACGAGTAGGCGCCAACCGTCATGCAGAGGCCTGCTTCACGTCAGTAATTCTTGTTCGCACTCGTCACCAGCAGACCTAAAACACCCTGGCGGCAGCAAGCCCGCCGCCAATGTCAGCTCTTACTCTGATACCCGTAGTCGGGGCGGCCATGGTGTGGGCACCTGACCGCAAGTGGCAGATACCGTGACGTTGTTGCCTGGACGGCACGGCAGAATCTATCGGACGCAGGCTCCGACTTTGAAGCGGTTTCACCGCCAGTTTGTTGTGGACTTGGGACGAGTCGCGGCCCGAAAGCGCGGGGGCAATGGCCTAAAGCAGTGTCGGGATGGGAGCACACGTAGCGTTGAAAATGATCCTGCGTTTTGACCGACCGCCGAGCCAAAAAAATGGAACAACGTAAATTCAGTTTTTGAGATAAGGTAGGCTGAGGTTGCCCCTGAAAAGTGGAGTTCTTAACCCTTGTTGAAAATACCGACAAGGAGTTGAGCAATGAGTGACAAGCAAGTGCGTGCGCAGTACACGCGGGAGTTCAAACTGGAGGCGGTTCGGCAG